>NZ_JAERKB010000004.1:0-333651 GCF_018257325.1 Nissabacter archeti
CGGTAAATGCCGTGGAATCCCACCAAGGAACGGCAATATAGCGCTCGGAGGGGTGGACATATTTCTTGCTATACGCCCGGTAAAACTGACTCGCCACCTCAGAGTGAATACCCCGAACCGGATCCACGTAATAGAGTGCGCCTTCGCAATACCACCCTTTCAACTCAAGGTATCGGTGGTCATCGAAGCGATAGATCACCTGCGTCGGTGGTGTTTGCGGACGCGTACAAGCTGATACGGCGAACAAGCTGGTCAGCATCACCAGGGCCATTCCTTTTACCTTCATATTACTTTCCTTTTCGGGTAGGCCGGTACGCGGTCATAATCTTCCACCGGCGGCATCGGCCACTGAAGGTTGGCTACTTCGGTATTGTGAATTTCCGGGTAACGGGCCGGGATAACACGGGTGGCATTCATAAACTGATTCACTACGCCAAACTCACCGGTCGGGAGAATTAAATCAGGTTTATTCATATATTTTTTGGTTTCGGGCCCAGGCAAAACACCCGTTTGGTTATAGGTGAATGCCTGAGTATCTTCAGACCACCTATCACGCCAGTCGGCCAGTCTCAGCAAGCGCTGCCAGAAATGACCATGATCCACATCGAAAGATTTGCAGGGGCCGATCGCCAGATCATAGGCCATCGCCAGTTCCGGGACTTTCGCAGACATCACGATAGAGGAGTGCTGGCTGAACATGATGTCATCCGATTTACTGTACAGCTCGTGGAGTTCCGCCTCGGTCAGGCGGCGGCGAACAACAATGTTTTTGTTGGCGCCGTTCACACTGACCACCTTGCCGCTGACAATATCTCTCTCGCGCCAGTATTTCAGGATATCAATTTCCCTTTTCGTCAGCAGATGGCCGGGCTGTAACTCTTTAAAAGGCGTATAGGGCGGGCAGGGAAAAGTCTCTTCTTTCGTGTGTTCCGCATTGCCCGCCGCCCCCGCCCTGGCGTTATACGCTACCAGCTCGTCATTGCCGTCTACCGGTGCTCTGTAAGCCTTGTCTTTATCTGCATTCTCATCGAGCGGATTAAGCTGCCCCATCAGGGTAAAAATAAACGGCTCCGGCAACGCTTCCCCATTCGGGATCACATCGCTGAACTCCCAGCGGGCATTTGTCAGTGATGAGTATTCAAAGTCGCCCTTACCGGTGGCGGGCTTCCTGAAGGGTTTGCCGTCCGGCGGCAGGCCGACGCTGCTGTTCTGGTGAAAGACCCGCTGCTTCAGGTTGGGGATGTTTTTCGCCATCTTCTGCGGAATACCACGCCAGCCGATCCCCTGCACCGGCAGCAAAGACACCGTGCCGTCGTCCGGGCAGAAGTAGTTGTAAACCTTGCCAAAGTTATTGCGCTGATGTAACGGGTTGCTGTACCAGCTGTTATTAAACTCCCGGCGCGGGAGCGCCATAGTCTCCAGGAGTTTCTGCTGGTCTTCCTCACTCAGCAGGCCGTCGCCCCCTTCGCTAAACCGGGCGTTGGTGGCCATCAGGCGGCAAAAATTCTCAAAGGTCTGTTGCCGGGCGGCATCCGTCTGGTGGTGGCCCGTCTGGCTGTTCTCCAGCCAGCGGTTTTCCAGCGAATAGGGGGAGTGATTGAGGATCACGCAGTCAGCCGGTTCAAGCCCTTCCGCCTTTACCAGCATATTTGCCAGCATGGTGATAAGGGTTCCCTGGCTGTGCGCCACGATATTGATCGTGTCTTTTTTTGTCGGGAGATTTCGCCGGATAGTCAGAATCAGGTTCGCCAGCCGTTGCGCCGCATAAAATTGGTAAATCCGGTGGGGGTTTTTATAGACCGGATGGGTAAAATCCCCGCCGTTAAACAGTTCGGCGCGGCTGAGGAACCCGACAACGCCTAACGAGAGGCCGCCCGCGCCCGGCCCCAGCATATCGGGGATCGCGGTGGTGGCATTGGCAAAGGTGCCGCCACCCCATACACCGCTGGGATCCAGCGTGTTATGAAAGCAATCCATCGGATATTTCGCGCCGAATTTGCGCAGTACCGCCTTGTCATTCTCACGGTAGGCATCATAGGGCAGGGGCGTTTCCGGGCTGCGGCGGCTGCGGCCCATCGCTTCACGGTATTGACGTTGATCGTCGTCCCAGACCTCATAGTCAACCGGGCGATAGCCCCAGTAAAAGGGAATAATTGGCGAACGGGCGATGTCTGAACAGACCCTTTGCTTTTTCTGCGGGTCGGCGCACTCTTCCATCTCCCCTGACGCATTGCGCACCCGGAAGGTTTTCTCCTCCCATGTGTGCGGCCACAGATCGTCGCGCCCAAGCCGCTTTTTCAGCCCTTCGATAATGCCGCGTTCCTGATTCTGGTACGCTTCCCCCACGTCATTCACGCCATGCACCAGAATCACGATACCGGGCATGGGGCGCTGAACCGGGCAATCGGTGGTATAGCTTTTTTTACCTGCACTCACCGGCACGCCGATACAGCGGCTTGCCAGATAATGCGGGGTATGAACGCCGTTGCTTTGGGGATCCCGCTGTTCGGGGGGTCATCAAAAGGGTTGACGTCTTGTGCTTTCGGTTGATCACTCATGCGGTTCCCTCCGGGGAGTCAGTGTCGTGCAACATTTCCAGTGACCAGGTATCCAGTTCGGTACTGTTCAGTAACGGGGACTCGCCGTTGTCATCTGTGATCCCGTCCAGCACCTCGCCATTCCGGTATAACCGAAAGCGTTGTTGCCTGAGGATATGCTCTGGATCATTGGGCGCGTGGAGCCGGAACTGGCGGACAAGTTCCCCGTTTTTAAAGGAGGGGGTTAGCCCCTCAAGGCTGGCTTTTGGCAGGTAAGCGACGTCAGGCGTTTTAAAACGGATACCGCTGGGCGCAATCACCTCAATTTCGCCGTGCTTCAGGCGAATGCCGGCCCCGGCGCACATCAGCAATAATTCTTTTTGGGCATTCAGGATGATACGCCCCTGCGAACTCGTCAGGCTGATATCCTGGCTCGCGACGGCGGTAATCTCCCCCTGTTGGGCCGTCAATCTGATGGCACCTTTCGCGGCGGTGAAAACCATCCCCGCCTTACGCACAAACACCGAAAACAGCTCACCTGCGGCGAACGTCATGCGTCTGAACGCATTCACCGTCATATTCCGTTTAGCGGTTGATGCCAGATCCTGCCCGGCATGAAGCATCAGGCATTCGGGGGAAGTGACGGCAACACCCGCTTCACCATGCAGAGATAACGTGGGTTGTTGCGGCTGCGCCACCTGTTGGCGAAGTTCAGTGACAGCAGACAGATCGGCAGCCGGCGTATCCGCGATGGCGGCACTGGCCGCGAGTGACCTGGCCAGTTGTAAGGCGGATTCAAGCTGCGCAATGGTGGCGGCCATCCCGTTCTGGAGGCCGTTCGCTTTCATTTGTGCTTCGGTCGTAATATGGAAACCTTCCGCTGCACGCAGTGCCGCCTGCTTGTCCGTGCGTAATTCCACCCCTTCACCGCGTGGCTTACCGGCGGAATCAACCAGATGCCCGATATTCAGCTGCGATTTACCGTACTCCGTCGCGAGCTTGATGTGCTCCTGGCCTTGCTTGTCCTCCATGCGTAATTTGTTATTGCGCGACGTCCTGATGACATTGCGCGTACTGTTGTAGCCGGTGACGGGATCGGGATTCAATTCATCATGAAAGGCATGGGCGATAAAAGGGCGTTCCGGGTCGCCGTTTTCAAAGGCAATACCCACTTCCGTGTTATCTGAAAGCGGGAAATGGATACCGTAGGTGTCACCGGCATAGAGCCGCCCCAGCCTGACGGGCATACTCTCACGCCCTTTTTCCCATTCAGCCAGATCAAAATCGAACCGTACCCGGTAGCGCCCCTGTTTATCGATGCGGGCGAGGGGGTCATTCATTCTGCTCCCGGATACCCGCGCCGGGATCGTGCCTGCTATCACCGGGCGCGGCAGCCTTTCAGGCCGGAAACAGACGATGTCACTGTAAGGAATGCCGGTCAGTTCACTCTGAAAGCTGCTGGCCCGTGAACCACTGGCGTGCAGGCGGGTCACCACCATCCCTTCCTTAAATGCATCAGGGATGTCACCCATAATACGCAACTCGGTTCCCGGCACGATGGCCGGGTCGTCAGCAATCGACGTCAGTACCGTCATTCCGTTAAGCAGATATTCATGCCTGATCCTGGCGTAATGCCAGCTGGTTTCTGCCGCCTGCCCGCGGCCGATACCCCAGCGGTCCCCCTCGGTAAGGTGAATATCGCCGTAGTGATATTCGCCGCCGTGGGTTAATTCAGGCCGGCGTGATAAATCCGCCTCGCCATCCAGCACTGTGATTGATTTACTCGCCCGATAGTTATAGTTCTTCACATTCACAGAAGCAGGCACAATGGTGTGCTTAGCCGTAAGCTTATACATGCTATAGCGTTCGCCGGTTGTCCCTGCCGGATTGATGGCGGTGATCTTGTGATTGAACAGGTAGTTCGCCTGCGAGTCGCCAAACATCATCACCATGATGTGGTCGTGATCGGGGTGCAGTTCAAAGCGGAACCAGATACCCACTTCAGACAGCAACCGCCGGATAAACGCTAAATCCGTTTCTTTCCACTGCACAATCATTTCCCGCAATGGGTATGACCAGGACAACTCATCGAGATTGATTTCGTACCCTTCAAAACCGTGTTCTTTAAGGATCTGTTTGACCAGGTTGGGCACCGAAATATTTTGGTAAACCGCACTTCGGTAGCGTGTATTGAGCAGCACCATCGGGTGTTCAAGTATCGCTTCATACAGCGTTTCATCAACACTGCAGCTCAGCCTTTCCAGGGACGTAATCACACCCGGAACTTGCCGCAGCGTCACCCATTTATCACGGTCAGGGAAATAGGTTGACCAGGCAGGATTATCAGCACGAAGGATAAATGTCGCAGTTTGATGCAGGATGCCGGCGGCTTCCGCATCGTTTGCGGTGGAGGTAAACCGGATGGTATAGCGGTAGGGTGAACTCAGGGCTTCATCGCCGGTAAAGGATTCCACATCCGCAATAACGTCTGAGCCGTTGATCTTCAGAAGGTACTTATTGAGGCTGTTTTCAGGATCGAAAAACGCCGGGGCGGCCGTCAGGGGGTGTCCGTACATAGCATCTCTTCTCAACCATGCTTACTTGCCTGCATACACAGGAAAGAAACATGGCGTTTATAAAAGAGGGCCAATTATACCGCGTTAAACCTTTCTTTTTGTGAGGTTAATGGCGTAAAAAGGCTTTACGTACAGCATAAATAACAAAACGCCCTCATGTGAGGGCGTTTTTTACGGGGTCAACTCAGCGTCAGCATAATCAGAACGAATAGTTCGCTGTCACAGAAACGCTGCGCGGGGCGCCATACACGGCGTATGGGGCCAGGTAGTCGTAATAGGTCTTGTCAAACAGGTTGTTGACGTTGGCCTGCACAGAGAACTGGCGCGTGACCTGGTAACGGCCAAACAGGCTCACCAGCGCATAGCTGCCCTGATCGGCGCGTTGGGTGCCCAGCGGGCCGGCCGCCTCTTCCCAGGTGTGGTTCTGCCAGTTCACCCCGCCGCCCACTGTCAGGTCCGGCAGCATCGGCAGCTGGTAACGGGTAAAGAGTTTCAGTGAGGTGCGCGGCAGGAACGAGTTAATGTCGTTATTGTCGCTGTCTTCAGCAACATAGCGGGTGCCGCCGAACGTCATCTGCCAGCGGTCTGTCAGCGCGCCGTTCACTTCAAACTCTACGCCCTTGCTGACCGTGCCGTCCACCGCGCGGTAGGCGGTTTCGGTGGTACCGGGGATGTAGGTGTCTTCGCTTTGCGCCACGTTGTCCTGCTCGATGCGGAACACCGCAAAGGAGGCAGTGAGGCGGCCGTTATACCAGTCAGCCTTCAACCCGGCTTCGTAGTTTTTGCCTGTCACCGGATCCAGGTAGCTGCCGCCGCTGTCACGCACGGTCTGCGGCTGGAAGATCGAGGTGTAGCTGGCATAGGCGGACCAGGTGTCGTTGATGTCATACACCAGCCCGGCATACGGCGTGACGTCACTCTTGTCGCTGGTGGCGGTCGAGCCTTCGGCACGCCAGCCGGTGTAACGTGCGCCCACGATCAGCGACAGCGGATCGGTCAGCGACAGGCGGGTCGCTGCGTACAGGGATTTCTGCCGGATGGTATCGTTCGAATAATCAACCCAGTCACTCCACACCGGGTCGGCCACCGAGCCATTCCACTGGTTGTAGTTGCCGATATCCGCTTCGCTGAGCATCGACTGTGAGTTGTAGTAGTGGTTGTTCTGGCGGCTGTAGCTGCCGCCGACCATCAGCTCATGGGTACGGTTAAACAGCTCAAACGGCCCGGTGGCGTAGGTGTCCACGGAGTCTACTTTGCGCTTGCCTTTGTTCCAGCCGCCGTAGGCGTTCACGCCGCTGCCGGTGGTTTTGTCCGGGAACCCGGAGGCGTACATCAGCTTGGAATCAAAATCACTTTCCGCATGGGTGCCGTTCACGCGCGCCTGCCAGCCGTTGCTGAAACGGTGGGTCAGGTCAGCAAAGACTTTTTTCGACTCGTGGTTGGAGTAGCTCCAGTCCGGTGCCGGGTTGGTTTCACGGTCATAATGGGTGCGGCTGCCGTCGCTGTACCAGGTCGGCAGGCCGCCCCAGGTTGGGTCATCGGTTTTGCTTTCCTGGTAGTCATAGCCCAGAGACAGGGTGGTGGACTCGGTAAGGTCGGCATCTATAGTGCCGTACAGGAATTTTTTCCGGGTATGGTAGCGGTCCAGCCAGGTGTCATTGTCCTGATAGCCGGCGATCACCCGCCCGCGCACATTGCCGGACTCCGTCAGCGGCGCGGAGAGGTCAGTGACCAGGCGCTGTTTGTCCCAGCTGCCGTAGCTGCCGGAGACCGATCCCTTGAATTCACGGCTGTCAGCATGTTTGCGCACCATATTGATGGCGGCCGACGGGTTGCCGGTACCGGTCATCAGGCCGGTCGCGCCGCGCACCACTTCAATACGCTGGTAGATGGCGGTGTCTGAACCGGCGTCGCCAAAGTTCCACAGGTTACTGATGGTGGTCGGGATGTCATCAAACAGGTAGTTGTTGATCAGGAAACCGCGCGAATAGTAATCAGAGCGGTCGGAGTCAATATTGCTGGCGGTGATGCCGGTGGTGTTGGTCATCACCTCACCGATGGTTTGCAAATCCTGGTCCTGCATCCGTTGCTGGCTGATGATGCTGACCGACTGCGGGATATCACGCGGTACCATCGACATTTTGGTCCCGGCGCTGGTGATCGGCACGCTGTAATCCTGTTGGCTGCTGCCGGTGCTGCTCCCGCTCTCATCCTGTGCGGTGACCACCAGGGTGTCATCTGCTGCGTGCGCAAACGTAAACGATGCAGAGATCAACAGGGAGATAACGGAAAGCGGAAAGCATTTGCTGCCCCACCGGGCGTGAACCGGATTACCTGCACGCGTCACCGCTGGATGTGCCACCATTCTTCTTATTCCTCAATAAATTATTGTTTTACTTACGTTGCTGGAGTAATTCCCTGTGAAAGTTCCGCCGTCACGCAGACATGGCCGGCCCCCAGCCACCTGCGATAAAGCGAATGCGAATAATACGCATTGGTTTTTGAGGTGTAAATGAATATTACATCGGTAAAGTGCACGTTTTTATGCGGTATGAAAGTGGTAAAGCGACAACAGAGGGCAGGGTATGCAAAAGCGCTCCCTGCGTTGCTTAAAAATCGTCTCCTGCGTTGACAAAAACACACGGAGCTTTCAAAGAAACCCTGCTTTTTCCTTTCAAATAAAAAGATATTTTTCCCGTTTACACTCCCGGAAAGTACCCCCTCACCCGCAATAAACTCACCAATATCTTTCACATTGAAAGTTTTATCTTTCTTTTTGTGATCCAATTATCTTTTTAACTAAATGTTATCGGCTATTTTTCTATCACAGTGAATGCCAGAACGTTCTCTGTCTCTACCCCCGCGAAGGAGAATAAAAATGATAGAAAGCATTACCCAGGGCGCCGAGTGGTTTATCGGCCTGTTCCAGAAGGGAGGCGATGTGTTTGTCGGCATGGTCACCGGCATCCTGCCGCTGCTGATAAGCCTGCTGGTTATCATGAATGCGCTGATTGTGTTTGTCGGCCAGCGCAGGATTGAGACGCTGGCGCAACGCTGTGCCGGAAACCCGGTATCACGGTATCTGTTCCTGCCGGTCATCGGCACCTTTGTGTTCTGTAACCCGATGACGCTCAGCCTCGGCAAATTCATGCCGGAGAAATACAAACCAAGTTATTACGCGGCGGCCTCTTATAGCTGCCATTCGATGAACGGCCTGTTTCCCCACATCAACCCCGGTGAGCTGTTTGTTTACCTCGGCATCGCCAACGGCCTGACCGCACTGCATCTGCCGCTTGGGCCGCTGGCCGTGAGCTACCTGCTGGTAGGCATGGTGATGAACTTCTTCCGCGGCTGGGTCACTGACCTCACCACCACACTGTTTGAACGCAAGATGCGCATCCAGCTGGATCGTCAGGTGCGCCTGTAATTCCCGTTAATTCCCGGAGGTGGTATGGCTAAGGTTATTGAGATTCATAAAGGTGAGAGCGGTTGGGGCGGCCCCCTTTGCCTGACCGTGACACCCGGCAAAAAGATTGTGTATGTCACCGCCGGTACCCGCCCGGCGATTGTTGACCGCCTGCGTGCGCTGACCGGTTGGGAGGCGGTAGACGGCTTCAAAGAGGGGGAACCCGCGGCAGAGGAGATCGGGGTGGCGGTGATTGACTGCGGCGGCACCTTGCGCTGCGGCCTCTACCCGAAGCGCCGCATTCCCACCGTGAACATCCATGCGACCGGCAAATCCGGGCCACTGGCGCAGTTTATTACTGAAGACATCTATGTCTCCGGCGTGAAACCGGACGATATCCGCGAAAGCGCGGCGCAAGAGGGCGCAGCGGCCCCGGTGCAACCGGCTGCCGCTGCGGCTTCCGGCCGCGGCACGCATAATCCTGACCGCGGCACGCATAACCCCGACCGCGGCACGCATAACCCCGACCGCGGCACGCATAAAGAGTATGACACCACGAAAAAGATCACCGAACAGAGCGACGGCCTGCTGGCGAAAGTCGGCATGGGCATGGGTTCGGTGGTGGCAGTATTTTTCCAGGCGGGCCGGGAAACCATTGATACGGTGCTCAAAACCATCCTGCCGTTTATGGCGTTCGTCTCCGCGCTGATCGGCATCATCATGGCGTCCGGCCTCGGGGATTTCATTGCCCACGGGCTGACCCCGCTGGCCAACAGCCCGGTCGGGCTGGTGACACTGGCGCTGATCTGCTCTTTCCCGCTGCTTTCGCCGTTCCTTGGCCCCGGCGCAGTGATCGCCCAGGTGATTGGGGTGCTGGTCGGCGTGCAAATCGCCCAGGGCACCATCCCGCCCCATCTGGCGCTGCCCGCTCTGTTTGCGATTAACGCCCAGGCGTCGTGCGATTTCATCCCGGTCGGCCTGTCGCTGGCAGATGCCAAACAGGACACCGTGCGCGTTGGCGTGCCGTCGGTGCTGGTCGGCCGCTTCCTGACCGGCGCGCCGGCGGTATTGCTGGCGTGGGCCGTCTCCGGCTTCATTTACCAATAACAAGGAAACATGATGACAACCCTTTATGAATCAACCTTCATTGCCGTCGGTGCCTGCGCAGAGGCGTCATTGGAAGAGGCGTTCCTGATCACCTTTGGCGAGGGCGCACCGCAGGAGGTGGCCGAGTACTGCTTTATTCACCGCCCGGTGATTAACACCGGCGAGATTGGCGTCGGCGCACAGCTTTCCATTGGCGAGCAGAGCTGGCCGGTGACGGCCATCGGTGACGTGGCCGCAGAGAATCTGCGCGAGCTGGGGCATATCACCCTGCGCTTTGATGGCGCCGCGCAGGCAGAATTTCCGGGGATGATCCACGTGGCGGGGCAAGTGCCCGCGACGGTCATACCCGGCCAGACATTCCGTGTAGTCAGTGACTAGGAGAGCAGTGATGGAACAGGTTGCAGTGGTTATCGGGGGTGGTCAGACACTGGGCGCCTTTTTAAGCGAAGGGCTGGCGGAGGCCGGGTATAAGGTTGCCGTGGCCGATCTGAATGTCGCCAATGCGCGTGAGGTAGCAGACCGGATTAATGGCCGTTACGGCGAGGGCCGCGCGGCAGGCTTCAGGGTAGACGCGACCGATGAGCAGAGCGTGATGGCGCTGGCTGAGGCAGTGGACAGGCACTTTGGGCAGGTTAACGCGCTGGTTTACAGCGCCGGCATCGCCAGAGCCGCGCCGATCACGCAATTCGCGCTCAATGATTTTGACCTCTCGTTGCAGGTCAATCTGGTGGGGTATTTCCTCTGCGCGCGTGAATTCTCGAAGCTGATGATCCGGGACGGCGTGGCCGGGCGCATCATCCAGATTAACTCCAAATCCGGCAAGGTCGGCAGCAAGCACAACGCCGGTTACAGCGCGGCCAAATTCGGCGGCGTGGGGCTGACGCAGTCACTGGCGCTCGACCTGGCGGACTACGGCATTACCGTGCACTCCCTGATGCTGGGGAACCTGCTGAAGTCGCCGATGTTCCAGTCGCTGATCCCGCAATATGCCGACAAACTCGGCCTGCAACCGGATCAGGTGGAACAATATTATGTGGACAAGGTGCCGCTCAAACGCGGGTGTGATTACCAGGATGTGCTCAATGTCCTGCTGTTCTACACCAGCGATAAAGCCTCCTACTGTACCGGGCAGTCCATCAATATCACCGGCGGGCAGGTAATGTTCTGATCGTCCGCCCCGGCCGTGCAGGCGGCCGGGGCCAACGTGGAGGTAACGGATGGATTCAGTCAATCTTTTAATTTCACTGGCGGTGGTCGCCTGGCTGGGGCAGGTTTTTCTCGGCTGGGTGCAGCTCCGGCGTTTTAACCGCGCGTTTGACCAATTGGCTGCCCAGGGCAGGGTAGGCATCGGCCGGGCCGGCGGGCGCTTTTCACCCAGGGTGCTGGTGGCGATCAGCCTGGATGAAGATGATAGGGTCAACGGCAGTTTCGCCATGAAAGGGCTGACAGTATTTTCAGCCCCCCAACCCTTGCCTGAACTGGCAGGAATGGCGTTAGCGCAGATCGACCCGCCGGCCCTTTTTCCGCAGAATCAGGCAATGTGCAATGCGCTGGCGTTAGCTATTTCAAATAAGAGATGATACCTTTCATTTTGAAAGACTATTCCTTTTGCGTCACGTTTTCAGCCGTTCGGGATGATAAAGGAACACACTGAAAAGATGAAAGGACTTCCTTATGAAACCAAAACAGCGCCAGGCTCAAATCCTGGAATACCTTCAGCAAAAAGGCCGCGTCACCGTGGAGGCGTTAACCGCCCATTTCAACACCACCGGCACCACCATCCGTAAGGATCTGTCGTTTCTGGAGCAGGAAGGGGCGGTGATCCGCACCTACGGCGGGGTAATGCTGAACCGTGATGAAGGTGACCAGCCGATTGACCGCAAGACGCTGATTAACACTGATAAGAAAAAACAGATTGCCGCCCTGGCCGCCGGGCTGATTAACGAAGGGGATTCGCTGATTTTTGACGCGGGCAGCACCGTATTGCAGATGGTGCCGCACCTGGCGCGTTTCAATAACATTACGGTGATGACCAACAGCCTGAGCATCGTTAACGAGCTGGTCGAGCTGGAAAACGATCAGGTGATTTTAATGCCGGGCGGCACCTACCGCAAAACCTCCGCCTCTTTCCACGGCAGCCTGGCGGAAACGGCATTCAGCCATTTCAGTTTCGATAAGCTGTTTATCGGGGCCGATGGCGTGGATCTCGCTGCGGGCGTCACCACCTTTAATGAAGTGTTCGCCGTCAGCCAGGCGATGTGCCGCGCCGCGCAGAAAATTGTGCTGTTGGTGGACTCCTCCAAATTCGGGCGCAAAAGCCCTAACGTGGTCTGCCAACTGGCCTCGGTGGATGTGCTGATCACAGACAGCGACATCGCCCCGGCACTGGTGACGCAGTTACAGGAGAAGGGCATCGAGGTGCTGATCGCCGGGAGCAAATAACCGCCGGCCTTTAGCGCGGCTTCTGGGGTGTTTTCCGCATGGCCGGGGGCGAAAAAGTGAACCTCGGCACATGGCTTCTGAGTTTCTTCATGACATGAAACTCGGTGAACAGCCAGGTCAGTAAAATCGCCAGCAACGCAAAGCCGCCGCCGAGGGCAGTGGCGATCAGCCGCTCCACGGCCACATTCTCCTGGGCCACCCCAAACAGTGACAGCATACAAATCACCATCAGCGTCACGAAAAAGGTGAACACAAAATAGGATTTGGTGATCAGGGTATAGGAATAGGTAAACGCCAGATAACCTGAGACGATAAACCCCAGCGCCAGCAGACGGGGCGAGTCGAGATGCGCGAGCAGAAAGGGCGCGGCCAGGCTGGCGGAGAGTGTCCCGGCAATTCTGGCCGGTACGCGCAGCAACGATTCCCGGAAATGGCTGCGCAAACAGAGCAGCATTGTCATACCTGCCCAGTAGCCGTTTTTCACCTGATAGGTTTCTACCAGTACCAATGCCAGGCACATGGTCAGCATGGCGAAAATCACCGATCCTTGCAGATGGATTTTCTGCCGGTATTTATGCGTGGCCTGCCGGAAAAACACACGCCACGACAGGCGGGTGAAATCCTGGAACTGGAAGCGTATCTGGCTGAACAGCAACGAGACACAGAGAACCTGCAACAGCGCGCCCGCACCGACCAGAGCCGCCCGCAATGCCGCATGGCCCACCGACCCGGCAAAGTAACCGGAGATCAGGTAGGCAATCGCGCATTGCAGCAGTGACCACCAAAGGCCGCCGCCGATCCCGGCCAGCATTGCGTAGGCACCGGCATAAAGCACGGCCCCGGCGATATAGAGCGGCAGCACGTCGCCGGCCAGACAACCTAAAAATGATGAGACGCTCACCCCGGCAGCGGTAGTCAGCAGCAGCATAAACGACGAGCCTTCCCAGGTTTTATTGGCCCCGAACGCCAGCGTCAACGCACCGCTGGCCATAATGCTGGCTCCCTGCATCAGGTTCATGCCGTAGCCTGCTACAAAAATCAGCACAATCGCCGGCAGGCAGCACAGCCCCAAATGGATATCGTGTTTTATTCCCGGAGAAAGGTTCTTCACCTGACATCATCTCCCTATACCTGTAAACCTCCTTTGCAGTGTCGGCGGATGGACACGCTTCTCCTGCAAAAACGAATACTTAGCATAGCTGACCCATCAGACATCGGGGCGGAAAACATATCTTGAAAACCATTAGCCTGCTTGAACGCAGCCGGGGGAGAAAGGCCAAGGTGTGCAGGCAGCAGCTTATTTAACATAATGCACGTTAAGCGCACTTAAAAGGTCGGGATAGTCAGGCATCCTTATCCGTCTTAGGTATCGACCAGGAACCGCTAATCAATGACTGGGTCAGTGCAGTGTTTCCTTCCGTCGTCCCCGCCCCGATATAACTCCCCAGCTGTACGAGTGCGGCGTCAAAAAAGAAAATCAGCAAAAAATTTGGATCAAGATAGACCGTAATGTTGGTCGTCAGTTGCACCATCGTCCCTATCGCCGTAGACGCAATAATGCCGAAATCGCCATAAATGTTTTCATCAATAAATTGCACGGCACTGTCACTGCTGAATACCCACGGCCAATTATTGGAGAAGGTTATCGTAATATCGTTAACCTCTTTTTCGGCCAGGATTTTGGCGATGGCGTAGAACGTGGTGCCGTTAGTGCCATCGTTAAGCAGTTGTTTGGCATTGGCTTGTATCGCAGGTGGCAAAGAGTCTATCTCTTGCTGTAAGCGCAGAAATAACGTGTCACTGCCGGCGGCGGAAACGTCTTTCATATGACACCTCATGTTATCAGGAGTAAGCGCGCTGCTCAGAGAGTGCCTTACGTCGTTTCCCCGCGCTCCCCGGCAGTTTTCCTTAATAATAGGCTTAACCGTTAAAACTGCCCCTTCTTCTCCCGGACTCCGCTGTGTTGAGGAAACCGTCCTGCGTGTCGCACTGAATGTCTCTGCGGTCTGCCCGGCGGCCCTGCCAAATACCCTTTCCAGTATTACTTAGCTGAATGCCTTGGTTCACCCCGCCCCGGTAACCTGGCCTGAATCAGGGCAAGCGCCGTGTCCGCGACGCCATCAAACCCGGCATTCTGGGCCACCACCTGAACACCTTCCAGAATGAGGGTAATCTCTTTCGCCAGTGCTTCCGGTTCGGCGGCCCCTGCCTGGGCACAGAGTGTGGCCAACCGCTGATATTGCCTCTGCTTGTGCGCCACGATCAGCGCCCTGACCTCAGGGAAATGCCCACCCGCCTCCGCCAGGGTATTGGTGAACGGACAACCGCGATGTAATGTCTCGCTCAAATTATCGGTAATGAACTGCGCAAAGCCTGTGATTTGCGCAGCCGGATTATCCGGGTATTTCTCCGCCAGACGCGCCCAGATCTGGCTGTAATCCTCAATCAGTAACTCTATCCACGCCAGTACCAGCGCCTCTTTCGACGCAAAATGCCGGTAGAGTGTCATTTTGGTTGATTCCGCTTTTTCAGCGATGGCATCCACCGTGACACGCAATATTCCCTCCTGATAGAACAGCGCTTCCGCCGCCTCCAGCAGGCGATCCCGGGGTGGTAAACGTGGCTGGCTGCTTCTGGTCATGATTTTCCTCATTGCAATGATACTGAATAGTATCATACGATACTAATCGGTATCGTATGATACCAACCAGTATACACTCTGATGGAGTGTCATTGTTTCTCTTTTATTATCGGGATCATCATGAAGCTTTCAGAATATACGTCATACGATGCAGTTGGCCTGGCCGGGCTTATTGCCAAGGGAGAGGTCAGCGCCGCTGAGGTGAAGCAGGCAGCACTGGCGGCGATCGATGCCGTTAACGGTGAGATCAACGCCGTCATTGAAAGCTGGGACTATGAACAGCATCACGCCGGAGGCGACCTGGTGGGCATCCCGATGCTGGTGAAGGATTTGGGCATCGCCGTTAAGGGCCGCCGGAACGAGCTGGGCAGCCGGCTGGCGGCGGGTTATGTGTCGCCGCACGATACCCATCTCACGGCAAAAATGCGGGCTGCGGGCATGGTGTTGCTTGGGCGAACCACGACACCTGAGCTGGCGGCGAGCACCACCACGGAACCGCGTTTTAATGGCGGGACGCGTAACCCGTGGAACCAGGATTTCAGCGCCGGAGGCTCAAGCGGTGGCTCGGCGGCGGCCGTGGCATCAGGCATGGTACCGGCTGCCCATGCCACTGACGGCGGCGGTTCGATCCGTGTGCCCGCTTCAGCCAACGGCCTTTTTGGGCTGAAACCGAGCCGCGGGCGTATCAGCATGGGGGCGGACGTGGATGAAGTCTGGTCTGGTCTGGCGGTACACGGCTTTGTGAGCCGCACCGTCCGGGACAGCGCTGCGCTGCTGGATGCCGTACAGGGCAATGTGGCCGGCGACCCCTTCACCATCGCCCCCCTGCCCCAACGCCTGATCGCCTGCGTTGCTGAAGAGCCTGCCCCGCTTAACATCGCCGTCATGGCGCACCCGCTGAATCAACGTCAGAGTTCGCCTGAAGTAACAAAGGTGTTAGGGGAAACCGTTGAGCGGCTTATCGGGCTGGGTCATCGGGTTGAGGAGGTAACCCTTGATATCGGCATAAGCTGGGAGGCGTTCGTCGAGATGAATACCCGCTTCTGGGCCGCGAATACCGCCACCTGGATCGATGTGCTGGCGGCAGTGATGCAACGGCCGGCGAACGCAGAGACACTGGAACCTTCTAATTTGGCGCTCTGGGCGCTCGGCCACCAGCTCACTGCCGCCGACCTCCTCGGCGCAATGCATATGCGCAACACCGTCACGCAAAAGATGGGCCGCTTTTTCCAGCAATACGACATGCTGTTGACCCCGACCCTACCTGCGCTTCCCACGGTATCAGGGCACTATAACCTTGAGCAGGAGAAAATGGACGGCCGCGGCTGGATGCATCATGTGTTTACCCAGTCGCCTTTTACCGCTTTAGCGAACGTATGCGGCACCCCGGCCATGTCCGTCCCGCTGGGGAGTGATCCGGCCCACAACCTGCCAATCGGGATGCAATTTTTTGCCGGGTTTAACGGCGAGCACAGGCTGCTCAGACTGGCGGGCCAGCTGGAGCGCGCATTCCCATGGCACACCCGCCGTCCCGCTGTCTGGGCAGGCCACCCGCAGCGTTGACGGCCTATACCCTGCCCGGCAAAAACGTCCTATCGCCTGGCAGGGAGACCTGATTTTTGTTTTTCTGCCCTGCCTTTAACGATACG
This sequence comes from Nissabacter archeti, assembly GCF_018257325.1. Taxonomy (NCBI): domain Bacteria; kingdom Pseudomonadati; phylum Pseudomonadota; class Gammaproteobacteria; order Enterobacterales; family Yersiniaceae; genus Nissabacter; species Nissabacter archeti. The sequence goes on from NZ_JAERKB010000004.1 coordinate 16,359, forward strand.
CAGTAGTCAGCCACAGGCTCCAGATTTAAAAATATTGTTTGTTGTAACTAAAAACAGCCATCTGGCGGCCCATCACAGGCGCGGCGTATAGGCGATTTTTTTATTGTCTTCACGCCGCCTTTTTTATTGCTGATATCGCCTGCCCGGGCGTTGGGCAAACCACCGCGCAGGCCAGCTGACCAGCCCACTCATCCGCCCCGGCCCTGCCAAATACCATTTCCAGTATTACTTAGCTGAATTCCTTGGTTCACCCTGCCCGGCATCAGGCTGGATGATGAAACCGCCCATCAGGGTTCATGATAAAAAAGGAATTCACTATGCTTACCTCCTTCCGGCTTCATGCTATTCAGCGCACGCTGGCATTAAGCACCGCATTCGCCCTGTTATCCGGGATGGGCGCCAGTTATGCCGCGGATACGCCGGTCAAAGGCGGTACGCTGATTTACCTTGAACAACAGGCGCATACCACCCTCTACCCACCGGCCGGGGGCTTTTACCCGAACGGCGGCATTCTTAACCAAATCACTGACAAACTGACCTGGCAGAACCCGGAGACGCTGGCGATTGAGCCGTGGATTGCCGAAAGCTGGGCCACCAACGCCGACAAAACCGAATACACCTTTACGCTGCGCCCCGGCGTGACCTTCTCAGACGGGACGCCGCTGGATGCCAACGCTGTCGCCAAAAACTTTGATATCTACGGGCTGGGCAACAAACAGAACCGCCTGCCGGTGTCAGAAGTGATCAATAACTACGACCACAGCGAAGTGATTAACCCGCTGACAGTGAAATTCTTCTTCAAAAAACCGTCGCCGGGCTTCCTCCAGGGCACCGCCACTATCGGCTCCGGCCTGGTCTCCCTGAGCACGCTGGCGCGTAATTTTGATGCGCTGGGCAGTGCGCGCCACATCATCGGCTCCGGGCCGTTTGTGGTCAGTGACGAAAAACTGGGGCGGGAGGTCAATCTGGTCGCCCGTAAGGATTATCGCTGGGGGCCGAAAAATTCGCCGCAACAGGGGCCGGCCAACCTGGACGGCATCCACATCATCGTGACGCCGGAAGACAGCGTGCGCATCGGCGCGCTGCTGGCCGGGCAGGCGGACGTCATCCGCCAGGTGCAGGCCTATGACGAAAAACAGGCCACCGAACAACACTTCCCGGTGTATGCCGCGCCAACGCGGGGCGTGAATGACAGCATCAGCCTGCGCCCGGACGACGCCCGGGTGGCTGACCTGAAAGTCCGGCAGGCGTTGCTGCACGCCACCGATGCGAAACAGGTGGTCGATACCCTCTTCTCCGCCAACTACCCGCAGGCCACCTCCGTGATTGCCCGCTCCGCCGCCGGTTACGTTAACCTCGCGGACAAACTCACCTATGACCCGGCGCTGTCAAAACGGCTGCTGGATGAGGCGGGCTGGCTGCCGGGCAGTGACGGCATCCGCCAGAAGGCGGGACAACGGCTGGCGCTGACGGTGTATGAATCCCTGCCGCAACCCCAGAACAAAGAGGTGCTGCAACTGGTGGCCCAGCAGTGGAAGCAAATCGGCGTCAGTTTGACGGTGCGGGCCGGTGATGCCGGCAGCAAAACCCTGGACAGCCTCGACCCGGCAAAAACGCCGCTGACGGTATCGGAAGTCGGCCGCGCCGATCCGGATGTGATTAAAAGCATGTTCTACCCGGCCAACCGTGATGCCCTGTTACAGAAAGGCGGTTCCAGCGACAAGGTGAAAAACTTCCGCGATGACCGGCTCAATGCGCTGCTGGAAGGTATTTCGGCCGAAGTGGATCCGCAGAAACGGCTCCAGCTGGCGGGGGACGCACAGCGTTACCTGCTGGATAACGCCTATGTGATCCCGATCTTTGAGGAGCCGCAGGTGTTTGCCGGGGCGCCCTGGCTGAAAGGGCTGACGTTTGAAGCGGTCGGGCGGCCGAGTTTCTATGCGGCCTGGCTCGAAAAACATTAATCCCCCATTACGCGCGAGGTAAGGCGATGAGCCGCTATCTGATGCTGCGCGCCGGACAGGCCCTGCTGGTACTGTGGGCGGCGTTTACCGTCTCCTTTGTGCTGTTGCAGGTGCTGCCCGGCGACGCCATCCTGATTAAATTCCAGAACCCTGACCTTGGCCTCAGCCCGGCGCAGATTGCACAGATGCGGCTGGCCTATGGCGCAGACAGCCCGCTGTGGCAGCAATATTTGCATACGATGTGGGCGATGCTGCACGGGGATTCAGGCTATTCGGTGCAGGCCGGGGTGCCGGTCAGTGAGCTGATTGCTGATAACTTCCCCGATACCCTGCGCCTGGCCCTGCCCGGCTTTGCGCTGGCGGTGCTGCTGGCCGCACTGCTGGCGTTTGTCTCTAACCTGGTGGGCGGGCGCTGGCTGAAAAATGCGTTGCAGGCGCTGCCCTCGCTGTTTATCTCTGTGCCCACTTTCTGGCTCGGCATCGCGCTGATTCAGATCTTCTCGTTTCAGCTGCGCTGGATCCCAATCATCAACCCCGGCCGGTGGGAAGGGCTGATTCTGCCCATCATCACGCTGGCGCTGCCGATCTCCGCGCCGCTGGCGCAAATCCTGATCCGGTCGATTGACGACGTACAGACCCAGCCGTTTGTCGCCGTTGCCCGCGCCAAAGGGGCGCGCTACAGCGGGGTGCTCTGGCGGCATGTGGCCCTGAATGCGCTGCTGCCGGCGCTGACGGTGGCGGGCCTGCTGCTGGGGGAACTGATCGCCGGGGCGCTGATCACGGAAACCGTGTTCGGCCTGAGCGGCCTCGGCCAGTTAACCCAACAGGCGGTAAACAATCAGGACGTCGCGGTATTACAGGCGATTGTGATGATCTCGGCCGTGGGGTTTGTCGCGATTAACCTGATCGTTGACCTGCTCACCCCGCTTATTGATCCGCGTCTGCACGTTTACCCAGGAGCCGCCTTATGAGCCTCGTCGACTACTCTGTCTCCGCCGCCGGGAGTGAATCCGCCGACGGTGAACGTGCCGCCACGCCGGTACGCCGCCCGCGCCGCAGGCTGCAACCCGGCGCGCTGCTGGCCTGGCTGGTGATGCTGACCGTGATCCTGGCGGCCCTTGCCCCGGCGTTGTTTACCGGCTACAGCGGCACCGAGGGCGTTGCCGGGGCGCAGCGGCTCGCCCCGCAGGCCGGGCACTGGCTCGGCACGGACCAGCTGGGGCGCGATCTCTATGCGCGCATCGTCTACGGCGCCGCGCACTCACTCGCCGGGGCGCTGGCGGCAGTGGCACTCGGGCTGGTGGCCGGCACCCTGGTGGGCGTAGTCGCCGGGGCGGTGGGCGGCAAAACCGTGGGCGTGCTGATGCGGATGATCGATGTGCTGCTGTCGATCCCCGGTTTGCTGCTCTCGCTGAGCGTGATTATTTTACTGGGCTTCGGCACGGTCAATGCGGCCATGGCGGTGGGTATCACCTCCATTGCCAACTTTGCCCGGCTGGCGCGGGCAGAAGTGGTGCGCATACGCCACAGCGACTATGTGGAGGCGGCCTATGGCAGCGGCGGCACCTTCTGGCGCGTGCTGTGGCGGCATATTCTGCCCAATTCCCTGACGTCGGTGATCGCCTTCTCGGCGTTGCAGTTCGGCAGTGCGATCCTCGCGCTCTCTACCCTGAGCTTTCTGGGCTACGGCACCCCTCCGCCCACGCCTGAATGGGGGCTGCTGATTGCCGAAGGGCGTAACTACATCTCAACCGCCTGGTGGCTGACCACCTTCCCCGGGCTGGTGGTGGTGGCCGTGGTGCTGGCCGCCAACCGCATCAGCCGCCAATTCTCCGGAGGCCGCCGATGAGCGCTCACCCTGTTCCTTTACTGGCGTTAGAGAATCTGACGCTGAGCTACCGCAACGGCCACCACCGGCAGCGGGTGGTCAATAATGTCTCCTTTACGCTGGAAGCCGGGGAAATGCTGGCGCTGGTGGGGGAGTCCGGCTCCGGTAAAACCACCACCGCGCAGGCGATCATCGGCCTGCTGGCTGAAAACGGCGAGCGCGACGCCGGGCGCATCCTGTTTAACGGCGTGGAGATCAGCCGCTGGTCGCAGCGGCGGCTCGACAGCCTGCGCGGCGCCCGTATCAGCCTGATCCCTCAAGACCCCGGCAGCTCGCTTAACCCGATTAAAACCATTGGCAGCCAGGTGGCCGAAGTGCTGACGCTGCACCAGCGGCTAAGCCGGAAAGCGCGGGATGCGCGGGTGATCGCCCTGCTGACCCGCGTGGGCTTAAGCCATCCTGAACAACGCGCGCAGCAGTATCCGCACCAGTTATCCGGCGGCATGAAACAGCGGGTACTCATCGCCATGGCGATTGCCCTGCAACCGGCGCTGATCATCGCCGATGAGCCGACCAGCGCGCTGGATGTCACCGTCCAGAAACGCATCCTCGACCTGATTGACGACCTGCGCCGCGAGTCCGATACCGCCGTACTGTTTGTAACGCACGATCTGGCGCTGGCGGCCCAGCGCGCCGACCGGTTACTGGTGTTCCGCCACGGCGAGGTGCAGGAGCACGGCCCGACCGCCAGGGTGATTGCCGCCCCCAGCAGCAGTTACACCCGCCAGTTGTTTGCGGATCTCTCCGCGCTCGCCCCGCCGGTAGCGGCGCGCCCTGCTCCCCTCGCCGCCCCGGCGCTGGTGGCAGAAGGGATCAGCAAAGCCTTCTCACTCGGCCCGCGCGGGTCGCAACCCTTACAGGCCCTGCGGGATGTCTCCTTCAGCGTGCCGCGCGGCACCACCCACGCCCTGGTGGGTGAGTCCGGTTCCGGTAAAAGTACGCTGGCGCGTATTCTGCTGGGTTTCCAGACGGCTGACAGCGGACGCGTAGTGCTGGACGGCATTGACACCACCGGCTTGTCCGGGGAGGCGCAGCGGCAGTTGAGGCAGAAGATCCAGCTGGTTTACCAGAATCCTTTCGCCTCACTCGATCCCTCGCAGAGCCTGTACCAGATTATTGAGGAACCGTTGCTGAACTTTGCGCCGCTGAGCAAAAGCGAACGCCGGGCGCGGGTGGAAGAGGTGGCCACGCGCGTGGCGCTGCCGCCTGAGGTGCTGGCCCGTAAGCCGCGGGCGTTATCCGGCGGCCAGCGCCAGCGGGTGGCGATTGCGCGGGCGCTGGTGTTGCGGCCCGCCATTCTGGTGCTGGATGAGGCCACCTCCGCCCTGGATGTCACCGTGCAGGCGCAAATCCTCAGCTTGCTTCAGCAACTCCAGCAGCAACTGGGGCTGACGTACCTGTTTATTTCACACGATCTCGCCACCGTGCGGCGCATCGCGCACTCCGTCACGGTATTGCGTGCCGGTCAGGTGGTGGATCAGGGGCCGGTGGCAGCGCTGTTCAGCCACCCCTCCAGCAGCTACACCCAGGAACTGATTGATGCCATTCCCGCATTGGGCATTCCCCCTAAGGAGTATGTATGAGCCATAAACGGTTAGGTTTTTTTACCCGCCTGCTGGATAAAACCTCGCCCCAGGCACGCTACCGGCTGGCGACTGAGCAGATCCAACGGGCGGAACGGGCGGGGTTTGATACCGCCTGGATTGCCCAGCACCATTTTCATGAACATGAGGGTGGCCTGCCCGCGCCACTGGTTTTCCTCGCCTCTGTAGCCGCCCAGACCAGCCGCATCCGGCTTGGCACCGCCATTATTACCTTGCCGATGGAAAACCCGCTGAGGGTGGCGGAAGATGCCGCCGTGCTTGATCTACTGGCGGCCGGACGGCTGGAGATTGGCCTGGGTTCCGGCGGTACCCCTACCTCGTTCCTGCCGTTTGGCCTGACCAGCGACCAGCGGCGGGAAGCCTTTACCAACCACCTGAACACGCTGCTGCGTGCCTGGCGCGGCGAGACGCTCGGCCACCCGGATAACCGGCTCTACCCGCCTGCACCGCAACTGGCCTCGCGGGTCTGGATCGCTACCTTTTCAGCGGAAGGCGCCGCGCAGGCGGGCCGCGACGGGCACGGCCTGATGCTGTCGCGCACCCAGCCGCGCCCGGCCGGGCAACCCAGGCTGCCGCTGGACGCCATCCAGAACCCGATCATTGATGCCTATCTCGCCGCGCTGCCGCCCGGCACCGCACCGCGCATTCTGGCTTCCCGCACTGCTTTTGTGACCGAAAGCACCCGCCATGCCCGCGCACTGGCCCAACCGGGGTTACAGGCGCAGGCGGCGCACCACCGGGCGCTGGGCCACGTGCTCCCCGGCGACACGCTGGATGATTACATCGCCGCCTTTGATGTGCACCTCGGCACGCCGGAGGCGGTGTGCGCCTCGTTGCTGCAAGACAGCAGCCTGCAACGGGTCACGGACATCTCTTTCCAGGTGCACTCGATTGACCCGCCCCATGCGGAGATTCTGCGTTCGATTGATTTACTTGCTGCTGACGTTGGCCCGGCCCTGGGCTGGTCGCCCTCTTCCCTGACTTCTGCCAAAGAGATAACCGCATGACACAACCTTATGACTTACTCAATGATCTGGCCGGTATCGCCCCTGACTCCGCCCTGGCGGCGGCGCGCCAACAGCGGGATGCCGCGACCCATGCAACCCAGGGCAGTTATCAGGCACTGTTTGGGGAAGGCTCCGCTGATTTCCCTCTGAATGAACGCCTGGTGATAGCCGCCCAGGTGGCAACCTGGCATCAGGCCCCGGCGCTGGCTGACCATTATGCGCAGCAGAGCAAAAGCCTCCCATCCGGCGAATGCCTCGGTACGGCGCTTGAACAGGCGGAGCGGCTTACCTTCCAGCCGGTTTCAGCCGCCCCGGCACATCTGGAGGCATTGCAACAGGCTGGCTGGACACCGGCAGGCATTGTGACGTTGTCACAACTGGTGGCGTTTGTCAGCTTTCAGAGCCGTCTGTTAGAGGGTTTACGCCTGCTGAACGGCCAGGGTGAATCACAAGGGCAAGTGGCGACGGCCGGCCAGTGGCACACCCAGCCGCTGACCCACAGCGGCAAAGCGGCCCCGGTCGCCTTTACCCAGCAGGCACTGGGCTGGACACCCTGGATCGCGGCCAAACCGCTGGCCCAGTTCAATGAAGATGAACAGGCAACGCTGGCGCGCTTCGGCCATACGGACTCCGACTACTTCCGCCTGCTCGCCCGCAACCTGCCGGTGCTGGAGCAGCGGACGCTGACCGACAAAGGGATTTTCTATACCACCGGCGGGCTGCCGCGTGCGGAGCGGGAACTGGCCGCCACCGTCGCCAGCAAGGTCAATGGCTGCATTTATTGTGCCTCAGTGCATGCGCGCAAGGCCGGGCAACTCTCGAAGCAGCCGGAGGCGGTTCAGCAACTTCTGGACGTGGCACCCGGCCAGAGCCTGAGCCGGGGCCAGTCGCCGCGCTGGCAGGCGGAGATAACTTTCGCCGCAGCCCTTTCTGCCACGCCGCCGGTGGCGGGCCGGCAACAGATCCAGGCGTTGCGCGACCAGGGTCTGGATACGCTGGAACTGCTCGATCTGGTGCAGGCCACCGCGTTCTTTGCGTGGGCCAACCGGCTGATGTTGACCCTGGGCGAACCCTTCCTGCCTGCCGCTGGAGAGTGATGGCCGTCCGTTAATCACCTCCTGATGTCATCCCCTGCCCTCAGCGGCTATTGAGGCCGGGGGATAAAACATCGCGGCTGTCAAAAAACAGAAACGATTGAAAATTACCTTGGTTGGAACTATTTAAAGAAAGCAGAAGAACAGATGACGGAGTCAGCATGATGAACAGATGGAAAAGACGCGATGAACGGGCGCAGGCAGGCCACGAATCAGTCACCGTGCCTGAAGCCGCAATAGCAGGCAGACCGGAAGCTCAAACACGGGAAAGCAAAAAAGCACACAGCCGTCGCGAACCGGTTTTCATCACCCCTTCACGCACTGAAGGCACTGCACACTGGCAACATGACAGCAAAGAACCTGACGTTGCCGCGCTGCGGATGCTCACGATTATCCGCCGTAAAGGCCTGGGGCTGTTTGGGCAATAGCCTGTTTAAAGACATTTTAAAACACAGGTTTTTTAAAGAAGTGTTTTAAACCATGGCTTTAAAGAACAGCCAACGCGGACATGCCGCACCGGCTACGCTGAAGGTGCCCCTGGATTGTATCAGGGCCATGTCTGCCCTCGCACGTGTAAAGCCCCCGGCTTTCGGAACACACTGCCTTACTGACGCACCAACCCGCCGTCCACCGCATACTGGCTGCCGGTAACGTATGAGGCATCCTCTGACAACAGGAACAACGCCACGGCGGCGGCTTCCTCGGCGCGCCCTGCCCGTTTCAGCGGCACCTGGCTGACCACGAATTCCTCAAACTGGCTGCGTGCCGCTTCCGGCATAAAGTCACGGAAGTTTGTCTCTATAGGCCCCGGCACCAGCACATTCGCCCGGATATTACGCTCTGCCAATGCCGACGCCCAGCTGCGCACCATCGCCACTACTGCGCCTTTGGTCGCGGCGTACAGGCTGGTCGCGGGTGCTCCCTCGTAAACTGAAGAGGATGCTGTAACTAATACCGCAGCGCCGGGATTAAGCAGTGGTGACAACGCGGCCAGTTGCAACATCGGCCCCCGCACATTCGCATTCATCATGGCGTTAAAAGCGTCTGCCGTGACTGTTTCAGGCGTGCCAACCTCTGCATAACCGGCATTGAGCCACAGGCCGTCAAGCTGACCCCACCCTTTTACGGCCTCTGCCAGTGCCGTTGCGGCGTGTTCATCAGCTGCGTCATTAGATAAGATCAAACAATCCGCCGGCAGCCGCGCTTTTGCCTCCGCCAGACGATCCGCATTTAACCCGGTCAGGGCCACCTTTCCGCCCTCCTGAATAATCCGCAATGCGCCTGCTAACCCCATGCCGCTGGAGCCGCCGGTAATTAATATGCGTTTATCAGTAAATCGTCCCATACCGTCCTCTTAAATACGTGATGTAAGCCCACCACCCTATCATGCAATCCATCACAGGGTATTCTGAAAAGGCCATTCTCACAGGCGGAAATAATCACGTTGCGAAGTGATTGCAGGATGTTGTTATAACTATACAGGCGGGCAAAATTTTACTTCCTGCCGGAATCCAAAGTATAAATACAGGCATACTTATACCTCGGGAAAATACAATGGTATTAAGCTCACAAATGAGGTTACTACGCCCCGTTTCTTTTGCCGATACTGATGATCTTTTCAGAACTTATGGTGATCCGCAGACAAATCAATTTAATCCGGCAGGCCCTTATCCTGATATTCACTATGCCCGCGCAGCAATCGCCAGATGGCTGGAACACTGGTAAAAGCACGGCGTTGGTAATTGGGCTATTACGCTTCAAAACAATCCAGGACACATTATTGGTTTTTCCGGATTGCCGGGCAGATCATGTTAAGAATAATGTATGATGGAACTCATATAAGGATGTAACGCTGGGTTATCTGTCAGCCGCCGCCTGGCGTATGTCGTTGGCCTGGATGACTCGCCCTTCCATGTGCTTTCGCCCGCCAGACGCTAAAAAAAACCGCCCCATACAGGCGGCGGTTTCTTAAGCTTTACCTGTTCTGATTAACAACACGCTGAGTGGTCATGGCGGAGTAGATGTTCCCTCCCTCCCCCTCAGGCTGTTGCGTTACCAGGGCAAGAAAAAGCATTATCGGAATGATAATGCATTTTTTCATGCTGCGATCTCCGCAAAGACCGCGCGTCGCCATTGGCCCACCGTGAAACCGATGCCGAAACAAGCAGGACTTGCAGCCTGCGTCGCGGAGGTGGACAACACTGCTCCCTGAGCACGGTGCCCGGCTGCTAAACCAGTGGAACAGGCCCGGCGAGAAGATAACAACGACGTGCTACAAGAAGAAATGCTTTTTAGCCTGCTTTTAAGAAATCAGCATATACCTTGATATGCGTTACTTTTTCTGTAAAAACACACCCAGCTTTTTGAAAATTGGCGTAATTGTCCGCATGACACTCACGCAATTATCTTGTAAACTTCACGCGGGACTTGCAACCTGTGTTCGCATTTTGAACGCTTTCAGAGTCAGAGCGGGTTCGCTCTCCTCTGCGGCAGAACACCAGCCTGCTAACTGTTTTTCTGCCAATAAAAAAGCCGCGTTAAGCGGCTTTTTTATGTGCTGAGTTTCAGGTCAGCGCTTGTCTGGTTTCCCTGGATGCGGGCCAAAAACCTGCGGCGGGGGATACGCAAATTCCTCTTTATGCCGTTCAGCATGAGGATAAGAGGTACGCCGCCCCGGCAATAGCCGCTCATGGTGGATGCCCAGCCGCGTTAATCCCAGTGCCCGCCCTGACGGCGCGCCAATCCCGGGCCATTCCTCACTGCCGGGATAGTGCCCATCATCTTGCCCTTCCAGTTCCTGCCAATGCCGTATAAATGCGGGACGACGCGGCATAGCGATTCTCCGGTGAAGTGATTCCGCACTCTGCCACTACTCTCTATGCCATTTCCTTAGGGGGTTACTCCCGCCTCCGTGGTGTCAGTGCAAAAGCAGAGGCATAAAAAAAGCCCCGCAATGCGGGGCTTTTGGCTGATACAAGGATCGGTTATTTGTTGTCCGGCAGGGCGTAAGCGACAACGTAGTCGCCCAGCTTGGTGCCGAACGAACCGTGGCCACCGGCAGCAATCACTACGTATTGCTTGCCATTGACTTCATACGTCATCGGGGTGGCCTGGCCACCGGCCGGCAGGCGTGCCTGCCACAGTTTTTCACCGGTGCTCATGTTGAACGCACGCAGGAAGTTATCTGCGGTCGCGGCCATGAAGAAGACGTTACCGGCGGTAGAAACCGGGCCGCCCAGCATCGGCATACCCATTTTGAACGGCAGCGGCAGCGGGGTGTTGTCATAGACGGTACCCACACGTTTCTTCCAGACGATCTGATGGGTTTTCAGATCCACCGCGGAGATGTAACCCCAGGCCGGTTGTTTGCACGGCAGGCCAAACGGAGAAAGGAACGGGTTCAGGGTCACGCCGAACGGCACGCCGTACTGCGGCTGAATACCAACTTCAGACCCGGTGCCGCCTGCGCCTTCCGGCGGCTCAGACGGGTTGTTCGGGCCACGCGGGATCAGGCGGGAAACGAACGGCAGCGCCATCGGGTTGGCAATCGCCACCTGACGGTCAGTATCCACGGAGATACCGCCCCACTCGAACATGCCCAGGTTACCTGGGAATACCAGGGTGCCCTGCTCAGACGGCGGGGTGAAGATGCCTTCATAACGCAGACGGTGGAAGATCACGCGGCAGACCAGCTGGTCATACATCGTGGCACCCCACATGTCTTTCCCGCTCAGGTCTTTGGACGGACGGAAAGTCAGGTCAGAGAACGGCTGGGTCGGGGACGTCCAGTCACCTTCTGCTGCGCCCTGCGGAACCGGTTTTTCCGGAGCCGGGACGACAGGTTTGCCGTTACGGCGGTCCAGCACAAAGATGTTACCGGTTTTGGTCGGCACGTAGATGGCCGGAACGGTCTGCCCATCTTTGGTGATGTCAGCCAGGGTTGGCTGAGCCGGCACGTCCATGTCCCACAGGTCATGGTGCACAGTCTGGTAGAACCAGGCCAGTTTACCGGTCGAGGCGTTCAGCGCCAGCATACCGCTTGCAAAACGCTCCATCTCTTTGGAACGGTTGCCGCCCCAGATGTCCGGGGTCGCGACGCCAATCGGCAGGTAGACCAGATCCAGTTTCTCATCGTAGGCTGCCGGTGCCCAGGAGTTCGGGGAGTTCGGCGTATAGTGCTGCTCACCTTCCGGGATGACATTCGGATCGGCCGCGCCGGTATCGAAGGCCCACAGCAGTTTGCCGCTGTTCACGTCAAAGCCGCGGATCACACCAGACGGCAGTTTGGTGGAGTAGTTGTCGGTCACTGCCCCGGCCATCACGATCACATGGTCGGTCACTACCGGCGGAGAGGTCGGCTCGTAAGCACCTGGGGTCGCGTACGGCATGTTGGCTTGCAGGTTCAGCTCGCCGTTGTTACCGAATTCCGGGCAACGATCACCGGTCTGGGCATCCAGCGCGAACAGGCGGCCGTCGTTCACCGGCAGCAGAATGCGGCGGGCACACAGGGCCGGTGCAGCGCTTGCGGTTGCCGTCTGGGCAGCCGCCGGGGCCTCGTGGTAAGACACACCACGGCAGGTCACGTGCTGGAAGGTCGGGTTGGTTTTCAGCTGCGGATCAAACTGCCATTTCAGCTTACCGGACGCAGCATCCAGGGCAATCAGCTTCTGGTGCGGCGTACACAGGTAGAGCGTGTCGCGGATTTTGATCGGCGTCACTTCGTCTGTGATTTCACCTGGGTCGTTAGGGCCTTTCATGTCGCCGGTACGGAACGTCCAGGCTTCTTCCAGCTCACCGACGTTTTTGTCGTTGATCTGTTTCAGCGGGGAGTAACGGGTACCGCCCTGGGTACGGCCATACGCCGGCCAGTCACCTGCCGGGATACCGGAGCTGTTTTGCTCAGCAGCCGGGGCCGGTTGGTTTGCGGTGTCCAGCGTACCGTTGATCTCCTGCGGGTCGTTAAATACCGACCAGGCCAGTGCCAGCACGGTGACAACCAGCACGGCGCTTAATGCACCGCGGGCCGTGCCGTTTTTGGCCGTCAGGTAGCGGTAGATGACCGGCAGCACCAGCCACACGCCGAAGAAGAACACCACGTCAAGGCGCGGCGTCAGTGCCCAGAAGTCAGTACCGACTTCCCAGATCGACCAGATGAGTGTGCCGAGCAGGAACACGGCATACAGCATCAGGGCTGAGGCCTTACGGCGATAGAGCAGCCAGGCCATTGCCAGCATAACCACACCGGCAACAATGTAATAAAGAGAGCCACCAATCGTGGCCAGCCATATCCCACCTATCAAAAAGTACAATCCGCTCAACGCGGCGAACAAAGCCGTAAGTATCACGAGGGTACGTGATAGCGAAGCTTTACTTTGCATAATATTAACCTTAAAAGTGTCTTTGTATCATCGAGTTACCTGTTAGATAACTCTTGCAAACGGCCGGAACCCTCCGGCCGTTCCTCCCCGCGCCTGTCCTTGATTCCCCAGGGGGCGTCAAGGCAGGTGCCCGGTTCGTTGCCGGCGACAAGCTGGAATCAGCGCAAACCGCAACAGAAACCACGAAACCGGTTGACCAAAAGTCTCCCGGCAGCGGGCGTCGATGACGGCAGTCTGGGTGCCGTTATTCCGTTGCCCTGCTTAAAACATTAGCCGGTATTCAGCAAAATGGCGGCTTAAGTGGGTGTCTGTGCAGAATTTATGCTGCTTTTTACTGCTGTCGCCGGGCGGCAACCAGAAAAATGAGGGGAACGTCGCGGCGATATTTCGCTGTGTATCGGGGAAACGTGCCTGCATCCCAGCGCCCGGCAGTGGGGCGCTGAAGGTCTCCCGTGCGGCCTGTCGCCCATTCAGGGCGCGCGAGGGCGTGCAACAGGGGGTGCCGGTAACGTAACGCGCAGGCCGCACCGCCCTTTATCTGGTCGTTACCGAAGAGATAACGGGAGAGATCATTCTGGTTGCCGGAAAAATAGTGGTTATCCGGCCTGATAACCCGCCTTATCCTGGGGAAATCCCCCACGGGAAAAGACAACGCGCGGTATTCTCTGCTCTCTGTTTTAAGTTCTCAAGTTTTTTGTTACGAATTGGTTACGTAATAGTCGGATAGTTGAAAATAAAAAGCCCGCCGCGGGAATAAAGCCCGGCGGCGGGCGGATGCCAATAACAACACTATGGCTATTGTCGGGCGGTGTTCAGGCTCAGGCCGCGCAATGGCTGAGTGATGCCTGCGGCTGGACGGCGGCCATCAGGCGAGTCAGATCGTCAGCAGGGGTGGCGATGGTCAGTGGCAGGCCGTGCTGGTCAAACAGGGCGCGGATGCCGGAGAGCGGCATCTCTTTCATGACCAGCCCGGCGCGGCTGCCCTGGGCATTGGCCAGCTGGCAGTAACTGCCGATTTGCGCAGCGGCCAGCGGCAACAATACCGGGAGTGACACGGCGCTCAGGCGGCTGCGTACCTGCTCGGCCAGCGCCGGTTGCTGGGCGCGCAGTTCTGCCAGGGTCAGCGGCACCGGGTCATTTTCACCGTCGGTCAGCATAAACAGTGCTACGCTGCGCTCATCACGCGGGTCAAACAGGCAGATCTCATCTTTGCTTTGCGCGTGGGTCGCCTGGCCGTGCTGGGTCTGGTTCACTTCGAACAACGGTGCCTGCACCGGCAATGCCGCCTGCAACGCCGGAACGTAAGCCGCGTCCAGCAGCGAACAGGTCAGGTCGATTTCCGGCTGATAGGCAATCATCTCCGTCACGGCATGAATATCCACCTGCTCCGGGTTGCCCACAGAGAGCAGGTAACACGGGGTGCCGCCATTTTCGAAATAGTGGCGCACGGCGTAGTAGCTGGTCAGACAGGCATTGCTCACCTGCTCCAGCATTTCGGCCATAAAGCCCGCATTAGCCGGCAGTGCGGCATCTGCCTCGGCAGCCATGCCCAGCAGCTCATCTTCGCTGTAGTTCAGGCTCAGGCTGCTGTCCTGCCAGTTCATGATCGCCTGCTGGATAAACAGGCTGTACGGGTTCAGGATGAAGTTAATGCTCTGCTCATACCCTTTCACGGAGACCATCACCGGCAGGTCACGGATGTCTGCCTGAAGCAGGTCATTGCTGTTGCCACCTAAAAACTGGCGCGAGAAATCTTGTAAATCGGTCACGCGGGTCAGGGTCATGCCGCTATTTGCCTCTTTGTGGGCAAAGCAGCCGATAAATACCGGCGTCACGACCTGAGGGGAGAGCGTATAATGACTCTCAGCCTGGTAGGAGTCAGAAAGAGAGATGTCGGCTGACGCAGCTGTGTGCAGATCCATAAGAGTTCCTCGCCAAGAAATAGATGTTTAATTCACACTGTTATAGTGGGTAATCAGTAAAGGATAATCACAGGCACCGCGCATCCCTGCCTGCGCTTATGCCGCTTCTGAACGTAAAGCCATTCCTGACATCATGCCGGTAATTATCACCGGCATCGGGATCGGTCTTATATAAAGACGCTGTTCATCTATTTCTTTTGGTGCGGGAGAGTGCGGCGTTAAATAAGCGCGCCGTTAATAAGTCTCTCTACCCTTTGCCCTGGTTAAGAAATCGAGAGGAAGGCCGTTGATGACGGAGCTAAATTAACGAAATTAAACTTACCCTGGCAAGTAATTTGTCTACAAGAACACTCCTATTTTACCTTTTTATATTCAGAGCCTGCCCGGATTTACTTTCACGATGCTAATAAAACCCCCTTGTGGAGGGCAGGCCACCAGCAGCTAACCCTTCAATAGCTTTAACCGGTTATGAAGTGAAATTTCACCGGTTTTGTGCAATTAACAGGCAAAATCAGGTTGCCGCCCTGCAATTTCATCTGCACACAAGGCGAAAAAGATAAGGCTGACACAGGTACACGCAAGGGCTTTCACGGTGAAACACCGGCAAAGACGCGGGAAACCGGCTCATTTACTGTTCTGCAAATGAAATAACCGTCAGATGTGATAACGTTTCCATGAAATAAAACTTTCCGGGCTAATTTATTACCTTATGTATAAGCCTGCACGATCGTCCGCGCAGCGATACTGTGATACCAATAATCAATGCCACTGAAAGGTTGCTGAATTTTTGACAGGGTAAAAAGCGGCGGAAAGCGATGTTTTCGGATAAAGGCCATCTTGTTCCGCCTATTTTTCAGCAACAAAAAAGCCACCCCGACGGGTGGCTTTTTCGTGAAGCGCATTCTTAGACACAGAAAGGCTTATTGGTGGATATCACTACCCTTATTTTTTCGGGTTGTTGATGACACCGCCTGGGGTAGTGGTCCCGGACGTTGCACCTTTGGTGATATCGCTTACCGGGTCACGGCTGGCCAGCGGGTCATTATTTTCCAGCGGCTTTTTGCTTCCCAGGGGATCTTTATTCAGCAGTGGGTCTTTATTACCCAGCGGGCTGGTGGTGCTGGTCGGCTTGGCTGCACCGGTGGTGCTGCCGGTCACACCAGCGGTACCTGCTGCACCCGTCGTGGTGCCGGCCGTCCCCGTTGTAGAGCCGGTTACACCGGTGGTGCCGGTAACGCCGCCGGCTGCCAGGTCGCGGTCAGCATCAACGTGCTCAACCTCTACGTTCTGACGTCGTACGGTGTCGTTAATGGTTTCGACTCGGCTGCTTTCGTCTTTGCGAACCACCACTTCCTCAACGATTTTGGCCGTTTTATTGACAACCGGTTGCTCATGGGTTTCTGTTACCTCGACGACTTTTTCAGACCAGTCGATATCATTCAGGTAGGCCGGCTCATCGACGGCGCGGCGGAAAATGTCCGCATGTTGCTCATGCAGAGCCACTTCAGCTTTCACATCTTCCGTGGTGACGTAACGGCGAACGCGGGTTGACCCCTCTTTCACCAGGCGCTTACCGACTTCCAGGTTCTCTTCGGCAAGACGCAGGATCTCTTCTTCTGACTCATCCCCCGTCAGGGAGGTATGGATAGCGTCACGGTTGTCCGTGGTGCCGGCAGTCCCTGTGGTGCCAGCAGCCCCCAGCGCAGCACCGGTGCCCAGTGCACCCGCGCCGCCGGTGCGGGACGGCACATCCACTGCCTGGTGACGGTCAAGGATGGCCATAGCGCGGGCTGTGTCATCTTCATCAGCACGCAAGGTCAGGATTACGCCGCCTGTATCCATCGCACGGGTATACACTTCTGCGTAATCATCCTCTACGGTGTCACCGAACAGGCGCTGCCAGATGCTTGGGTGACGGATGGCTTTCCCTTCATGTTTAAGGTGTTCACCGGTGATCAGGCTGATGTCATTATCAGGGAACCCGGCTTTAATAAGATTTTTACGCGCTGCCTCGGCTTGTTGAGTCGTATCAAATAAGGTAACGATTTTTTCGTGTGCCATGATATTTTCCTCTTTTGCGTTAGCGAGTATTGGTCTTGTGCGTTAGCGATAATGAATTCATAGGAAGAGATAATTACTTCTTGTCCTCTTCCTGCCGCTCAATTGACACTTCCTGACTGCGAAGCGTAACGCTGTCCTGAAACGGCTGTTGTGTAGTGACCTTCTTAATATGAAGCTCCTCCTTGAGAACCAGGCGACGTATGACCTCAATCTCCTCTTCAACCACCGGAATAATCGTGACCCCATTCTCCTCGCGGATGGCGGGAATAACGTCTACCCTCTCTCCCTTGGGAATACGCTGCACTTCAACGTGTTCTTTATGAAGCAGCTCATCAATGGGCTGCTCATGAAGTACCGTTTTTCGCGTCACGGTTACACGGCCTTTGATGACCTTTTCCTTGGAAACATCAACCTGTTCTTGCGCAAGGGGAATTAACGCTTCCTGAACCTCGCGGCTTTCCTGGGAAGCTTCCTCTTTCGCATGTGTTGGTTTCCTGGTCATCATTAACTCCCTTTCTTTTACTACCGGCCATATTGCCTGGTTTTATTTCCCGGTCTTTACCGGGGATATATAATCAATTCAGCTTTACATATCTTTTAAATAAGCATTTAAATTTTGCCTATCTCATAAAACCAGATGAATATCTTGCCTACACAGGAATTAACTGTAGTACAGGATGCCGGGTCCGACAGGCAAAAAGGCTATTTTCAGGGGTTTTAAGCTTAATCCTAATAACCAAAAATGCGCTTTTCTTTTTAGGGGCAACTGAAAAAGGCTTTTAAAAGAGTCACCTGCAGAAATAACACCCGTAATTTTTTCAGAATAGTGCACAGCGTCACTGAAAAATTTATTTACATTCGTCATGCCCTCAGGCAGGGGGTATTTCTTCTGCCGGGCGACACAGCACACCTG
The DNA here is from genome assembly GCF_018257325.1 of Nissabacter archeti. Lineage (NCBI taxonomy): Bacteria > Pseudomonadati > Pseudomonadota > Gammaproteobacteria > Enterobacterales > Yersiniaceae > Nissabacter > Nissabacter archeti. Next base: position 34,190 of record NZ_JAERKB010000004.1, read on the forward strand.
AACCAGGACACGTCTGCCGGTACAGCGTGAAGAAAAAGTGCGTGAGTGAACAAAAACGCACCAAAACAAGGCGATTTCTTAACCCGCTTCACGATTTTGTTTTTTGTTAGTGCAAAATTTCCACCTGCTCGGCTAGCTTTGAGAAGCTTCATACTCAGGCAGGATCGCGACGGATGCGATCACGCTTCCTCTACTGCCCCCAGGACGATCGTCCCTGCCCGGCCAATGCCGGGATAACCCCGCCTTCATTCCGCCACTCACTATTTTCAGGCAGCACGGCGAGATGGCGGGGTTCTTGCTTACTCACCGTTGCGCTATCAACACGGATCGCGCGGTCATGCTGTGATAACTGACAATTGAACTCTCCCGCGCCGCAGTCAGGCGTTTCACTCTTTAGTGCTAAGGAATTCAACCATGTCCAGGACACTGATTAAGCTTCCTCTGATGGCTGTGCTCTCAGGTTGTTGCATGGCGGCTTTCACCGCCCAGGCGGATATTGTGATTGGCGTGGCCGGGCCATTCTCCGGGCCGAACGCCACCTACGGCGCGCAATACTGGAAAGGGGCGTCGCAGGCTGCGGCGGACATCAACGCCGCCGGGGGCATCAACGGCGAGAAAATCACGCTGGTGCAGGGGGATGACGCCTGCGAACCGAAACAGGCCGTGGCGGTGGCTAACCGGCTGGTAGACCAATCCCATGTGGCGGCAGTGGTCGGCCATTTCTGCTCCTCTTCCACCATGCCCGCCTCTGAAGTGTATGACGAGGCCGGTATCATCAGCATTACCCCCGGCTCCACCAACCCACAGATCACCGAGCGCGGCATGGACGGCATGTTCCGCATGTGCGGCCGGGACGACCAGCAAGGCGCCGTCGCCGCCAACTATATGTTCGACAAACTGAAAGCGTCCAAAGTCGTCGTTATCCATGACAAAGACACTTACGGCCAGGGGCTGGCGGACGCCACCCGGGCGGCGCTGAAAGCACACGGCACCAACGCCGTGCTGTATGAGGGGCTGTCACGCGGGGAGAAAGATTTCAACGCGCTGGTCACCAAAATCGGCGCGCTGAAACCGGATGTGGTCTATTTCGGCGGCTGCCACCCGGAAGCCGGGCCGCTGGTACGCCAGATGCGTGAACAGGGCGTGGAGGCGAAATTCTTCTCCGGTGACTGCGTGGTCACGGAAGAGATGGTCACGGCGGCCGGTGGCCCGCAATACACCAACGGCGTGCTGATGACCTTCGGCAATGACCCGCGCACCCTCCCGGAAGGCAAGGCGGTGATTGAGAAATTCCGCGCCGGGGGCTTTGAGCCGGAAGGGTACACCCTCTATTCCTACGCCTCGGTGCAGGCGATTGCCGCCGCGTTCAAAGCGGTGGGCAGCACTGACAGCGAAAAAGCCAGCGAATGGCTGAAGGAAAACAGCGTCGATACGGTGATGGGCAAAAAATCCTGGGACAGCAAAGGCGACCTGAAAGTGTCGGATTACGTGGTGTACCAGTGGGATGACAAGGGCCACTACCACCCGCTCTGATCCTGCATGCTGACCACCCGGCCCGCGCGGTTGGCGGGCCTCTGCATATGCCTTTCAGGCCCCGGCGGCCTGGCTGAACCGCGGAAATCTCCCTATGAATGACGCTATCTTTGTGCAACAGCTGCTGAATGGCCTGACCCTGGGCGCAGTCTATGGGCTGATCGCCATCGGCTACACGATGGTGTACGGCATTATCGGCATGATTAACTTCGCCCACGGCGAGGTGTATATGATCTCCGCCTACCTGTGCGCCATTGCGCTGGCGCTGCTCTCCTCGTTCGGGCTGCACTCTTTCCCGCTGCTGATGCTCGGCACACTGGTGTTTACGCTGGCGGTCACCGGCGTGTATGGCTGGGTGATTGAACGCATTGCCTACCGGCCGCTGCGCAACTCCACCCGCCTCGCGCCGCTGATTTCCGCCATCGGCATGTCATTAATCCTGCAAAACTACGCCCAGCTCAGCCAGGGGCCGAACCAGCAGGGCATCCCGACGCTGCTGAGCGGGGCCATCCGCCTGCAACTCGGTGACGGCATCGTGCAATTGACCTACACCAAAGTGTTTATCCTGGCGGCGTCCCTGGCCGGGATGGGGATATTGACCTGGATTATCCAGTGCACCCGGCTCGGGCGCATCTGCCGTGCCACCCAGCAGGATCGCAAAATGGCGTCAATCCTCGGCATCAACACCGACCGCGTGATCTCGCTGGTGTTTGTGATTGGGGCGTCGATGGCCGGGCTGGCCGGGGTGCTGATCACGCTGAACTACGGCACCTTTGATTTCTACGCAGGCTTTATCATCGGCATCAAGGCGTTTACCGCCGCCGTGCTGGGCGGCATCGGCTCGCTGCCGGGCGCGATGCTCGGCGGGTTGCTGTTGGGGATTTCCGAGGCGCAATTCGCCGGGCTGGTGAATTCGGATTACAAGGATGTGTTCTCCTTCGCGCTGCTGGTGGTGATCCTGATTTTCCGCCCGCAGGGGCTGCTGGGGCGGCCGCTGGTCGCCAAGGTGTAAGGAGCAGGTATGACGCAGACACAACACGCCGCAGGCGTGACGCTGAAACAGAGCCTTCTTGATGCAGTGGTCGCCGGGCTGATCGCGCTGGTGGTGTTCGGCCCGGTGGTGGGCGTGGTGCTGGACGGCTATCAGTACCACACTGAGCCGCAACGGGTGGCGGTGATCGTCGCGGTGGTGATGGTGGGCCGCCTGCTGCTGAGCCTGCTGTGGCAGAGCCAACGCGGGCGGCGGATGGCGGCAAACTTTGAAGGCGCGGATCACGGCGTTTATGTGCAGCAGGTGGGCCACCGCTCGCGGCTGCGCTGGGTCATCCCGCTGCTGGTGCTGCTGGCGGCGCTGTTTCCGTTCGTCGCCACCAAATACCTGCTCACGGTGGCGATCCTCGGGCTGATTTATGTGTTACTGGGGCTGGGGCTGAACATCGTGGTCGGGCTGGCCGGGCTGCTTGACCTCGGCTACGTCGCCTTTTATGCCATTGGCGCCTATGGGCTGGCACTGGGCTACCAGCACCTCGGGCTGGGGTTCTGGTCGATGCTGCCGCTGGCGGCGTTGCTGGCGGCCAGCGCCGGGGCGCTGCTCGGCTTCCCGGTATTGCGGATGCATGGCGACTACCTGGCGATTGTCACACTCGGCTTTGGTGAGATTATCCGGCTGGTGCTGAATAACTGGCTGGCCGTGACCGGCGGCCCGAACGGCATTTCCGTGCCGGCACCGACGTTTTTTGGCCTGGAGTTCGGCCGCCGCGCGCGGGAAGGCGGCACGCCGATCCACGAGTTCCTCGGCATTGCCTATAGCCCGAATTTCAAATTCATCTTTATCTATGTGGTGCTCTGCCTGGTAGTGCTGCTGGTGCTTTACATCAAACACCGGCTGACCCGGATGCCGATCGGCCGCGCCTGGGAAGCCCTGCGTGAGGATGAGATCGCCTGCCGGTCGCTGGGCCTGAACCATGTGCTGGTGAAGCTCTCCGCCTTTATGCTCGGCGCGTCCACTGCCGGGCTGGCCGGGGTGTTTTTCGCCAGCTATCAGGGCTTCGTGAACCCGACCTCCTTCACCTTCTTTGAGTCGGCGCTGATTCTGGCGATTGTGGTCCTGGGCGGCATGGGCTCGACACTCGGCGTGGTACTGGCGGCGTTTGTGCTGACCGTCGCGCCCGAGCTGTTACGCAGTTTTGCCGAATACCGGGTGCTGTTGTTTGGCGTGCTGATGGTGCTGATGATGATCTGGCGGCCGCGCGGGCTGGTGCGCACCAGCCGCAGTGGGTTTGCCGTGCGTAAAGGAGTCGCCCCTTGAGTGAAAAAATCCTGCAGGTGGAACACCTGATGATGCACTTCGGCGGCATTAAAGCGCTGAATGACGTCAGCCTGGATGTCGATCGCGGTTCGATTACTGCGCTGATCGGCCCCAACGGGGCGGGCAAAACCACGGTGTTCAACTGCCTGACCGGCTTTTACCGCGCCACCGGCGGCCACATCCGGTTGCATACCGGCGCGCGCGCCACTGACGTGATCGAGATTCTGGGCGAAGCGCTGCGCCCCGGCGATCTGATTAACCCTGCCCGGCTGGGCCGCCGCCTCTGGTACAAAATGTTTGGCGGCACCCATCTGGTGAACCGGGCCGGGCTGGCGCGCACGTTCCAGAACATCCGGCTGTTCCGCGAGCTGTCGGTGGTGGAAAACCTGCTGGTGGCGCAGCACATGCGTGTTAACCGCAACCTGCTGGCGGGCATCCTTAACACGCCGGGCTATCGCCATGCCGAAAACCGCGCGATCGATCAGGCGTTTTACTGGCTGGAGGTGGTGGATCTGGTGGACTGCGCCAACCGGCTGGCCGGCACGCTCTCGTATGGCCAGCAACGGCGGCTGGAGATCGCCCGCGCCATGTGCACCCTGCCGTCGATGCTCTGCCTGGATGAACCGGCCGCCGGGCTGAACCCGGTGGAGACCGCCGCGCTGAGCCGCATCATCCGCTTTCTGCGCCAGCAACACGGCCTGACTATTTTGCTGATCGAACATGATATGGGCATGGTGATGGAGATTTCCGACCACGTCATCGTGCTTGACCACGGCGACGTGATTGCACGCGGCACGCCGCAGCAGATCCAGCACAATGACCGGGTGATCGCCGCCTATCTGGGCACCGACGAGGAGGATGCTGCGTGAAGGATGTGATGCTGGAGTTCCGCAATGTGGATGTGTTTTACGGGCCGGTGCAGGCGTTGAAAAATGTCTCACTGACCGTGCAGGAGGGCGAGACAGTGTCACTGATTGGGGCGAACGGCGCAGGCAAATCGACGCTGTTGATGTCGATTTTTGGTCAGCCCCGGATTGCCGCCGGGGAGATTTTTTATCGCGGCGAACCGATCAGCCGCCGTTCCACCCATTTTATCGCCAGCAACGGCATTGCCCAGTCCCCGGAGGGACGGCGCATTTTCCCGGATATGAGCGTGGAGGAGAATCTGCTGATGGGCACTATCCCCATCGGCAACCGCTATGTGAAAGAGGACCTGGCGCGGATGTTCTCACTGTTTCCCCGGCTCGAGGAACGGCGCGCCCAGCGGGCGATGACGCTGTCCGGCGGTGAACAGCAGATGCTGGCGATTGCCCGCGCCCTGATGAGCCGCCCGAAGCTGTTGTTGCTGGATGAGCCGAGCCTTGGGCTGGCACCGATTGTGGTGAAGCAGATTTTCTCCATCCTGCGGGAACTGACCCAAAGCGGCATGACGCTGTTTCTGGTGGAACAGAACGCCAACCATGCGCTGAAACTCTCTGACCGGGGCTATGTGATGGCCACCGGCCAGATCCGCCTGACCGGCAGCGGCAGTGAATTGCTGCAAAACCAGGAGGTGCGCAAAGCGTACCTTGGCGGGGGTTAAACGCCCGCCGCGCGATAGGCGTAGAGGTTAACCGGGCGGCCGTGGTACTGGTCTTCGCCGTCCGGGAGGAACCCGGCTTTCAACGCCAGCCGGATCGACGGCTGGTTATCCGGGTTGATCATGCAGAAAATGGGCTTTTTCAAATTCCCCGCCGCCCACGCCTGCGCGGCCTGCACCGCTTCGGTGGCGTACCCTTTTCCGTGGAACGCGGGCAGAAACGTCCAGCCCATTTCCGCTTTGCCGCTGACGTCACGGGTTAATGCCCGCTGGTAATCCGCAAAGCCGGTACAGCCGATATAGCGCCCGCTGCTGCGCTCCTCGACCGCCCAGTACCCAAACCCCAGCATATGCCAGTGCCCGGCATAACGCAGCAGGCGGCTCCAGCTCTCCTCCGTCGTGGAGGGGTTGCCGCCGATATACCGGGTGACATTCTCATTTGCCCATAGCTCCGCCTGCTCAGCGGCATCCGCCAGTGTGTGCGCCCGCAATACCAGGCGATCGGTGGTGATCACCGGAACCAATGCGTCCATGATAACTCCTTTATCAAACAAATAATTACGCGGCAGGCGCGTCAAACACCTCGACGACGTCAAACCGCAGGCAGACCAGTTTCATCTCTTCGCTGAATTCACCGGTGCGGGTGAAAAAGTCCCGGTGCTCGCGCTTCCACTCCTCAAAAGTACCCTCTCCTTCCGCCAGCGCAAACTCTTCCGGCACATCGCAGTAACGCAGGATAGAGACTTCTTTGATTTCGATGGCACAGGCGGCGCGCCCGCGCCCGTCTTCGATCACATTAAACGCCCCGGCCTGCGGCAGCGGTTCATTGTCATCGTAATAGGACTGCAATGCGCCACAAGTGGCACGCTTTTTCCCTGCCAGCACCAGCGCCAGAAGCTGGTCGGCCATCGCCGGGGAGTCGCCGAAACTGAAATGCACGGCTTGCAGGTAACGTTCGTTGTTCATTCTTGCGGTTCCTCTGCCTGTCAATATTCTTAACATGAACAATTCTCATTTGAGAATGTTATTGATAATTATTTGTATTTGAAATAGTGTGTTGCAGCCTGTGAAAAACCGCGTCCCGGTGTATCAGGGTCAATGGTTTTTCAAGAGGTTACCTGTTCCCAGGGGAAAGGGAAAATAACAAATTGGTTAAATATTGATTGCGCTAAGAACCGCGCCGGCTGAGGGCTGCCGGAACGGGTCCAGCCGGGACAGCAAAATGAAAATAATGACGCGTTACCCATTAGCGATGCTGATTAAAGCAGGCATCGGCACATTAATTCTGGCAGGGAATACCCAGGCGGCAGAACAGAGTACGCCAGTGGATCAACACAACATCACCACCCAGGCAGCCACGGCCGATGCGGCGGCGGCTGACGTCGCTGCCGGTGACAGCGGCGATACCATGCTGGTGACCGCCGCCGAGCAGACACTGCAAGCGCCGGGCGTCTCCACCATAACCGCCGATGAGATTAAAAAGCGCCCCCCGGCGCGGGATGTTTCCGAGATAATCCGCACCATGCCGGGCGTTAACCTGACCGGCAACTCCACCAGCGGCCAGCGCGGCAACAGCCGCCAGATTGACATCCGCGGCATGGGGCCGGAAAACACCCTGATCCTGATTGATGATGTGCCGGTCACCAGCCGCAACTCCGTGCGCCTGGGCTGGCGCGGTGAGCGTGACACACGCGGTGACAGCAACTGGGTGCCGCCGGAAATGATCGACCATATCGAGGTGATCCGCGGCCCGGCTGCTGCCCGCTACGGCAACGGTGCGGCAGGCGGCGTGGTTAACATCATCACCAAAAAAGATACGCCGCAATGGCACGGAAGCTGGAATACCTACTTCAATGTGCCGCAGCATGATGAGGAAGGCTCAACCAAACGCACCAACTTCAGCCTCTCCGGCCCGCTGGGGGATGACGTCACCTTCCGTTTGTATGGCGGGCTGGCGAAAACCCAGGCGGACGCCGAGTACATCAACGCCGGGCATGAGGCGCTGCGCACCGGCAGTTACGCCGGTTCCGTTCCGGCCGGTCGTGAAGGCTCGGTGAACAAAGACATCAACGCCATGATCCACTGGGCGTTCGCCCCGATGCAGTCACTGGAGTTTGAGGCAGGCTACAGCCGCCAGGGCAACCTCTATGCCGGGGATACCCAGAACACCAATACCAGTGCGCTGGTGCATGAAAATTACGGCAAAGAGACCAACCGGCTCTACCGCCAGAATTTCGCGGTGAAGTGGAACGGTGCATGGGACAACGGCATCAGCACCAGGAACTACGCCCAGTATGAGAACACCCGCAACACCCGCATGAATGAAGGGCTGGCGGGCGGCACCGAGGGGATCTTCTCGGATGACGGCTTCTCCTCCATCCAGCTTGATGATGTGCTGCTGCACAGTGAAATCAGCATTCCGTTCGAATTGTGGGTTAACCAGACCGCGACCTTCGGCGCAGAGTGGAACCAGCAGCGGATGAAAGACAATATTTCCAACACCCAGGCGCTCTCCGGCGGCGCGGTGGACGGCATCGCCAGCACCGGCCGCAGCCCTTACTCCTCTGCGGAGATCTTTTCCCTGTTCGCGGAAGACAATATCGAGCTGACCGACAGCACCATGCTGACCCCGGCGCTGCGTTTTGACCATCACAGCATCGTAGGCGACAACTGGAGCCCGTCCCTGAACCTGTCGCAAGGGTTAAGTGACGATGTCACGTTGAAACTGGGCATCGCCCGCGCCTATAAAGCGCCAAGCCTTTACCAGACCAACCCCAACTACCTGCTCTACAGCCGCGGCCAGGGCTGCCCGGCCAGCACCGCCGGCTGTTACCTGGTCGGCAACAGCGATCTGGAGGCTGAAACCAGCATCAATAAAGAAGTCGGGCTGGAATGGAAACATGACGGCTATCAGGCGGGCATTACCTGGTTCCGCAATGATTACCGCAACAAGATCGAGTCCGGCTACCTGCCGGTCAGCACCTCCACCAACGGCGCCACGGATGTCTATAAATGGGAAAACGTGCCGAAAGCCGTGGTGGAAGGGCTGGAAGGGACGGTCAATATTCCGTTCAGCGACGCGGTGCAGTGGAATAACAACCTGACCTACATGTTGCAGAGCAAAAACAAAACCACCGGCGATCGGCTGTCGATTATCCCGGAGTACACGCTGAACTCAACCCTGAGCTGGCAGGCAACCCAACAGCTTTCGCTGCAAACCACCCTGACCTGGTACGGCACACAGACGCCGAAAAAGTACAACTACAAGGGTGAGGCCGTGACCGGCAGCGAAACCTGGAAAGTCAGCCCCTATTCCCTGCTGGGCATGAGCGGCACTTATGACGTGACGAAATATGTCAGCGTCACGCTGGGCATCGACAACCTGTTCGACAAGCGCCACTTCCGCCAGGGCAACGCCCAGACCACCGGCAACGCCACGACCAGCTCCTACCTGTACGGTGCCGGGGCGAACACGTATAACGAGTCGGGCCGCACCTATTACATGAGCCTTAACACCCACTTCTGATCACAGGTGTTCCACCCATAAAAAAAGCCGGCTGATATCGCCGGCTTTTTTATGACGCCCTGCTTAGCTGTTCGCAGATTTGGTGCGGTTGGCAAAGCTTTTGCGCAGTTTTTGCAGCTTCGGTGGGATCACGGCCATGCAGTAGCGGTTCTCCTGGCCTTCGCCTTCCCAGTAGTTCTGGTGGTAATCCTCTGCCGGATACCAGGTGCCGAGCGCCTCAATGGTGGTCACCACCGGCTGGCTGTTATCAGCCTGCGCACGGCGAATGGCGGCCTGAGCCTCTTCATGCTGTTCCGGTGTGGCCGGGAAGATGGCCGAGCGGTACTGCGTGCCGATGTCATTACCCTGTCGGTTAAGCTGGGTTGGGTCATGGGTCGCGAAGCTGATGTCGAGGATATCGCCGTAGCTGATCTTTTCCGGGTCAAAACCGACGCGGATCGCCTCAGCATGGCCGGTTTCACCGGTGCACACCTGGCGATAGGTCGGGTTCGCCACCTGGCCGCCGGTGTAGCCGCTCTCTACCGAGACCACCCCGACCACATCATTAAATACCGCCTCGGTACACCAGAAGCAGCCACCAGCCAGCGTTGCATATTCAATTGCCATAAGGTCTCCTCAGCAGGGTTCTCTACACCCGTCATTGACGGGACAACGGTTTTCTTAACCATTCATACTGACGGTTTATGGCAACAATCGCCAGCCCGACGGGGCGAAAAGGCACAAAGTTCTAAGGCGTCCGCCGGACGGAAACGGGGGGCACACCCTCACCCCTCGGTGCTGATCCCGCAGTTGCGGCCGGAGTGTTTGGCCTGGTAGAGCGCCTGATCGGCGTGTTCCTTGAACGCCCTGGCGTCCGGCCCGTTTCCTTTAACGATGCAGCTATAACTGCCGGCACTGATGGTGACGATTTTCCCCGGCACATCGGTTTCTGCATGGGGCAGGCCAATCGCCCGGACAGCCTCCACGGCGCGTTGCGCGAACTTCGCGGCGTCTTTGATGCCGGTGTAAGGCAGCACAATCGCGAACTCCTCGCCGCCATAGCGGGCGATCAGGTCAGACTGCCGGTGCGGCAGGTGCAGCAACGCTTCCCCGACCTTTTTCAGGCACTCGTCCCCGGCGACGTGGCCGTAGGCATCGTTGTAACGTTTGAAAAAGTCGATATCCATCATGATAAGTGACACCGGCTCCTGGTTGCGCGCCGAACGCTGGAGGCTCTGCTCGAGGAAAATATCAAATTGCCGCCGGTTGGCCAGCCCTGTCAGCCCGTCCACCAGCGCCAGCGCCTGAAGCGTATGGTTGATGGTGGTGAGATCGTCCCGCAGTTGCGTCATCTCCAGGTGGTTCTTCATGCTGACGCGCACCTGACGCAGCACAAAGAAGCCCAGCAGGAACAGCGCGGCCAGCAGCGAGAGGCTGAGGACAACGCTCAGCAGGTTGTCCGCCCGCCATTGCGCCTGGATGTCACGCTTGTCATACCCGGCCGCGACAATCAGCGGGTAGCGGTTGAGGCGCGCATAGCCAAAGATGCGCACTTCGTTGTCCATCGCCGAACGCCAGGCACCACTGCCGCTGGCAGAGGCTTTCAGGGCATGGGTAAACAGCGGGCTGCTGGAGAGGCTGGTATTGATCACCGAATCCGGGAACGGGCGCACATACATCACGGTGCTGTCCGCCATAAACAGCCCCAGCAGGCTGCGTTCGCTGAGCACGTAATAGCTGTAATGCTGGCGGAAATAGTCAATGCTGACCGTTGCCAGCGCCACGCCGGCAAAGCGGCCCTCTCTGCTGGTCAGCCGCAAAGAGACCGGGATCACCAGATCGCCGGTCGAACGGCTGCGGATCACCTTGCCGATATGGATCTCCGGGTCTGCATGGGTACGGTGCCAGATAAAATATTCCCGGTCAGCGTTGTTGGCGTTCACCGGGATCGTATTGCCGGAAGTCGCGAGCCAGTTGCCCTCGGCATCATAAATAAATAACCCATGCAACTGCGGCAGAATCGCCTGCCGCCCGCGCAGCACGCTGCGCAGCGCCTCAAGCTGGTCGCTGGCCACCGGCTTCCCGCTTATTTCACGGGCGATATCCGTCAGCGTAATCTCCACCTGTAAAAACGTGTCTTCCGCCTGCCGCGCCAGCGAGACAGAGAGGTTCTTCGCCTGGTCGTGGGTGGCGCGCAGGGTACGGTCGTAGGAATCCCACAACGTCCAGCCATTAATGCCCACCACCGCAATGCTCATGATGATCAGGAAAATCACCATTGAACGGCCAAGCGACGAGCGGAAAATGGAAGGTAAGGGATTAGTGGCACGCATCATGGGCAGGGTTCAACTCCGCAGGAAATACCTAAGTAAAGCATAGCTTATCGTTTTCAGCCGGATTGACGTGTTTCCGGCACCGCTTGCTGCCACCGCTGCCGCCCCGGCAGGCACAATCCCCCGTCTTTCACTAGACTTAGGCTTTATTCATCACGCCTGAACCGGAGGAACCTTGCTATGGGACACACCTCGCCCGCACTGGACGACCAGACTTTATCGCTGATTGATCGCTATTGGCGCGCCGCCAATTACCTCTCCGTCGGCCAGATCTACCTGCTGGAAAACCCGCTGTTGCGTGAGCCGCTGGCCGCTGAACATATCAAACCACGGCTGCTCGGCCACTGGGGCACCACGCCCGGCCTGAACTTTTTATACGCCCACCTGAACCGCATCATCAAACAGCAGGATGTGAACATGATTTACATCTGCGGGCCGGGCCACGGCGGGCCGGGCATGGTGGCGAATACCTACCTGGAAGGCACCTACAGCGAAATCTACCCTGACATCAGCGAGGATGCAGACGGGATACGCAAATTGTTCCGGCAGTTTTCGTTTCCCGGCGGCATTCCCAGCCATGCGGCCCCGGAAACGCCGGGATCAATCCACGAAGGCGGTGAACTGGGTTACTCGCTGGTGCACGCCTACGGCGCGGTGTTTGACAACCCTGACCTGATTGCCGCCTGTGTGATTGGGGATGGCGAAGCGGAAACCGGCCCGCTGGCAGCCAGCTGGCACTCCAACAAATTCATTAACCCAGCGCGTGACGGCGCGGTGCTGCCGATCCTGCACCTCAACGGCTACAAGATTGCCAACCCGACGCTGCTGGCACGCTGCACGGATGAGGATCTGGCGCAGCTGTTCAAAGGCTATGGCTACGCGCCGATCTTTGTCGAAGGGCACGAACCCGCCGACATGCACCAGCAAACCGCCGCCGCGCTGGACCAGGCGATGGAACAGATCCGCCATATCCAGCATGAGGCACGCCACGGTTCCCCGGAGCAGAAAGTCCCGCACTGGCCGCTGGTTATTTTCCGCAGCCCGAAAGGCTGGACCGGCCCGAAAGAGGTGGACGGCAAAAAAACCGAAGGGTTCTGGCGCGCCCACCAGGTGCCGGTGGCCAACTGCCGCGATAACGAGGAACACCGGCAACTGCTGGAACAGTGGATGCGCAGCTACCAGCCGGATGACCTGTTTGATGAGCAGGGGCGGCTGAAAGAGGAGTTGCGGCAGCTCGCCCCGCAGGGTGAAAAACGCATGGGCGCAACGCCGTTTGCCAACGGCGGCCTGCTGCGCCAGACGCTCAAAGTGCCGGCGATCCAGGATTATGCCGTAGAGATTGGTGAGCGCGGCAGTACCCAGGGGCAATCGACGGCGATTTTTGGCGAATACCTGCGTGACATTTTCCGGCTGAACGAGCAGGAGAAGAATTTCCGCATCTTTGGCCCGGATGAAACCGCCTCCAACCGCTTAAGCAGCGTGTTCGAAGCCACTGACCGCGTCTGGATGGAAGAGATCAAATCTTACGATGAGCAACTGGCGAAAGATGGCCGGGTAATGGAAGTGCTGAGTGAGCACCTTTGCCAGGGCTGGCTGGAAGGCTACCTGCTGACCGGCCGCCACGGGCTGTTCTCCTGCTATGAGGCGTTCATCCATATCGTTGACTCGATGTTCAACCAGCACGCGAAGTGGCTGAAAGTCACGCGTACCCTGCCGTGGCGCAAGCCGGTTTCATCCCTTAACTACCTGCTCTCTTCCCACGTCTGGCGTCAGGACCACAACGGCTACAGCCATCAGGACCCCGGTTTTGTGGATGTGGTGGTCAACAAGAAAGCGGATGTGGTGCGCGTTTACCTGCCGCCGGATGCCAACACCCTGTTATGGGTGGGCGATCACTGCCTGAAAACCTATGACCGCATCAACGTGATCATTGCCGGTAAACAGCCGGAGCCGCAGTGGCTGAGCATGGATGAGGCCATCGCCCATTGCGAGGCGGGGCTGGGCATCTGGCCGTGGGCCGGCAACGAAGAGGCGGGCAGCGAACCGGACATCGTGATGGCCTGTGCCGGGGATGTGCCGACGATGGAGACGCTGGCCGCGGTGGAGTTGCTGCGTCAGCACCTGCCTTCCCTGCGCATCCGCGTGGTGAATGTGGTGGATCTGATGGCGCTGCAATCACCGGACCAGCACCCGCACGGCCGCAGTGACGCCGATTTTGACCAGCTGTTCACCCGCAGCAAACCGGTGATCTTTGCCTATCACGGCTATCCGCACCTGATCCACCGGCTGATCTACAAACGCACCAACCACAGCCAGTTCCACGTCCACGGTTTTATGGAGGAAGGCACCACTACCACGCCGTTTGATATGACGGTGCTGAACGAAATGGATCGCTACCACCTGGCGCTGGCCGCCATTGAGCGGGTACCGGGGCTGGCGGAACGAGCCGGTGACGTGGTGCAGATGCTGCATGACAAGCTGGACGCCCACTACCAGTACGTGCGGGAGCATGGTGAGGATCTGCCGGATGTGCAAAACTGGAAATGGCAGGCCGTGACCCGCTGACCGTAGCCTGCACGGCGCTGGCTGGCGTCCGGTAAATCGGCTAACCTGTTGATCCCTCAACAGACGCCAAGGAGCTGCGATGACCCGCCAGCGCCGTTTCAAACAGATCGATGTATTCGGTTCCACTCCCCTGCGGGGCAACCCGCTCGCCGTGATCATGGAGTCGGACGGCCTGAGCGCCGCCGACATGCACGCCATGGCGCGCTGGACCAATCTCTCTGAAACCACCTTTGCGCTGCCGCCGACCGACCCGGCGGCAGATTATCAGGTGCGGATTTTTACCCCGGACGGCGAATTGCCGTTTGCCGGGCACCCGACGCTCGGCACCGCCTATGCGCTGCTGGAAGCGGGGATCGTTACGCCGCGCCACGGCAAGCTGGTGCAACAGTGCGGCGTGGGGTTGGTGGAAGTCGCCGTGCAAAGCCCGCGGGCGCTGGCGTTCAAATCCCCGGTGGCGCAGATTGCCCCCCTGCCGGAGCCGCTGCGGGCGCAGGTGTCTGCGGCCTTGCCGGGCGGCCATGTGGCGCACCGCGCGGTGCCGCAGGCGGTGTCGATGGGCATCCGCTGGCTGGTGGTGAAAATGGAGAGCGCGGAGGATGTGCTGGCGGTGAAAGCTGACGTGGCAGCGCTGGCGGCATTGCTGGCCGGGAGCGGCTGCAACGGCGTGGCGCTGTACGGCGTGCACCCGGCAGGCGGCCCGGCGCACCTGGAAGTGCGGGCGTTGCTGGTGGAACAGGGCGCGCTGGTGGAAGACCCGGTCACCGGCAGCGCCAATGCCTGCCTGGCGCGGCTGCTGCAGCAGCAGGATTTTGCCGGGCTGGAAGCGTTCCGGCAGGGGTATCAGGTACGCCAGGGCACCTGCAAACAGCGCAACGGCTGCGTGGAGATCCGGTATGCTGACGGCGCACCCTGGGTGGGCGGCCTTTGCCATACGGTGATTGACGGCACCACTGCCTTTTAATCAGGCAAGGTCATCCGGCGGGCAATGCGCTGCCGGTCAGATATTGCGCATCACTTCTACGTGGCGCGCAAAATCTTTTTTTACCTCTTCACTGCGCGGGTTAACAAATGCCGTCCCATCTTCGTCGATAAAAATACGCTCTTTATCGTCCAGGTCTTCTTCAAGATTACGGGCTGAAATCATATTCAGAAAATTATCGGGGCTGGAAAATAGCCCAATTATTTGCTTTAACATTTTATCTCCTGAGGGACATCACGCGTCAGTGCTCTGTTAGTTATAGCGTAAAACCCGGCCGGCGCAACCGTCGCGACATTTCCCGCGCCTCTGGAATGAGCGCCTGAAATAGTAATTAAGACGATTCCTATCCCGTAAATATGCGTCTTTATTAACCAACCATCTGTACAGAAAAAAAGCGCGGTACAGGTTTCTCCGGCCTAAGATATTGAGCCGTCACTATACCTCTTTTATTTATTGCGACCTGAAGGCCGTTATTTTCCCGGTGCGAAAGGGGGCCGGTATTTTTAATGCCGCTTCGCTTGTCAATATTAAGTGATTGGCTAAGCTCAAGGTGTGAGCAATATCCGGTGTCATTCGTCTGGTTTCATAACAGCCGCCGGGCGCTCACAGCCCCATTCTCACTCGTTGATAGGAGGTGTCATGGCCGAGCATCGTGGAGGTTCGGGAAATTTTGCGGAAAACAGAGAAAAAGCATCTGAAGCAGGCAAAAAGGGTGGACAGCGCAGCGGCGGAAATTTCAAACATGACCCGGCCCGCGCGTCCGAAGCTGGACGAAAAGGTGGTCTGCACCGTAATCAGGCTGAATGACACCGTATGAACCCTGACGGCAGTCTCACCTCACTGGCAAGCTGACTGGGGTTTCTCAACCCCAGTCAGCTTTTTATTCATAGTACGCGGCAGTGCCGCGTGATGATGTTATGCGAAGGAAGGCGTATTCATGCATTACTCTCCCCTGTCAATTCCCCTGAAAAAACCGTCCCACTCCCCTGCCCGCGCCTTGTTCAGTGCGGCGCTGTGCGCGGTGCTGCTGGCATCGCCGCTGGCGCAGGCCACCGCGCCGAGCAACGTAAAAGCGCCGGGCGCGGAAAAAACCACCAAAGACAGCTTGCTGGAAACCGGGGCCTCGGCCTTGCAGGATCGCGCACCGATTGATGCCATCAGCGCCTATCTGGACGGCTTCCACTTTTACAACGGTGACAAAAACGGCCAGATGGAAGCGCACCACTACGTCACGATTTTAAATGACGACGTGATGCAGGCGGTGATTTATGACGGTAACGGCAAAGATGCCAAGCTGATGGGGGTGGAATACATCATCAGCGAGCGGCTGTACAAAACCCTGCCGCCGGAAGAGAAAGTGCTGTGGCACAGCCACCATTACGAAGTGAAATCAGGCAGCCTGCTGGCCCCCGGCCTGCCGGAAGCGGCCGAGAAAGTGCTGATGGGCAAGATTGTGAACACCTACGGCAAAACCTGGCACACCTGGCACACTGACCGCGACAAAGACCTGCCGTATGGCATTCCGGCGC
The DNA here is from genome assembly GCF_018257325.1 of Nissabacter archeti. Taxonomy (NCBI): domain Bacteria; kingdom Pseudomonadati; phylum Pseudomonadota; class Gammaproteobacteria; order Enterobacterales; family Yersiniaceae; genus Nissabacter; species Nissabacter archeti. The sequence continues at coordinate 50,521 of NZ_JAERKB010000004.1, forward strand.
TGATGATGGGCTTCACCGGCGAGGGCCAGCTCGATCAGAAACTGTTGAAAGACCGCGACGAGCGGGTCGGGATTGACTCGAAAGAGCGGCAGCAGAACCGTGCCGATTTACCCACCAACCCGCCGGACCCGCTGTCAAATGCGTGGGAGAAAGGCAAAGTCATCCAGCTTCAGCGTGTGGAAGGCGGTGGTGAGCACCAGCACGGTGACACCGGCTTTACCGGCCATGCCGAGCAGGAGGTCCGTAAACAGGCGGAAGGCACGAAACCGGTGGAGGGTACGAAACCCGCAGAAAACACTATACCGGCTGACAGTACCAAACCGGCTGACAGCGCCAGACCGGCTGAAGGCACGCCATCCTCCGGCAATTGACTGTGCCGCCCGGCGCGCGGGGAGCCTGAAGGTTCCCCGCCCCCGCCGGGCAGCGACGCCATTACGCTTCAGCTAGCGCGTAGCCTATCTGTAACTGCCCTTTCTTCACCTTGATTTGCAAGGCCGCCAGCGCAGGCAGCTCGCCGGTATCGGTGACGTGGGTGCCGCCGCAGGCATACGCGACTTTGTCACCAAAACTGACTTCCCGCAGGCCATCCTCACGCAGCACAATCCGGCGCGGCAGTCGTTCAGCCAGCAATTGCGCATACCCCTGTTGCAGTGCCTCCGCCTCGGGCTGGCGGCTGTCCGGCCCGGCGTTAAAGGTGACTTTTGCTTCGCCCGGCCGGTGGTTGGCTTTTACCGGCTGCCAGCCCAGTTGTTCCCCCAGGTACCCCAGCACATGGCCGGCCGAGTGCAGCCGGGTATGCAATGCGCGGCGCGCCGCATCCACCTCTGCCGTGACCGGCCCCAGCGGCACCGGCCGGCTGACATGGTGAATCACCCGCTCGCCGTCGTTACTCACGTTCAGCACCTGTGCGTCGCCTATCGTCCCGCTGTCTGCCGGTTGGCCGCCGCCCTGAGGGTGGAACGGCGTGCTCGCCAGCTCCACCGCATAGCCCTCCTCCAGAGGGTCGCAACGCAGCACCTGCGTTTGAGCGGTAAGCGCATCACTGTTCAGATAGAGGCGAATGGTCATGGTGGTCTCCTTTGGTCATCGGATTTTTATTATAAGTGCTGCATGGTAGAGTGATAATCCGTTCACCTGACAAATGATTCTTGCCTGATGCGCACAGATCAACTGCTGCCTTTACTCCCGGAAATGGCCGTGCTGGTGAGGGTGGTCGACTGCGGCAGCTTCTCTGAAGCGGCGCGCCAGTTGGGCATGACGCCCTCTGCCACCAGCCGCAGCGTGACCCGGCTGGAAAAAGCGCTCGCCACCCGGCTGCTGCACCGCACCACGCGTAAATTGCGCCTGAGTGAAGAGGGTGTGGCGGTGTATCGCCACTGTCTGGATATGCTGAACTCCGCCAGGGCGGCGGTAGAGGCCGGGGGGCAGTTTAACCCGCAGCCGGAAGGGGTATTGCACATCAGCGTGCCGAAAGCGGTCGGGCGGGTGGTCATCCATCCGCTGATGCCTGCCTTTCTGGCGCGCTACCCGGCGATTGATATCCAGATGGCGCTGAATGATGCCGTGATGGATCTGATTGACGATCAGGTAGACATCGCCATCCGTATCACCGACCGGCCGCCGCCCGGCCTGAAAGGACGGCGGTTGATGGACATAGACCACCTGCTGTGTGCCACGCCCCGCTATCTGGCGGAGCACGGGGTGCCGCAGCACCCGCGTGATTTGGCGGCGCACAGTTGCCTCTGTTTAGGGGAAGACCCAGGCGATGCGCTGTGGTCGTTCCGCCAGGGTGCGCAGACCAGCCGCGTGCGGGTGCGCGGCCGTTATGCCGCCAACCACACCGAAGTCCGGCTGGATGCGGTACGCCACCATCTCGGTATCGGCAGCCTGCCGTGGTTTACCGCCCGCCAGGCGCTGGCCAACGGTGACGTGGTGCAGGTTTTGCCGGGCTGGACGTTCACTACCCGCTATACCGGCGGGGCCTGGCTGCTCTACCACCCGGCCCGTTTCCTGCCGCCGAAAATCCGGGTGTTTATTGATTACCTGAGCGAGGCGCTCAGCCGAGAGTATCCCTCCCGGCAAAACAGCCCCCCTGAGGCGCGTTAAGGCACCGGCGGTATCGTGGGAGGCGGGGCAGTGGTGCCGTTGCCGCTTCCCCCCGCTTTGGCTTTGTTCACTAACCCGGATCTCATTTTGTTCAGCCCTTCGATCATCTCCATCATGCTGGGCGGTGCAGCCCCCTCTTTGGAGAACGAGGAATCGCCCGCCATGTTCCAGTCCTTGAACACCGTCAGCATCTCCTCTTTCTGGGCGCTGGCCCCGTAAATCTGCAAATAGAGGCGGCCGAAGTTCAGCGCATGTTGCCGATCCTTACGCCGGATAGATTCATGGGTGTAATTGCGTGAGGTGCTGAAACAGACATTCGCCAGCCAGGAGAGTAAGCCAACCCCTAATACCCCGCGGAAAAACACATATAACAGCGCGATTTCATCATAGACTTTGGCGTTGGCCAGCAATACGGTCCCTTCCGCAAAGGTGTAAAAGGCGGCAAATACCGCCGCAGAAGCTGCGGTAAAACCGGCAACCGACCATTTATTTGCCAGCCTGGCGAACGATTTATCATCCAGGTCCAGCTTCGCACTGACTTCTTTGACATAGCCGGGAATTTTCCCGTCGATTCTTTTTTGCTGTGACAATTCCTTCAGCTCCTTATTCTCTTTGCGCAACTCCTCATTTTCGATCACTAACGTTTCTGACGACTCCTGCAAGGTTTTATAACGCAGGGCCGCTTTTTCCAGCAATTGGGCGCGATCGGTAAGCTGCTGGATATCCATCCGCTTCTTTGCCAGCCGCACATTCTGGCTTTCAATCGTCTGGTTCAGGGACTCTATTTCTTTATTATGGTGCTTCACCAGTAACTCATAGAGGTAATTCTGGCTGCTTTCCTCTAATACCCCGCCAATTTCCCCTGACTCAAGATCTTTATAGAAGGTATTATTCAGGTAATCTTTTTGCCGGCTGTGAAAACTCTGCTCCAAATCCTCCAGTAAACTGTCCACATCGGCCATTCTGTCACTGCTTAACAACGGCATCAGTTCCAGTACGATCTCATCGTTGATATAGCCGACCCGCATCAAAAAGTTGATATATTCATAATAGATTTGTTTACTGCTGAATTTCATATGTTTGTCACCCCTTTAAGATTACATGGAAAAGCGCATGCAATTCAGATAACCTTCCTTCAGCTTTCCTGCTGCCACCTTATTCGCACTTTATTTTTGGCATCCATTTTCAATAAGGCAATGCCTGATTACGGCAATAACCATTAGCCACGCTGATATTATTATAAAAAACTATAGCCTTCGCATCGGGAATAACCATCATATTGGCTATTATATCAGGATAAAAAAAGTCACTAAAAAAAGTGAAATAAAGTGAGTGCCGCGTACCATGACGCGCTTATTTTTTATTTATGGCAGCGTTTTAAACCAACCTCGCCGTTATCATTTATTTTCTGTCTCACCTCTGATTTTCAGCAGCGAATCCTGGCCCGGCCCCGGCCTCCCTCAATGAGGTCATCAGCGCAGGCCAGTGATAACCGTGAGCACGGCAATGGCGCTATTTTATGCTATCCCTTAAGGGGGAACTGGCACGGGGCGTGTGCCGTTCAGGTTGAGCGCGCATACAGGGCGCATCGCTATAGGAGGCGTTATGCATCAAAAGTGGTCAGAGGTAGATGATTATCTGGTCAGCCAGCTTGTCCCACCCGATGAGGTCATGACGGAGATCCTGGAAAATAATGCCCGGGCCGGGCTGCCGGCACATGATGTGGCCCCTAACCAGGGCAAACTGCTGCACTTATTCGCGCTGATGACTCAGGCAACACGCATTCTGGAAATTGGCACCCTGGGCGGCTATAGCACGGTGTGGCTGGCACGTGCCCTGCCGCCGGGTGGAAAAATGGTGACGCTGGAAGCCGATGCGCGCCATGCCGGAATTGCGCAACAGAACATCACGCTGGCCGGGCTGGCGGAGCAGGTGCGGCTATACGTCGGCCCGGCGCTGGACACGTTGCCGATGCTGGCCGGGGAGGCCCCCTTTGACCTGATCTTTATCGATGCCGACAAACCCAACAACCCGGATTACCTGCGCTGGGCCCTGAAGCTGGCACGGCCGGGCACCCTGATTATTGGTGACAACGTGGTGCGCGAAGGTGCAGTCACGGATGCGCAGAGTAACGATCCGCGTGTGCAGGGCGTCCGGACATTTATCGACATGATGGCGAATGAACCGCGCCTGACCGCCACTGCCCTGCAAACCGTGGGCAGTAAAGGCTGGGACGGTTTTACGCTGGCGCGGGTGATGCATTAAAGGGGTTACCCTTTTAACGCCTCAACCAGAAATGCCCCGGCGCGGGTTGCGCCCTCTTCAGACAAGGTATGACCCAGCCCCGGCTCAATCAGCAATTGGCTGTCAACCCCGGCGGCCAGCAGCGCCTGGTTCGCCTTTTCGCTCTCCTGATAGGGAATGACGGCATCGGCCGTGCCGTGGATCAGCATCACGCGGCTGTTTTGCCCCGGTTGGTAGGGCGGCGGCGAAGCCAGGCGGCCGGAGAACGCCACCACGGCCGCCACCGGCCAGCGCCCGCGCAAGACGGCATCCAGGGCCATGATGGAGCCTTGCGAAAAGCCCACCAGCGCCACGCGATCCAGCCGGTCGGCCATATTATGCTGCGCAATCAGGCGGGCCAGCGTGCTGTCGAATGCCTCGCGCGCAGCCTGAATGCGCGCCGGGCGGTTTTCCGGCGTGACGCCGTTCAGGCTGAACCACTGGAACCCGTTCCCGCCCCCATCAAACGGAAACGGCGCATCCGGCCCGGTAAATCGCGCACCCGGCAGCCGGGATTGCCAGAAAGAAGCCAGCACCGACAGATCGCTGCCGCGGCTGCCGACGCCGTGTAAAAAAATCACTAAAGAATCCGCCATGATGACTCCTTGCGTTTCAGGGGCCGGCGGCCGGACGATCCGGCCTGCCCGTGAGGTAAACATCAGAACACTGTGCGTTATCGCCCTTCATCATGGCAACCCTGCCATAAAAAGTGAACACTTTAGAAACAAGAATTCAACAAATAGCGGGCTGCTTAAAACATTTTTTAAGCAGCCTGTGCCGGTAATTGATTTTCTGAGCGTTTATTTTTTGATCGCTGAAAAAAAGCCGTATACAATGTGAGCACTATCACACTTTCGTGCAATTTGTCTTAAGTGCTTACACCGCGCAACGTGCGACCCCAATAACGCCGGCACGCGGTCAGCATCGAGTTATTAAGGATCAGAACCATGAGTGCCATTGCCACCAGCGTCGTGTTGGCGCGTTGGGAAATTCTCAGCGCCATTATCATGTTTTTTGCCAGTACCCTGAATATTACGTTACGTAAAGCCAGCCGCCACGGCCTGGCGATTCTGAGCAGCGGCATCGGTATTACCATGTCCTGCTGGTTTGTGATGGGGCTGTTAGGCATTACCAGCGCGGATATGGCGCTGTACGGGCAACACGCCAAAGATCTGTTTGTGGAAATCATGAGCCACACCCCGGAAAACTGGCCAATGCCGATGCCGTAACCGGCGCGCTGCCGCAATGCCCTGACCCGGCATTGCGGTTTCCGTTCTTTTACCCTTTTTTCTCCTCCGCCCGTTCTTTCCTTTTCTCTCCTCTGTTTACGTCCCCCTTTATTTCTGGCTCACCTGCCGGACCCGGTGCCCTGTTTTTCTTTTCCTTTGAACAACAGCGTTAATAATACTCATTATTTTTTTTAACACGTGCTGCGTAAAATAGGGGTTGCCCCGCGCCAATGGCTTTTGGGTGCGTCATTCTCATGCGGCGTTATTACGCCTTATCGCGATCCAGTAAGATAAGAATAAGGGACACAGGCCATGACACATGCAGAACCGGTTACGCTGGTGATTACCCATACCCTTCAGCCGCAGCAACACGAGGCGTATGAACGCTGGTTGCGGCGCATTATGCCGGTGGCAGAGCAGTTTGAGGGGCATCGCGGGGTGAATGTCATCCGGCCCGGCGCGGAAGGCCAGACCTATACGGTGTTGATCCGCTTTGACACGCTGGAAAACCTGACCCGTTGGACAGCCTCCGCCGAACGGAAATCGTTGCTGGCGGATGCCGAGTCGCTGCTGGACGGCGGCGATCGCATTGAGGTGCAGGCCGGGAGCCAGTTCTGGTTTACCCCGCCGCAACCGGGCGTCCGCCGTCCGGCGCGTTGGAAACAGTACCTGCTGACGCTGGGGGTGATTTTCCCCTCAGCCGAACTGGTCCCGCGTTTCTGGCATCAGATCGTGCCTTCGCTGACCGGTACCCTGCCCGGCCACCTGTTGAATGACGCCACCGTGGTAGCGCTGGTGGTGTTTTTCTGGATGCCGTGGCTGACGCGGGCACTGGCAGGCTGGCTGAAACGCTGAATTGTCCGGCTGCGCAACGCAGCCGACATCTACTTGCTGATCAACCGGATACCGAGCTGGGACAAGGTACCGAGTTGCGAAGGGTGGGAAATAAAAAGAATCCACAGGGAAAAAGAGCAAGCAATCATGATGGTAACAATCCGGTAAAACATTCCGTGTATCCTTGCAAACGCTGTTGTTCTTGCCTGTTTTTCAGACAATCCCTCATTGACGGGGGTGCTCATCACTATAGATGAGTACGGCGTTTTTACCATATGAAAGCATAAATTTTTGTTTAAGCACGGTTTACGTTGCCGGATTAATCTTCAGTGCCAGTTCATGGCAGATCTGCTTTTTCAGGCTGAGGGCGGCATCCGTCAGCCCGGCGCTGCCCTGATGCAGCGTGATCCCGGCATCGCCGAGCGCGGGCAGCGTTGCCGCGTCCAGCCGGTGCAGGTTTTCCGGCAATCCGGCATCCGCCCGCACCGTCACGCCCAGCCCCGCCGACACCGCCGCCCAGATGCCTTGCAGGCTGCGGCTCTCCAGGGCAATCCGCCAGGGAATACCTGCGCGATCCAACGCCTCCGTGGCGCGCTGCCGCATCAGGCACGGCGCTTCAAACATCACCAACGGCAAGGGGGTGTGGGTCTGGCGAAAGCGCATCACGTCCCCCGGCTGCGCGCCGATCCAGCAAAGCGGCACCGACCCGAGTGACGCCATCCACGGTGTGCTCTGCTGCCACTGCCAACAGAGTGCCAAATCCAGCTCCCCGGCGGTGATGCCGCGCAGGAGCTCCGCATTGCGGCCAATACGCGCCGTGAGTTGTACCTCCGGGTGCGCGCGGGAAAAGGCACCCAGCACCGCCGGTAACAGCCGCTCACCGAAATCTTCCTGCATCCCGACGCGCAACGGCCCGGAGAGCGTTTCGCCGCATACCGCCAGCGCAGCCTCGCTGTTGAGCGCCAGCAAACGGCGCGCATACCCCAGCAGCACCTCGCCCTGACGGCTCGGCACCAGATGCCGGCCCGATTTCTCCACCAGCGCCACGCCACACTGTTGCTCAAGCTTTTTCAGTTGCGCGCTCACCGCGGAGGTCGAGCGCCCCAGGCGGTCGGCTGCCTGGGCGAAACTGCCCAGCTCAATGCCGGTCACAAAACTCTGCAATGCATCCAGATCAAAACACCACGGCCGCTTACTCATCATCAATCCTGTTTTTCGGGACGGTGAGTCCTGATGAATTCGATATTCAGTACCATTTTAGACACTTATGCTTTGGGACATCTACCCTGTCATGGAGAACACGATGCGCCCTTCCCTTTCTGCCCCGGCAGTGATGAAAACGAAAACGCCAAAACTGGCTGAGCTGACTGACCGCATCCTGTTTGGCGATCTCTGGCAGCGCCCTCATCTTTCCCCACGCGACCGCAGCCTGATCACCGTGGCCGCCCTGATTGCGCAGAGCCGTCTTGAACAATTGCCTTTCCACCTCGCTCTCGCCAAAGAACATGGCGTGCGTGAGGAGGAGCTGGCGGAAGTCGTGACCCATCTGGCGTTTTATGCCGGTTGGCCGGCCGCGGCCAGCGCCCTTACCCGTCTTGAACCATAAACCGTTGGGGATTCACTATGCCTGTTACCCGTATTGCCTTGCGCGAAGGCCGCTCTGCGGCGTGGCTGCAACAGCTTTCCACCCTGTTCCACCAGCAGCTGGTGGCGCATTTCGCCGTCCCGCCCGCTGACTGCTTTCAGGTGATTGATTGCTACCCGGCCCACCGGCTGATCGCCGACCGGGATTATCTCGGCGGCCCGCGCAGTGACCGGTTTATCCTGTTTTCGATTACCGCCGGTAAGCCGCGCAGCCGGGCGCAGAAAGAAGCGCTTTATTACCATCTGGCAGAGGCGCTGCACCGTGAGCTGGGCATCCCGCCGGAAGATGTGATGGTGGTGATAACGTTTAATCAGGCCGATGAGTGGAGTTTCAGCCGCGGTGAAATGTTCAGCCCGGAGGCCCTATGATTGCGATGCAATACCGTTTCGTGCTGCCCGCAGACTATGACATGGGCATCATCACCCGCCGCATCCGTGACAACGGCGCGAAGCTGGACGGTTTCCCCGGCCTGGTGTTTAAGGCATACCTCTATGCTGACCGGCAAGACGCCCTACCCGGCACACAGGAGAACAGTTACGCGCCGTTTTACCTGTGGCGCGAGAGCCGCGCCATGCAGCGTTTCCTGTGCAGCCCCGGTTTTGCCGCGCTAAGCCGCGATTTCGGCTGGCCGCACATCCTCTGCTGGCCGGTGCTGCACGCCCCGGACGTCGCCTGGCTGGCCCAGTGCCGGGTGGCGTGCCGCCAGCTGACGCCGATTGCGCCTTTCAGTGATCTCACCTCCGTCACTGCCGCCACGCAGGCACCGGGAGAGCTGCTGGCGTGGGACACCGCCCGCTGGGAGCGTTTGCAGATGCGCTTTATGCCGGAGATACCCGCCGCACCTGAGCCGGGCGCGCACTATTTCCGTATCGGGCACCTCTCTCCCGGCCGTTAATGAGGGGGCTTACGGCGTGCCGGAAAAATTCGTTCCATAGCGAAACTATTTCTGTACAAATTGTGACGCCTGCTGCTTTTTATAGCGATTGAATGCCAAAAATTAGCGCTGCGTCACATCTCTGCCTAGTCTTAATTCTTGTTGCACCAATTGAAGAGTGACGCGTGAACGTCACCGGATGTCATCACGACAATAATTATAGGGAGAGTGTGTGTGACGAACAGTACGATTAATGAGCAAGCGGGCGCGAAGATGACCGCCAAAACGCCGGTAGAACCGCTGGTAAAAGTCATCGCGGTTATCGCGACATTGGGGGGCCTGCTGTTTGGCTACGACACCGGGGTTATCGCCGGTGCCTTGTTGTTTATGAAACATGACCTGCATCTGACCCCACTGACCACCGGGCTGGTAACCAGTTCCCTGATCCTGGGGTCAGCATTTGGGGCCATTGTGGCGGGGCGTGTTGCTGACCGCTTCGGGCGCAAAAAAGTCATCCTGGTCATGGCGCTGATCTTTATGGCCGGTTCATTGGGTTGCGCCACCGCGCCCACGGCCTACATCATGATCCTGTGCCGCTTTATCCTCGGCCTGGCCGTCGGTGCCGCCGCGGCGATTGTGCCGGTCTATATCGCGGAGATTGTCCCAGCGAACCGCCGCTGGCAGTTCGTGACGCTTCAGGAGCTGATGCTGGTTTCCGGCCAGTTGCTGGCGTACACCAGTAATGCCGCGATCAACGAAGTCTGGGGCGGTGAGGCCACCTGGCGCTGGATGCTCGGTATCGCGTGTGTGCCGGCGGTGGTGATGTGGGTCGGGATGCTGTTCCTGCCGGATACACCGCGCTGGTATGCGATGCATGGCCGCTTCAGCGAAGCGCGTGACGTGCTGGAGCGTACCCGTCATTCCCGCTTTGTCGAGCGTGAGATGGCGGAGATCCGCAAAGCCGCCACCCAGAAAGATGAGCGCCATTCCCGCCGCAAAAAAACCATTTCCACCTGGATGAAACGGCTGGTGCTGTTGGGGATCGGGGTGGCGATGTTGCAACAACTTTCCGGCGTCAACACCATCATGTTCTATGCGCCGACCATGTTGCAGTCGACCGGGATGGGCACCAATGCCGCGCTGTTTGCCACCATTGGTAACGGGGCCATCTCGGTGATCATGACCTTCGTCGGGATTATGATGCTGAGCAAAATCGGCCGCCGTCCGCTGCTGATGATTGGCCAGATGGGGTGTACGTCCATGCTGCTGTTCATCGGTGCGCTGAGCTACTTTATGCCGGAAACCCTTAACGGCGAGCCGAACATGGTACGCAGTTACATGATCCTGGCCGGTATGCTGCTGTTCCTCTGCTTCCAGCAGGCGGCGCTGTCACCGGTGACCTGGCTGCTGCTGTCTGAGATGTTCCCGCAGCGCATCCGTGGCCGCGCGAATGGGATTTCTGTCTTTGCGATGCAGATGACCAACTTCACCATTACGCTGTCGTTCCCAATGCTGTTGCAGGCGATTGGCCTGTCGATGAGCTTCTTTGTGTTTGCCGCCATCGGCGTCGCCGGCGGGATCTTCGTGGTGCTGTTCGCCCCGGAGACGCAGGGCAAAACGCTGGAGCAACTGGAGAAGCACTTCAAGAAGCACTTCTCCGACGACACCCCACCGCCTTCACAAACCCCGGCAACCTGAGTTGCCCGCTGAAAAAACCAGCCCCTCCTTGTGAGGGGCTTTTTTGTGGCGTCAGAACGGCAGGCGGGCCATTGGCAGGGCCGGGGCATGGTCAGGCGCTGAGGCTGCGCTCTTGCAGGTAGCGCCAGCGCGCCGGGCGGGTCGAGACATCAATCATCGCCACAGAGACGCGCTGGAAGGTTTCCCCTGGCACAGAGTGCGTTTTACGGTAACGCACGGCGACCAGCGAGCCTTCAATCGCCAGGGTTTCACATTGGCTGACTTCAATACGCAGCGCCGGTTGGATGCCCGCCTGGCTTTTGAAAAGCCGTTTAACCTGACCATAACTGAGCCAGGTTCCCTGCGGCGTCAGCATCCGGAAATCCGGCTGGAATTGCGACATCAGATCCAACACCCTGGCCTGGGCATCCTCGGTGGGTAAGCTGTATATCTGCTGAATAGTGTCATGCATATCCATCACACTGCGTTCAGCAAGGCGGGCAAGATCGTTTAGCATTATCTCTCCTGACATTATGAATAACGCACCGCAGGGGAAACCGGCGTCATGCCGATATACCGCACGATGAATACTCAGGCTATTTACATTCCGTTGATAACCACAGCCCAGAAATAAAACGTTAAGGATAACTGCAATAAAAGAGAATATTGAGATGAAAATACCTGTAAAAACTAAAATCCCCCGCCGGCTTTGTCAATGGCCTGATGCGTATGCTGCCGGGAATTTACGCCGTTGATACCCACTGACAAACATGCGGCTGAGTAAAACCATTAATTATCAAAAAAGTAGCTGCGGGAAAAGCGTTTTATCAAACCCGGAAATAAATCAAATCAGGAAAGGGCATCGCCTTTTAGCCTGGGAATAGCTGCACCGGCCAGGCAGCGATGCCGCCCGCTTCTTTATACATTTTTCTTATGACGAAATTATTTCCATATAATTACTTTATTATCGCGCCCCGTTTTTGATGCCCCGGATTGGCTGCCTGCCGATCCGGGGCAGACATTATCTTGCCGCCTTCTCCTTCACGGCCCCTTTTCACCGCCCGGTTTCGGCGTCGGGTAGTCATATTCAATACGCAGCGGCGCAGCAAACGCACTTTCCCAGAGTTGCTGGTAAAGTCCATCCAGCCGCGCAGCCATTGCCTCATTATTCATCACCAGTTCCAGATTGCGGGAGTTGTCAAAATAACCGCCGCTCCAGTTACTGGTGCCGACCCAGCCGAGCCGACCGTCAATGGTCATGATTTTACTGTGCACCACCCGCGCATACGGGATAAAGCCGCCCGATGCCGGGGGAATGGTCACGATTTTGATCTGTACATTCGGCACCAGCGCCAGGCTTTTCAGCCAGGCAATCGCGGGCATACCGGTGTTCCAGTCTGCGACCATCAGCTCAACCTTCACCCCGCGCGCTGCGGCGCGGCGCAAGGCGTTGTCGATCACCGGGTAGAAAGGGCGCGTTTTGCCCGGCCCGTAAGAGAGCGGCGCATACTCCATCACCTGCACGCGGATGCGTTGCGTGGCGGAATCCAGCAGGCGCGGCAGCACCGCCTGTGCATCGCGCACGCCCGGCGGGTTCCAATCCCGCGGGCTGGCCACCAGATAGTTGCCGTGGAATAGATCCCCCGCCGGTGTCTGTTGCGCCACCTTCGGCACCGGCTGGCCGGTCACCAGCCGCGGCTGTGCCTGCCAGTCCTGCTCAAACACTGCCGCGATCTGCGCCACCACCGGCGCGTCCGTGATGCGCAACCCGGTTTCCTGGATATGCTCCAGCGCGCGCCAGTCAAAATTCTGGCTGCCGACAAACGCCGTGTTGCCGTCCACCACCAGGTATTTGGCGTGGATAATGCCGCCGGAGAGTTTGCCGAACGGGATGATCCGCAGTTCCATGCCCGGGATCGCCTGAAGCTGTGCCAGCGTCTCCGGCGTGCTGATGCGCAGCCCTTTGTCCTCCAGCAGGACGCGGATTTTCACCCCGCGCCCCGCCGCCTCACGCAGGGCAGCCAATACCGTCTCCAGCCGGGAGCCGGGCTGGCCCGCCACGTAAAACTGGGCGATGTCGATGCGCTCACGCGCCGCGGCAAACATCTCGCGCCACACCGCGTCGCCGGTGCGCAGGTCATCCGCCTGGAGCGGCGTCTCCGCCGGGGCGTTGTAGACCAGCTCATAGCCGGAGATCCCGAAACCGGCCGCCGCCGGGTGCGCCAGCGTCAACAGGCAACTGCCGTAGATCAGGCGATGCAGGTGGCGTCGCAGCCACCTGAAAATTCGGCCGTCAGGCATAACGCTGCGCCCCGCCCTTCACCCAGGGCGTCTCCGCCTGCTCTACCGCCGTGTGGCTGCCGGCACGGATCAGCAGCACTTTCAGCAGCTCGCTGATGCGCTCCATGCGGCTTTGCAGGTAGTTGTTGCCGACCAGGCAAATCAGCGCAATGGCGATGCCGAGGCCGGTGGCGTACAGCGCGGTGCCCATCCCGGCGGAGACCTGGCTGGCATCCGAGATGCCGGACGCCGAAAGCGCCTTGAAGGTGTCGATGATCCCCATCACCGTGCCGAGCAGCCCCAGCAGCGGCGCGGCGGTGACCACCGTCTCCAGCAGCCAGATGCCGCGCGTCAGGTGCGGTTTGCTCATCAGGTATTGCGTGTCGATCAAATCCCCCATCGCGTCCGGCGTAGTGCGGTTTTTCTGCGCCAGCACCGGCTGGATCACCCGCAGCGGCAGGCTGTTGCGGCGGGTCAGTTCATCCGGCAGCGCGGCGGCGTTCTCGACGTCCGGCGTCAGGATCTGCGCCAGCCGGGCGGCCTGTTTCTGCGTCCAGGCGAAGCTGATCGCACGTTCGATAATAATCACCAGCGACACCGCCAGCGCGGCGTACATCACGTAAAAAATAATGTCGTGTAACAGAGTGGCGTTCATGGTTTGGCTCTTAATCAGAAGGTGGCTTCCAGCGAGACGCTGAAGGTGCGCTCCTCGCCAACGTTGTAATACGGTGTGGCGGCACTCACACCATTATAGGCAGCGGCGTTAAACACCGTGGTCCGCGCCGAGGTCAGGTACTCTTTGTCAAACAGGTTGTTGATGCCGAAGCGCAGCACGGCGCTTTTCACCATCACTTTATCCACCGGCAGGTAGACGCCCGCCGCTAAATCAAACACCGTGCGGCCGCCGATCTCCTCATCATTGGTCATGTCGCCATAGAAGGAGCCGACATACTTGCCGCTGACGCTGCCGTAGTAGCGGCTGTCGTCATAGCCCAGCGTCATGTTGAACAGGTTTTTCGGCGCGTTCGGGATCTGCTTGCCGCTGGTCGGCAACAGGCCGCCGCGGTTGGTCACGTCATCCTGTTGTTCAGAATTGGTGTAGGTATAAGAGGTGTAGTAGTTGAAGTGGTGCGGTAACTGGCCGCTCCACTCCAGCTCCAGCCCGCTGTTCTCCACTTTGCCGACGTTCAGGAACTCATAGTCGCCATCCGGGTTGGTGGTGGAAATCTGGCGGTCGGTATAGCGCAGGTAGAACAGGGTGGCGGCCACCAGCATATCCTCACGCTGGAAACGCCAGCCCAGCTCATGGTTCCAGCTCAGCTCCGGCTTGGTGTTCACCGAGTCGCCGACGTTATACAGCACGTAGTTCGGCGGGGTACGCATGTTGCGCGACAGGTTATAGAACACCTGGTTTTCCGGGTTCACGCGGTAGCTGGCGCTGAAGTTCGGCAGGAACTCATGGTAGCTGGTGCTGCGGTTCTCCGGCGCGCTGTTCAGGCTGCCGCGGTTTTTGCCCTCGCGTGAAACGTGCTGGTACGCCAGCCCGCCGATCAGCGTCCAGTCCGGCGTGACGTACCAGGTGTCCTGCACCCAGACTTTTTGCGCCGGGGTCACGGTGTACTGGTCACGCCCCTGCACCACATTGCCGTCGGCATCCCTGACCTGCCCGCTGCCGCCGGACTCGCCCCAGACGTCCGCCGGGTTGCCGTCGCCTTTGATGGCGATGAACGGCTGGGTCTGCGACTGGCGCGTGCGCTCATACCAGTAGCCGACATCCATGCTGTGCTGCTCGTTGATGTCCCACTTCAGTTTGGTGGTCACACCCGGCCGCCACGTCTCCGTCCACGACGGGCGGTAATAGGTGTCGGAACTCAGGTTGCTGAGGTCATACTGCCCGAAGCGATCTGAGGTGGAAGAGAGTGAGTTGGCCGACTGCCCGGTAAAGCTGCCGCCATTACCCCAGTAATAGTAAGGCTGCACGGTGAGCGTCAGGTCATCACGCAGTTGCAGTTTCTGGGTAAAGCTCAGGTTCAGCGTCTCAAACGGGTTGCGGTTGAGTTTGTAGTAGCTGGTGAGCTGGCCGCGGCTATTGTACTGCGGGGTGGTCGGGTAATCCTGGTCACGCCCGCCCTGCTCAAACTGCGCCTTGCTCAGGGTGTTGTAGTTGTTATTTTCCTGCCGGTTATATTTCACGATCAGGTTGCTGCTGTTGCCGTTCTCCGCCTCAAAAAGCGAGCTCATCTCGAATTTGTTGGAGTAGAGCCGCCCCTCGCCGCGCCACTTTTTCGCCTCGGTGTGGGAGTAGGAGATCCAGTTGCTGAAGCCGTTGACCTCGCCGGTCTCGAGCCGCGCAAAGGTTTTGCTGAGGTTATTGCTGCCGAGGATCTGCTTGACGAAACCGCCGAACTCTTTCGACGGGCGGTGCGTCACCATGCCGATGTTGCCGCCGCTGGAGCCGATGTGCGGGCCGTCCGCCTCGGACGAGCCTTGGGTGACAAAGATCTGCTCGATGTTCTCCTCGTCGCCTACCTGGTTGGCGTACACCTCGTAGTTGCCGGAGTCGTTCATCGGGATGCCGTCGATGGACATGCCGATCTGATCGGATTTCAGCCCGCGCATGGTGTAGTCAAAGCCGCTCAGCCCGGTGGAGTCGGTGCTGTTGACGTTCAGGCCGGGGGTGAATTTCAGTTTGTCGATGGCGTTGCCCGCGCCGGGCTGTTTATCCATCGCCTCTTTGGTGACGGTGGATCGCGCTTTCGGCGTCTCCTCCTGCACCATCATGCCGCCGCCCAATGACTGGCCTTCGACCGTGATGTTCCCCACATCGGTGCTTTCTGCCGCGTGTGTTGCATAAGGCAACAGCGCGGAAATCACCGCCAGACAGATCCCAGAGCGTTTAAAGGTTTTCATAGCGTGTTCCTGTGCATCGTTATGGTGTTCCGGGCGTCAGGGTGCCCGGTAAGTAAAGGTGGCGGTAAAGCGGCGGCTGCTCTGCCCGGCGAACGCCTCGGGCGGGAACGGCTTCACCTGGCTTATCCCTTGCAAACTGCTCAGCGCGGCGCGGTTCAGTAACATGCTGCGGGCTTTGGTGCTGATGCCGGAGGCCAGCACGCGGCCACTGCGATCAACCTCCAGCCAGACCTCCACGTTGCCTTCCGGGCGCTCCAGTGACGCCTGTCGCCCGGTCGGGTAACGCTTGCGCGCATCCAGATCGCGGCGCAGTGCCTGTTGCCAGGCGCCTTCCAGCGCCGGTGCATTAGTCGCCGGTCTGGCTGTCGCCGGCGCGGACGCAGCGGGTTTTGCCGGGGCGGCGGGTGCGGTGACGGCTTTCGGTGCCACAAAGGCACGCGGTTTCTCGGCCGGTTTGGTTTTTACCGGCTTCGGCTCCGGGCGCTTTTCTTTTGGTTTTGGCACCGGCTTGGGTTTCGGCGGTGGCGGCACCACCGGAGCCGGTGTTTCGATAACTGGCACCGGCGGCGGCAAGGGTTCCGGTAACGGCAGCGGCTCAGGTTCGGGTTGCGGCTCGGGCTGCGGTTCGGGTTCCGGCTGGGGTTCGGGTTCCGGCGCGGGCGGCTCCACCAGCGCCAGCTCCATCGTGGATTCATCGTATCGGGGCTGGATCTTCAGCGGCGGCTGCTGGCTGACCACCAGCGCCCAGCCCGCCACTGCCAGTACCGGCAGCCAGCTGATCAGGTGTCGTGAACGGTAGAGGAGATACATGTCACAGCTTCCGCGTCGCGAGGGAGACAGCGGTAAAGCCGCCTTTGCGCAGGTTGTCCATCACCGCCACCAGCCGCTCCACCGCCACGCCTTTGTCGCTGTTGAGGATGATGGTGGTGGTCTGGCCGGCGGGTTGCTGCTGTTTCAGCGTGGTGACCAGTGCGTCCAGCGCGACCGGCTGGCCATCAAGCTGGAGCTGATCGTTATTGCCGAGCGTGACAATGGCGCGTTTTTGCGGCTTCAGTTGCTGTGCGGTGGCGGCCCCCGGTAACTGGGTTTTTAACCCCTGTGACGGAATGACATTCAGGCTAATCAGCACAAAGAACACCAGCAGAAACATCATGACGTCGATCATCGGGATTAACTCGATGTGCGCCTTATTCTTTTTCGGTTCGTTCCAGTTACGCATAGCGCTCCCTCGTTAAGAAAGCAGCCAATATAGTCAGCGCATGTTTAATTTTTGTTACGTTTTGAAGATGTTTTACTCACACTCTTATCGATTCACACACAATAATTACATGCTGAAATTATTGCTGAATCACATTTCACGCAGAAACCGCAAAAACCGGATTGACGCCAGACAGAGGTCTATTGCGTATCATTCGGAACGTTATCCTGTTGTTTTGCTGAGAAATGCGTCAGTGCAGTTATTAATTAATTGTTAATATTAATAAAAAGAAAAATGGCAGACGTGTGAGGATGAAAAAGCCGCGTTCTCGTGATTAAATTCGCTGTAAGCCCTGCAAGAACGGGATAGAACCGGATCTCATTGCACGATAAAAAATGAAAACCCAGACTTCATTGTGACAGGCGGCTTATCATATTCCCGCCTTTTTGTAGCAAAAATGCTATTAGCTAGTAGTCTCATTGTTATGGGTTATTCACTCCCTATGTACCAGATGGTACACTACGCGCGCTTTATGGTTCACAGGCTATTTATTAACCCTATGGCGAACTGTAATGGGTCTGTTACGGAGTCAGTTCCGTTTTTCTATCCAGAAATAGCCCGATTGATAAAGAGTGTTTTTGCCCGGCCTGCCTGCCGTTATGCCAACGCGGGTTTCCCTGAGCACCCCCTCTTGTCACTGGCACACTATTTCTCCAGGAGTTTGTGTTATGGCTGAAACAAACGCCCGCGCCTCCCGCGCGCTGGGCATATGGTCTGTACTGTTTGGGCTGGTGCTGCTTGCCATCGGCCTGTTCTTCGCAATTGGGGGAGGCCAACTGGTTTCACTCGGCGGGAGCTGGTACTTCCTGATTGCGGGTATTGTGGTGGTGCTGTCTGCCATCCAGTTCTTCCGCCGTAAATCGTCGGCGGTGGCGCTGTTGCTGCTGTTCTTTATCGGCACAGTGATTTGGGCCGTGAGCGAAGTCGGGATCGACTTCTGGCCGCTGGTTTCCCGCCTGATGGTGCCGGCTGGGGTCATGCTGGTGGCCTTCGCCACCTGGCCTGCCCTGCGTAAGCGGGAAGGCAAAGCGCCGCTGGCCGGGGCCTCCTATGGCCTGGCCGTGGTGCTGGCCGTCGGCATGGTGGCGACGCTGGTGCAAATGTTCCAGCCGCACCCGACTGTTGCGTTTGAAGGTAAACCGCTTCCATTGGTGCCGGTTGATAAGGCGCACGCGCAGAAAGACTGGGCAAACTACGGCAATACGCCGGAAGGCAGCCGCTTCGTGGCGCTTGACCAGATCACCCGTGACAACGTGAAAGATCTGAAAGTCGCCTGGACGTTCCGCACCGGCGACATCCCTGACAGCCCGACCGGTAACGGCGCGGAAGATCAGCAGACCCCGCTGCAGGTGGGTGACCGCATCTTCCTGTGTACGCCGCATAACAACGTGATTGCCGTGAATGCCGACAACGGCAAAGAGATCTGGCGTCACGAAGTGAACGCGCAGGCGGAAGTCTGGAACCGCTGCCGCGGCCTGGCCTACTTTGACGCCACCAAACCGCTGACCCAGCCGTCCGCGCCGGGTTCAACCCCGGTACCGGCCCCGGCGCTGGCCGCCGGTGACACCTGCCAGCGTCGCCTGATCATGAACACCATCGACGCGCGCCTGATTGAGATCAACGCTGACAACGGCCAGCTCTGCCAGAACTTCGGCACCAACGGCGTGGTTGACCTGAAAGCGGGCCTTGGCGACGCGCAGGATCCGAAATACCAGCTGACCTCTGCCCCGACCCTGGCCGGGACAACCGTGGTGGTAGGCGGCCGTATCGCGGATAACGTGCAGACCGACATGCCGGGCGGCGTATTGCGTGGCTTTGACGTGATCACCGGTGAAATGCGCTGGGCGTTTGACCCAGGCAACCAGGACCCGAACATGAAGCTGCAACCGGGCCAGACTTACGCCCGCAGCACCCCGAACTCCTGGGCGCCGATGTCTTACGATCCGGCGATGAATACCGTATTTATCCCGATGGGCAGCTCCTCGGTTGACCTGTGGGGCGGCAACCGCACCCCGCTGGACCACAAATACGCGACCTCAATCCTGGCGCTGGACGCCACCACCGGTAAAGAGAAGTGGGTTTACCAGACCGTGCACAACGATCTGTGGGACTTTGACGTACCGATGCAGCCGAGCCTGATCAACTTCCCGGAAAAAGACGGCAGCAGCAAACCGGCCGTGGTGTTCGGCACCAAAGCGGGCCAGATCTTTGTGCTGGACCGTATGACCGGCCAGCCGCTGACCAAAGTGGAAGAGAAGCCGGTTAAGAAAAGCAACATCAAAGACGAGCAGTATTCCGATACCCAGCCGTTCTCCACCGGGATGCCGCAGATTGGCGCGGAAACCCTGAAAGAGTCCGACATGTGGGGCGCGACGCCGTTTGACCAGCTCGCCTGCCGCATTGGTTTCAAATCGATGCGTTATGACGGCCTGTTCACCGTGCCGGGCACGGACAAAGCGCTCAGCTTCCCAGGTTCCCTGGGCGGCATGAACTGGGGCAGCCTCTCGACCGACCCGAACAATCACTACATCTTCGTCAATGACATGCGTCTTGGCCTGTGGGTGCAGATGATTCCGGCTGACACCAGTAAGATCGACCGCGGCAGCAACGGCGGTGAGGCGATCAATACCGGTATGGGCGCGGTGCCGCTGAAAGGCACTCCGTATGCGGTCAATAAAAACCGCTTTATGTCCCCACTGGGCATCCCGTGCCAGAAACCGCCATTTGGTACGCTGTCCGCCATTGACCTGAAAACCCAGAAAATCGTCTGGCAGGTGCCGGTCGGTACCGTGCAGGACACCGGCCCGTTCGGCGTGAAAATGCGTGTGCAGATGCCGGTCGGTATGCCGACGCTGGGCGGCACACTCGCCACCCAGGGCGGCCTGGTGTTCATCGCCGGTACGCAGGACTACTACCTGCGCGCGTTTGACTCCTCTACCGGTAAAGAGGTGTGGAAAGCACGCCTGCCGGTCGGCAGCCAGGGCGGCCCGATGAGCTATGTCTCCCCGACCACCGGCAAACAGTACATCCTGATCTCCGCCGGCGGCGCACGCCAGTCCCCGGATCGCGGTGACTACGTGATTGCCTACGCGCTGGACAAGTAAGCGTTACGCTTAACCGGTTATACCGTTAATGAAAACGGCTCCTGAAAAGGGGCCGTTTTTTTATGGTTACTGCTTCTTAAACCAGGGGCCTGACGCTGGCATTGTCCCATTATGCACAGGCTGTTTTTATTGCCCAAACTCAATACACATAGTTATTATGCGGGAAAAATGCACCTCTAAAGGAGTAGCAGGTCGATGGATACGGTGGAAGAGCTTAACGGGACATACTTCTATGCGGGACACTCGAATCTTACTGCCAGTGAATTATTCTTCATGGTATTTGTGATGAATACAGCGGATCATTTCGGGATAAAAGACATTGCGGCAGTAGCTGCTCTCTACAGTGGTGTTAATAACCAAAGTACGCGAGCTAAACCAATAGACGCCATCCCCGGCACATCCCGAGTTTCTAAAACTGTCAGGGGGGTACTTAAAAATACAATGTTTCCCTTTGGTATCAAAATGCCAACATGGGTCGGTGGTTACACCCCGTGGACGGTTAAACTAAAGATGGTGCGTAAAGTAAGCACGTTTATTGGCCGAACTATTCCCCTCATTGGCGAAGTTATTCTTGTTGCTGATGTATCACAGATCACCTACCGCTCTGTACATGACTACAACGCCATAGCACGGGATACGGATAAGTTATGGTAGAGGAAGTTTTTGGTGACATCGAACAACGTGTGATCGCGTTAGTCACCCGTTATAGCGGCGTATACATGTTCAGGAAAAAGAAGTACGACACCTATACAGCCGAATCCAATATTCACTTTGATGTACAGCTTGATGTTGACGACGCCGAAGAGCTAATGGATGAGTTTTTTAAAGTATTCAATACGGAGCGAGGAAACTTCAAACTTGAACATTACTACCCTGATGTGCCGCTTTCATGGAATCCATTAAAGAAACAAATAATAGATGTCCCTGATTTCACTATCGGTATGTTGATCGAATCAGCAAAAGCGGGGCGCTGGTTATACGACTAAACACAAGCAAGGAGCATTTAAATGGCTATACCTGTTCACTTATTTTTGACCGATGATGGCGGCGCGCTGATCCGTGGTTCTTCCGATGTGCAAGGTCGGGAAGGAAGCATGGAGGTTCGGGCCTTGCACCACAGCTTAAGCCTCCCTACCGATCCCATGACAGGAAAGGTGACCAGCACGCGTCAGCACTCTCCGTTCCACTTTACTAAAGAGCTTGATAGCGCATCGCCATATCTCTTTAAAGCGTCGGCAACAGGGCAGACGCTGAAATCTGCTGAGTTCAGGTTCTACCATATCAACGATGCCGGACAGGAAGTGGAGTATTACCGGATCGTCCTGGAAAACGTAAAAGTCATTTTGGTCGGCCCGGTTATGTACGATACGCGGAGCTGTGAGGGTACAGGCCACATGGAAGAGGTTGCACTGAATTACGAGAAGGTCACCGTTCTGTACAAAGACGGCAATCTGTCAGCGCATGATGCATGGGATGAGCGCCCTACTGCTTAACCAGAAGCCTGCCGGGCTTTTTCAGGCTGCCGGGCAAGTGCACTGCCAATCTGCCACCCGCCCCGACCACCGGCAAACAGTACATCCTGATCTCCGCCGGCGGCGCACGCCAGCCCCCGGATCGCGGTGACTACGTGATTGCCTACGCGCTGGACAAGTAAGCGTTACGCGTAAGCTTCTGTACTGAGAATAAAAACGGCTCCCTGATGGGAGCCGTTTTTTTATCTGGCTTGTCTGTCGCATCTTTCCTGTGCGCTCATAAGCAACGGTTTCACAGCATTTGCCTGAAGAACTCTCCCGCCAGCGGGCAGGTTGGGCGCGGTTGCCGCTGCATACCGG
Organism: Nissabacter archeti; assembly: GCF_018257325.1. NCBI lineage: Bacteria > Pseudomonadati > Pseudomonadota > Gammaproteobacteria > Enterobacterales > Yersiniaceae > Nissabacter > Nissabacter archeti. Next base: position 72,553 of record NZ_JAERKB010000004.1, read on the forward strand.
CGCGATAGACAAGGGGCCTGACGCGCAATGAAACGAAAACTCATGCTAAGCCATTTTCCTGCCCCCTGACGCTGGCTTTGTCCCATTATGCACAGGCTGTGTTTATTGACCAAAAAGCCCGCTTTTCGCGTATAGCAGAAAGAGAAAGTCACCTTTTCTCTGCTTTATGCCAGAAGCGGTGATCATTGTGAAAAGCAGAATGCTTAGCAGCTTTGTGATTAGGCTCGGAGTTACTGCGCTTAAGCGTTGCGGGTTGGCAGTGCTTCTGCTGCATGCCCTGTTTTGTCAGTCAGTCCGGATAAAACTGCCAGAATCAGCGCTATAACAGAAAGTACAGCTCCGGCCCAGTTAGGCGACTGTAGACCAAAGCCGGCGGCTATAACCGCACCACCCAGCCATGCACCGACTGCATTGCCGAGATTGAAAAGACCTATGTTAACGGCTGCTGCCAGCGTCGGCGCACCTGCTGCCCGTGCTTTGTCCATTACCAGTTTCTGGATGGGAGATACGGTAGCAAACCCGAAAGCAGCCATCAGGAAAATACAAAGCGCCGACATAACCTGACTGTGGGCAGTAAAGTTGAAAATTACCAAAATCATGGCCTGAGCGGCCAGCGTCATGTACAGCATCGGCATCAGCGCGCGATCGGCATATTTACCCCCCAGCTGGTTGCCAACAAATAATCCCAGGCCGAACAATAGCATCAGCCATACCAGACTGCTTTCGTGATATCCGGCAAGCTCTGTCATCATGGGTGCGATATAGGTAATTGAGGTAAAAAATGCGCCCGGTCCAAAGACCGTTATGCCCATCGCCAGCAGTACGTTGCTGTTCCGGAAGGCATTAAACTCATGCGCAAAATTATGGTTTTCCGGGCGGGGCTGATGCGGGATGAGCATGCCAACGCTGACAACCGTAATGGCGCCGATTACGGCAATGGCCATAAAGGCTTCCCGCCATGAGAGATGCTGTCCAATCCACGTGCCGACGGGAACCCCGATAAGGTTCGCTACCGTCAGCCCCATAAACATGGAGGCAATCGCCCTTACGCGCTTAGACGGCGCGACCATATCTGCGGCAATAATCGAGCCGATACCAAAGAAGGCCCCGTGAGTCATGGACGTGATGATCCGGCCCAGAATGGCAACGCCCAGCGTCGGCGCAAATGCTGTTACAAGGTTACCCGCCATAAACAGCAGCATCAGGAAAACCAGCATGGCTTTACGGGGTACTTTTGAGCCCAGAATAATCAAGGCCGGCGCGCCGACAAAAACGCCCAGGGCGTAAGCCGTCGCCAGGTTTCCGGCCACGGGAATACTGACGTTGAAGTCAGCGGCAATAACGGGAAGCAGGCCGGCAATGATGAATTCAGTGGTTCCTATACCGAATGCACCCATCGCCAGCGCCCAGAGAGCAAATGGCATAACAAATATCCTGTCAGTTAACAATAATTGTGTCTGAGCTGCGCATGACACCGTTAAAAAACCAGAGCGGTAGCCATTGGCAGCACTGAGACGTGCAGAATATAAGTTTGCCGAAAGTTGATAAATAACCCTGAAATCGCCTGAGTGGTGACAAAAACTCTACTTCAGAGCGCCGAAATATCCTTCGCCGGCCTTCCTGAGCAGCTCATCGACAATAAACCTGACTTTGGGGATCAGGTGCCTGGTACGGGGCCAGACGACGTTCAGCTCGACCGGTACGGGCATATGATCGGGCATAACGGCAACAAGCCTGCCATCATCAATAAGGTCGTTCACCATCGATTCCGGAAACTGAGCAATCCCGGCTCCCGCCAGACAGGCCTGAAGCATGGCATCGCCGTCGCTTATCTGATGCGCCGAGCCAGAGATAAACTTTATCTCCCGCTCCCCGGCTGGCCGCAGACGCCAGGCAAGAGGCGCCCCCCGTCGGTAACCCATAATGCAGCAGTGTTTTTTCAGCGCATCAATATCAGAGGGCTGACCGTGCCGCTCAATATAAGCGGGAGACGCGCACAGCATGAGACGCTGTCGGCTAAGACGACGCGCAATCAGCTCATCGGTGCTCTGCAGTTCGCCCAGACGAAGTACCAGGTCGACGCCTTCCTCTACCGGGTCAATCAGCCGATCGTTAAAGGTCAGCGCCAGGCGCAGAGCCGGATAACGGGTCATCAGTTCAAGCAACACCGGCATCATCAGGTTGCGCCCGAATGAGGCCGGCATATCTATCCGGACCGTTCCGGCCGGGTTGTCCTGACGCCTGCTCAGCGTATTTTCCGCCGAGTCCAGAATCTCCAGCGCCGAAAGGCAGCTGGCCAGATAAGCCTCTCCGTCACTGGTCAGGCTCAGCTTACGGGTTGATCGGTGAAACAGCCGCGTTCCCAGCCTCTCCTCAAGTCGTGCCACGCTTTTTCCAACGGCAGATTTTGTGATGCCCAACTGCTCTGCGGCCTCAGTAAAGCTGCTCGACCTGGCCGTCGTGACAAAATTTGTAATTCCCCGCAGAGATTCGGCGGTTAACACGGTAGACATAAAGTTGACTCTCTGGCGACTCATGGTGTGTTTATTGATGTGTAATTCTATACCAGGCTTGAGTGAGTTCGTAAACAACGCGCCGACATGAGTTGGCGTATCCGTTTTAAAAACACAGGGAGCAGTCATGTCACAGGCACAACCTCTGAAATTTGTCTCACTGCTGGGCAGCCTTCGCGCGGGTTCTTTTAACGCCGTGGTGGCCCGCAATCTGGGCCTGCCGGCGCTGGAAGGCGTGGAAGTCAGCGCGCTTGCGGAAATGGCGCGCCGGAGGGCTGATTTTCAAAATCACACATATCTGTAAAACCACAGGGAGAAAACTATGTCTACCGACATTATTCGCGGTATGGACCACGTCGGCATTACCGTTTCCGATATTGATGAAGCTACCCGCTTTTTTACTGCGGCTTTTGGTGCGGAAGTTATCTATGACTCCGTCGCCCCCTCTGATGACGATGTAAAAGGCGAAGAAACAGAAAGCATTCTGAACCTGTTTCCGGGAACGAAAATCACCACGGTAAGAATGATGAAGCTCAAGCACGGTCCAGGGCTGGAGCTTTTTGAAATGAAGGGGCCGGAGCAAAGCCAGCCCGTGCGGCCCAGCGATTACGGTATCCAGCATTTTGCCGTTTACGTTGATGATATCAGTGAGGCTGTCAGCCTGTTTGAACGGGCCGGCGGGAAAATGTTTACGCCCCCTCAGCCCCTGATGTTCCCGACCGAGGTCGGAGAAAATAACTTTTTCTGCTATGGCCGCACCCCATGGGGCAGTGTCATTGAACTGATTTCTCTGCCCTCGAAGCTTCCGTATGAAGATCAGACGTCTCTGCGTCGCTGGAAGCCCTGAGTGACTCGGTTGCGTCTGCCAGGGCGCAACCTTGTTACCGTATTACAGTGCGTTACCTTGACATTGAAGCAGTTGATACCCTGGAGATATCAGAGTCGATAAAAGCCTGACGTGTAAAGGCTGCAACAGCAGCCCTGTGCCAGAGGCGGGCGTTGCAACTTTCATGTTACGTTAATTGCCGAACAGTCCTGGCTTCTTTTACCAGCTCATCCAGAATGCGTTCAAGGCTTATAAAACGCGGCACGGTGACGCTTTATTACCTACACAGCCGACGACAGTACTTGAAATTATTTTAAGCTGGTTTAATCTAGTGCACTAGAAGATATCAGGCGAATTAATGATGACACAATCCCGCAGCGTTGGTATGGAACTCTCTTTTGCTCTCTATGGAGCGGCTAACCGTATGGCCAGGATGCACAAGCCCTTCCTGGAGCCGTTAGGCCTGACGTTCCCGCAGTACCTGGTGATGCTCGAACTGCTGAACAACTCGCCCTTATCTGTGGGCACGCTGGGTGCCTGTCTCGACATGGACACGGGGACTATCACGCCTCTTGTCAAACGCCTTGAGAATGCGGGATTTGTTAGTCGTACCCGTGACCCAAACGATGAACGACGTGTGCTGGTCGATCTGACCCCTCGCGTCGAGAGCATCCGGGAAGAAATCCTGAGCATTAGTCAGAAGATCAAGAGCGCCTGTAAACTGGACGAAGCGGGACTGATCGAGCTTCGCGACACCTTGCGCGATCTCAGTAGGCCACGTCAGGATTAAAGAGACCGTACACAACCTTTTTGCGCCATTTTATCTAGTGCACTACAGTCTTGTAAGCAAGAGATGTTTGTGCGAAAGGGTGATAACCACTAACCCCCAGACAAAGGAAGCCGTTATGACGATGACTCCAGTCCATCCCCGAACCGAAACATCATCAGATGAGACACTGGCATTCAGCGAGGCAGCCCGCACGCGTCGCTCTATCCGTGGCTTTCTCGACAAGCCCGTGCCGTTAAGCATTATCCGTGAGGTGTTGGAGGATGCCCAGTGCGCACCCTCCAACTGCAACACGCAGCCCTGGAATACCCACATTGTCCGCGGCGAGAAGCTTAAGCAGCTATCCAAAATCCTGCATGCCAAAAACGACGCCGGAGAATTCACGCCGGACTTCTCTTTCGACCAGAACGACTACTACGGCGAATACCGGAAGCGTAACGATGCGCTGGGCAAGGCCTATTACGAAGCCATGAACGTGATGCGCGAGGACAAGGAGGGGCGGCGTCGCGTAGGCGCGATGAACTACTCGTTCTTTAATGCTCCCCAGGTCGCATTCCTGTTTATGCCCTCATTTGGTGACAATGTCCGTGTTGCAGGTGACATCGGTATGTATGGCCAGACCTTCCTGCTGTCGCTCGCGGCGCGCGGTCTCGGTGGTATTCCCCAAACCGCGCTTGGTTTTTTTGCCCAGACAATCCGTGAATTCCTCGGCATTCCCGATGAGTTGAAATTGCTCTTTGGCATCTCTTTCGGCTACCCGGACGAAGCGGCACCCGGCAACCGGATCCATATGGATCGCGTGCCGGTCGACACGAGTGTGACTTTCCACGACTGAAACTCCACGGGAGCGGCATCGTTTTTGCCGCCCCGACCTCCACCGCATCAATCACGCGGCGGTCATTAATCACAACGAGGACGACATCATGAAAATTGGCATACTGGGCACAGGCAACATCGGTAAAACGCTGGTGATGAAACTCAGCGCGGCAGGCCATGACGTAAAGGTCGCCAATTCGCGCGGCCCTGACACGATCGAAGGCGACATCCTGGCCCACGGTGCTCAGGCCGTCACGTCCAGTGAAGCGATGAAGGATGTCGACGTGGTGATCCTGTCGACGCCGCTCAGCGCCATTACGAAGATCGCCCCGCTGTTCGCGAGCGTGCCTGCCAACACCGTTGTCATCGACACATCTAACTACTATCCCAAACGTGACGGCGAAATCGCTGACATCGAAGCCGGACAAACCGAGAGTGAGTGGGTTGCCGGGCAGCTTGGCCGCCCCATCGCCAAAGCATGGAACGCCATTACCTCCGCGTCCTTCGCGCAGAAAGGCGTCCCTGCCGGAACCGCCGGGCGGATCGCCATTCCCGTGGCGGCCGACGGCGAGCGGGAACGCGATGTGGCGATGAAACTGGTCGACGAGACCGGGCTTGACGCGGTTTATTCGGGACCGCTCAGCGAGTCATGGCGTCAGCAGCCCGGCGCGCCGGTTTACTGTACGGATCTGACGCGCGATGAACTGCCCGATGCCCTGGCCGCAACCGAACGGGCGCGCCTGCCGAAGCGCCGCGACCTCGCGATCGAGGCGATCATGGAAAGGGTTGGTGACAGCACCACTAACCCCGACTCGGACTATGCCGTGCGTCTGACCCGCGCGCTCTTTATGTGACCGGCAAAACGAGTTGAGAATATCCAGCCCGTTAAGTGTTTAAGTGACGGTGCCTCAACGCTTCCTGCAGGCTATATCATCAAACTGAATAAGGTACTGTAATGATGACACCCATTCAGCGACCCGTCGTACTGGTTCTGGGAGCCAGTGGAACCATCGGTAGCCATATCGTCAAAGAACTTGACGGCAAAGATGTTCATCTTCGTATCGCTTCGCGTAAGCAAGGCAAAGTAGACCAGCTGCGCCGGGAAGGAAAAGATGGCGTATATCTCGATCTTGATAAACCTGAGACCTTCGCGCTCGCGCTGGCGGGTGTTGATCGGATCTTCCTTTTAACCGGCTACAGCGTTGCCATGCTCACGCAGAGTAAAACCCTGGTGGATGCAGCCAAAAAGGCGGGTGTGAGCCATATCGTTCATGTGGGTGTGTTCGCTGAATGGGATACCACCGATGCCCACTTTGTATGGCACCAGATGATTGAAAAATATATCGAGGCGAGTGGTATTGCGTGGACACATCTTCATCCGAATATGTTCATGAATGTCTTCACCGGCCTTTATACCCCCAAAAATTTCACCTACACGACTTACTGGGGTGACCGGCGAGTCGGCTATGTTGCGCCGGAGGACATTGCCGCCGTAGCAGCAAAAGTGCTCCTTGATGGACCTGTACGTCACGCCGGTCAGCATTACTGGTTGAGCGTGGAAAGTTTTAACGGGGAAGAGATTGCCGCGCTTTTAAGCGAGATAACAGAACTTGAGATTCGGTGTGAAGACAAAGGACTTGAGGGGTTCCGTCAACTGATTGACTCGCTCATCTCTCAGGGGTTTGAGAGCTGGTATGCCGGTGCGAATATTGATTTTGTTACCCAGATGCTTGACGGCCGCATGTCCTATATGTCGATGGTTCAGAACGATATTCCCTATATCCTCGGAAGGCCGGCGAAAACACTTCGGGAATTTTTGACTGAAAATAAAAGTCTACTCATCGCTTCAGCAAAGGCCCCTCAATAAGAAGGGGAAGCGCTCGTAAGATGTTGGCATTTTCTTCACGAGCGCGCTTTAGCCAGCCTTGATGAAGTTTAAAATCTTTGCCACAGGTCCGGCTTGGCCGGTGCGCAGATGCAGATAAGCTACAGGGGCGTTTGCCTGGTTTAACCCGGCAGCAGCCAGGTAAAACGCGCCACGCCCTCAGCCACTTATCCCTCCCCTCAGTGGTGGCTGTCCACTTCCACGTTACCGAACTGGCCGGACTGATAATCGGCAATCGCCTGGTTAATCTCGTCACGGCTGTTCATCACAAACGGGCCGTAAGAGACCACCGGTTCGCCAATCGGGTCAGCATGGCCATAAAGGATCACCGCATCACTGTGGGCGGTGAGCGCCACGCAGTCGCCATCCTCGTTCATCTCAATCAGGTGATGGGCTTTCAGTGCCTCGCCCCCCAGCGTCAGTGCGCCGTTGACCACATAGCAAAATACCGTGCGCCCGGCCGGGGCCGGTAAGGTGATCTCCGCCCCGGCGCGGCACTGTACCGTCATCATAGTGACGCCGGTCAGCGAGATAAACGGCCCGTGCTGATGCCCGAATTCACCGGAAATCAGGTTCACCGTGGCCTTGCCGCCTGCGGCTTCAATCACTGGGATCTGATCCTGCTGGAGGCCGGTGTAAGCCGGGTTGCTCATTTTCAGGCGTGACGGCAGGTTTACCCAGAGTTGCAGGATCTCCAGCGGGCCGCCGTGGCGTTTGAACGAGGCAGGCGAAATCTCCGCGTGTACCAGCCCGGCACCGGCGGTCATCCACTGGATGCCGCCCTGGGTGATGACGCTCTCATGGCCGCCGCTGTCGAGGTGCGCCAGCTCCCCTTCAAGGATAAAGGTTACGGTCTCAAAACCGCGGTGCGGGTGCGGGCCGAACGGCAGGCCGTGGTTGTTGGCCGGGTAGGTCTGCGGCCCGTGGTGGTTAAGGAACAAAAACGGGTCAAGCTGCGGCAGCCCGGCACCGGGCAGCGGCCGACGGGTCACCAGATCGCCGATGTCATCGCGGGTGGCCGGGTGCTGTTGTTTGCATGTTCTGGAAGTCATATCAATCTGCCTGTACATAACGTGACATTGTCACGGAAAAGGGAACGAGCATACCCCATCTCTTTCCTTTAGTGATAGTCGCTAATGCCGCCGGGCGCGAACTGCCTGCCGCGCAATCCCACTTCCTGTCTGCCTTAAGCGATATTTCTTCTTTTACATCTGTGGCGGGGGCTTTCAATAATTGCCGCCATGAAGGCACAAAAAGGAAGAGACACGCATGGCATACCGACTCAGCTTGCTGGACAAAAGCCCGATTGCCGCGGGTGAAACCGCCACGCAGGCGCTGGCACGCACCCTGGCGCTGGCCACGCGGGCCGAAGCGTGGGGGTTCCACCGCTTCTGGGTGGCAGAACACCACAACACCGCGGCGCTGGCCGGCCCGTCGCCGGAGGTGCTGATTGCCTGGATTCTGGCGCAGACGCGCACGCTGCGTGTCGGGGCGGGCGGCGTGATGCTGCAACACTACAGCCCCTATAAAGTGGCGGAGAATTTTAACCTGCTGGCGTCGCTGGCCCCCGGCCGGGTGGATATCGGCATCGGTAAAGCGCCCGGCGGGCTGCCGCTCTCCACCCGCGCCCTGCAACAGGGGATCAATGCCGCAGAAAAAGGGGAGTTTCCCCAGCAACTTGAGCAGCTGAACCACTGGCTGGACGCCACGCCCAGCGGCGATGGCCGTGATGAACTCCTCGCCACACCGCTGCCCGCACAGCCCGCCCAGCGTTTCCTGTTGGGGGCCAGTGAAGGCAGCGCGCGGCTGGCCGCCCGGCTGGGCTGGCAGTTTGTGTTTGCCGCGCACCTGAACGGCAGTGAAAGCGATCTGGCGCAGGCGCTGGATGCTTACCACGTTAACAGCGGCGGCGGGCGGGCGCTGGTGGCGGTGCAGGCGATCGCGGCGGCCTCCCCGGCGGAAGCCGCCCTGCTGGCCGCGGATTTGCAGCATTACCGGGTCACCAGCCCACAGGGGCAGAGCGTCACCGTCGGCAGTGTTGAGCAGGCCGAGGCCTTTGTCCGGCAGGCGGGCCTCACCGATTACCAGATCGAACCGCGCCAGAGCGCCACGCTGAAAGGCACTGCCGCGCAGGTACATGCCCAGCTCAGCAGCCTGCAACACCGTTACGGCATCGACGAATTTATTATTGATACGCCGATCAGTGATGCCGATGCCCGGATGGCATCGCTGGAATTATTAGCCGCGCACCTGGCTGTCACTGCCTGATTTATTTCCCGCCCCTTGAAAAAATAAAAGGTTTTCCATGACACTCCCGATAGAAGAACAGCTTATTTCATGGCGACGTGAATTACACCAACACCCGGAACTCTCGGGCAAGGAAATAGCCACCACCCAACGGATTACCGGCTGGCTGAATAAACACGGCATTACGCCGCTGCCTTATCCTTTAAAAACCGGGCTGGTGGTGGAAATAGGCCACGGCGGCCCGTTAATTGCCTTGCGGGCGGATATTGATGCCCTGCCGATTGAGGAAAGTACGCCGGTGGCGTTTGCCTCCCAACAGCCGGGCGTGATGCACGCCTGCGGCCACGATATCCATACCAGCGTGATGCTGGGGGCGGCGCGGTTGCTGAAAGCGCGGGAAGCAGAGCTGCCCGGCCGGGTGCGCATTCTGTTCCAGCCCGCTGAAGAGACATTTGTTGGGGCGAAGGCGTTGATTAACGCCGGGGTGCTGGAAGGGGTACAGGCAATTTTCGGGATGCATAACGCGCCGGAATTGCCGGTCGGCACCTTTGCCACCCGCGGCGGTGCCTTCTACGCCAACGTTGACCGCTTTATTATCCGTATTACCGGCAAAGGGGCACATGCCGCCCGCCCGCAAGAGGGCATTGATGCGATTGTGGTGGCCGGGCAGATGATTGGCGCCCTGCAAACCCTGGCGAGCCGCCGCTACAGCCCGCTGGCGTCGGTGGTGGTGAGCGTGACGCGCATCGCCGGCGGCAATACCTGGAACGTGCTGCCGCAGCAGGTGGAGCTGGAAGGCACGGTGCGCACTCATGACAGCGCCATTCGTGAAACCCTGCCGGACAATATCCGCCAGATTATCCACGGCATTGCCGCCGCGTCGGGCGCGTCGGCGGAACTGGTGTGGCAGCCCGGCCCGCCTGCGCTGGTGAATACGCCGCACTGGGCCGATTTCGCCTCTCAGGTGGCGGCCGAAAATGGCTACCAGGTGCTGACGTCAGAGCCGCAGATGGGCGGCGAGGATTTTGCGCTCTACCTGCACCATGTGCCTGGTACGTTTGTCAGCATCGGCAGCGCCAGCACGGAGGGGTTGCACCACCCCGGTTTTAACCCTGATGAGCGACTGATCTACCCGGCTGCCTGCTATTTTGCCCGGCTGGCAGAACAGGCGTTAACCCATCTGGCGTAATGATGCTGCGCTATGCCCAATTTTATATTTGAATTGCGGGAATTGTTATTTTACTTCCCGCCTCTGCTCGGGAATAGTCAATTCAACCCCACTCTGACCATGCAGGTGAAATAATGTCTACCCGCCGCCAATTACGCCTCGGCACAATATTACACGGTGCTTCCGGCAATATGTCCGCCTGGCGTCACCCGGATGCCCAGGCCGATGCCAGTATTAATTTTGAGTTTGCCAAAAGCGTGGCGAAAAAAGCCGAACAGGGAAAGCTCGATTTTATTTTTGTGGCCGATGGGCTGTTTATTAATGAGAAGTCGATTCCGCATTTCCTTAACCGGTTCGAACCGATCACCCTGCTCTCTGCGCTGGCAACGGTGACGGAGCACCTCGGGCTGGTCGGCACCCTCTCTACCTCCTACAGCGAGCCGTTTACCGTGGCCCGCCAGTTTGCCAGCCTCGACCACCTCAGCGGCGGGCGGGCGGGCTGGAACGTGGTGACCTCGCCGCTGGAAGGCTCGGCAAAAAACTTTTCCCGGCAGCAGCACCCGGACCACGCGCTGCGTTACCGCATTGCCGACGAATATCTGACGGTCACCAAAGGGCTGTGGGATTCCTGGGAAGAAGGCGCGTTTGTGCGCGACAAAGCCTCCGGGCAGTTTTTCGATGCCGGCAAACTGCACACGCTGAACCACCACGGCGATTTTTTCCAGGTACAGGGGCCGCTGAATATCGGCCGTACGCCGCAGGGCCGCCCGGTGCTGTTCCAGGCCGGGGCATCGGAAGACGGTAAAAAGCTGGCGGCGCGCCATGCCGACGCCATTTTCACCCACCACCCGACGCTGGAAGAGGCGCAGGCGTTTTATCAGGATGTGAAACGGCAGGTCACGGCAAATGGCCGCCAGCCGGATGAGCTGCACATTTTCCAGGGCGTCAGCGTGATTGTCGGCAGCAGTGCAGAAGATGTGGAGCGGCAATACCAGCAGACGGCGGCGCTGGTGTCAGTTGAGGATGCGCTGAATTACCTCGGCCGCTTCTTTGACCACCACGACTTCAGCCAATACCCGCTGGATGCCCCGTTCCCGGCGCTGGGTGAGATTGGCCAGAACAGTTTCCGCAGCACCACGGATGAGATCAAACGCCATGCCCGCGAAAAGGGGCTGACGCTGCGCCAGGCGGCGCTGGAAGCGGCCACGCCGCGCCCGCTGTTCCACGGCACACCGGAGCAGGTGGCGGACGGCCTCCAGCACTGGTTTGAACACGGCGCGGCTGACGGCTTCATCATCAACGGCGGCACGCCGGTGACGTTTACGCATTTTGTGGATCAGGTGGTGCCGCTGTTGCAGGCGCGCGGGCTGTTCCGCACGGAATACCCCGGAAACACGCTGCGTGACAGTTTTGGGCTGGCGCAACCGGCCAACCAGTTTACCGCCTGATCCCCTGCTTCCCGACAATAATAAGAGAGAGCCGCGCTATGCAGAAAACCGCTTTATTGACCGCCGCCCTGCTGTTTTCCGGAATGACACAGGCCGCAGGCAATGGGATTGACCTCAAAGCCAATGCCACCCCCATCCACGTGGCCGCTAACCCGGCGGCCGTGGCGCAGATCCCCGCGGGTTACCGCTTCGCCGTGCCGGGAAAATTTACCGTGGCGATTGCCGGGCTGAACTCCCCGCCGCTGACACTGCTGGCCGATGACAACAAAACCATGCTCGGCAGCGAGGCGGATATCGCCCGGCTGGTGGCAGACAGCCTCGGGTTGCCGCTGAACCTGGTGCGCACCTCCTGGGAAGACTGGCCGCTGGGCGTGGCCTCCGGCAAGTATGATGCCGCCATCAGCAACATCACCGTGACCAAAGACCGCAAGGCGAAATTTGATTTCGCCACCTACCGCAAGGACTCGCTGGGCTTTTATGTGAAAGCCGACGGCCCGATCACCCGCATTGAGAAAGCCGAGGATATCGCCGGGTTACGGATCATCGTCGGCTCCGGCACCAATCAGGAGTCGATCCTGCTCAGCTGGGATCAGGCGAACCGCAAAAAAGGGCTGAAGCCGTTTATCCCGGTCTACAGCACTGACGACGCCGCGCAGACGCTGGCGTTGCAGTCCGGCCGGGCGGATGCCTATTTCGGCCCGAACGTGATCGGTGCCTGGAAAGCGGCGCTGAACGGCAAAACCCGGCTGGTCGGCTCAGTGGACGGCGGCTGGCCCAATGCGGCGCACATTGCCGTCACCCTGAAGAAAGGCAGCGGCCTGGTGCAACCGGTGAATACCGCGCTGAACGGCGTGATCCAGGGCGGCGCGTATGACCAGGTGCTGAACCGCTGGGGGGAAGGTGTCGAGCGCCTTGACCGGTCTGAGATCAACCCGCCGGGCCTGGGCGACTGAAGGAGGCAGCATGAGCACATTCACTTTCCGCGATGTCTCCCCGGAGGATGCTGAGCTGCAACCGATCATTACCGGGTTGTTCGGCGAATATGAGGCGCGTTACGGCGATTTCTTCTCACGTACGGCGGAAGAGGAGCTGACCGAATGGTATCTGCCGCCGCAGGGGCTGTTTATCGTGATGGAGCGCGACGGCGAAACCCTGGCGATGGGGGCGTATAAACCCTTTGATGCCGACACCGCTGAGCTGAAGCGCATCTGGACGCGCCGTGACCAGCGGCGCAAAGGGCTGGGGTTGCTGGTGGTGGCGGAGCTGGAGCGCCGCGCCCAGCTCGCCGGTTACCGCAAGGTCTACCTGACCACCGGCTTCCGCCAGCCGGAGGCGGTGCGCCTTTACCTTGCGCAGGGGTATCAGCCGCAATTTGATATCCACCGCGACCCGGAAGAGTACAGCCGCCCCCCCTATGACGGCCGCCTGCGCTTTCTAAAAGTGCTGGGCAGCCCCGTACCGGCCACGGCAACCCCCGCTGACGCCCGTGCCGGGTAAGGAGAACCGCATGAAACAACATGCCACCCTGCGCGTGGTGCCCGCGCGTTACCCGCTGCGCCTGCTCGGCGCGGTGTTTACCCTGTTTATCCTGGCGGCGGTGGTGCAGTCCATCGCCTTTAACCCCCGCTGGGAGTGGGATGTGTTTGCCCGCTGGTTCTTCGATCCGGTGATCCTGGAAGGGCTTCAGCAGACATTATTGCTGACGCTGCTCGGTTCCCTGTTCAGTATTGTGCTCGGCACCGCACTGGCGCTGGCGCGGCTCTCGCCCTCCTGGCTGCTCTCCGGGCTGGCCTGGAGTTACATCTGGCTGTTCCGCTCGTTGCCGCTGGTGGTGGTGCTGATCATTCTCTACAACTTCTCCTACCTGTACGACACGCTGTCGCTCGGGATTCCGTTTACCGGCCTCGCCTGGGGGCATTACGCCACGATTGATGTGCTCGGCCAGTTCCCTACGGCGGTGATCGGCCTGACGCTGGTGCAGTCTGCCTATACCGCGGAGATTATCCGCGGCGGCATCCTGGGGGTGGACCATGGCCAGTTTGAGGCAGCCGCCGCGCTGGGGCTGCCCAGCCGCCACCGCACGTTCCGCATCATTTTACCGCAGGCGCTGCGGGCGATTATCCCGACCGCCTTCAATGAGATCATCAGCCTGGCGAAAGGCACCTCGATTGTGTATGTGCTGGCGATGCCGGAGCTGTTTTACACCATCCAGATGATCTACAACCGCACCCAACAGGTGATCCCGCTGCTGATGGTGGGCGCGGTCTGGTACCTGGTGATCACCACGTTGCTGTCGGTGGTGCAGCATTATGTTGAACGCTGGCTGGCACGCAGCGCCCGCCGTGAGCAGCGCCCTGCCCTGTGGCACCGTTTCCGCCTGAAAACCCGCCGCGCCCCGCTGGGCGCAGTAAGGAGCTGACCATGTCAGAAGCGATCGATTACACACGTGCGGCCACTGCCCGCGGCCATATCAGCATTACCGGCGTCACCAAGTATTTCGGCAAACACAAAGCGCTGGATGAGGTGTCGCTGGAGCTGGCCCCCGGCTCGGTCACGGTGATCCTCGGCCCGTCCGGCTCCGGCAAGTCCACGCTGTTGCGCGCCATTAACCATCTCGAGCGGGTGGACGAGGGGTTTATCCAGATTGACGGTGACTACATCGGCTACCGGCAGCACGGCGACCGGCTGTATGAATTGAAGGAGAGCGCCATTCTGCGCCAGCGCACGGAAGTGGGCTACGTGTTCCAGAATTTCAACCTGTTCCCGCACCTGACGGTACTGGAGAACATCATCGAAGCGCCGATCGTGCATAAAAAACTGACCCGGCCGCAGGCAGTGGCACGGGCGCTGGAATTGCTCGACACCGTCGGGCTGCGCCATAAAGCCGACGCCTGGCCGCGCCAGCTTTCGGGCGGGCAGCAACAACGCATTGCGATTGCGCGCGCGCTGGCGCTGAACCCCAGGGTGATGCTGTTTGATGAGCCGACCTCCGCGCTCGACCCGGAACTGGTGGGCGAAGTGCTGGACGTGATCCGCACGCTGGCGCAGTCGGGCGTGACGCTGGTGGTGGTGACGCACGAAATCGGGTTCGCCCGCGAAGTGGCGGATCAGATTGTGTTTATGGTGGACGGCAAAATTGTGGAACAGGGCGCAGCACGGCAGGTGATTAACGCCCCGCAGCATCCGCGTACCCGCCGTTTTCTGGCGAATGTGCTGTGACGGGCATAAAAAAACCGGCTGCGTAAGCAGCCGGTCTGGTCATCACTTTTTACTGCCTGGCTACGCTGTGGCCGGCTGTGGCGTGCGGAATACCATCATAATCCCCAGCAGGATCGCCGCCATCCCGGCCATGCCTGACCACGGCAGCGCATTCCCCAGCAACAGGTAATCCAGCGCGGCGGTGATCACCGGCACCAGATAAAACAGGCTGGTGACATTCACGATACTGCCGGCATTGAGCAGACGGTAGAGCAGCAATTGGGCCACCACCGAGATCAACACCCCCAGAAACAGCACCGAGAGCAGGAACTCGCGGTTCAGCGTGACGTGCAGACTGCCGACGGGAAGCATCAGCAGACAGAGCAGCAAACTGACGCCATATTGCAGCGGCAGCACATCCGCCGGGGCCTGCGGGGTTCTCTTCTGCATGATGGCCCCGAAAGTCATAAACAGCAGGGCCGCCAATGCAAAGAGGATGCCGGACGCGGGCAAATGTGACGCTGCCAGGCTGCGCCAGACCAGCAGGATCAAGCCGGAAAGCGCCACCAGCAGGCCCAGCAGCCGGGTGCCCTGCATCCTTCGCTCCACCAGACAGAGCGTCAGGATCGGCTGGATGCCCATGATCGTCGCGATCAGGCCCGGCGTGACGCCGTGCGCCATCGCCTGAAAATAGCAGACCGAATAGCCGCCAATCAGCAGCAGGCCGGTCAGCGCCACCTGTTTGCGGGTGCCCTGTTTCGGCAGCCAGCGGCGACGGAAACAGCCCACGATCAGCAGCGTCGCCAGCGCCAGCGCAAAACGGCATACCAGCAGCATAAAGGGGGAGGCGTTATCCAGCCCCAGTCGGGTAAAAATGGCGGCACTGCCCCAGAGCAGCACAAAGCCGGACGTCGCGCCCTGAGACGCAAGCGTGGAACGGGTAAACGTCATTACTCTCTCCGGAATTCCAGAATGTATGTATAACCGGCACAAGGAGGCACCGCGCAAAAAATGCGCCGGGCGAAGGCCGGTTAATCAGGAAAAATATCAGCCCTTAACGGGCACAGTTCCGGGAGGAGGCGGTGGCGGACAGGTGATGGCGTAAACATGATGCAATGACGACGCAACGCAGCCTACCGGAGAACCGGTATCTACGTCAGCCTGCATAGGGGTCATCATCATCTGTTCAGCCTGTAAAAGAATTGTCCGTAAAAGTTAGCAAAATGTTTATTAATTGTCATGCGTTTATTCGGCCTGCCGATTTCCTCAAAAGCACATGCAAGATTGTTATTTCCATCAGGCACGTCCGCTTTGCCATAGTGGGAAAAATACTCTGACAGGACATCACCTTATGAAAACCTTCCCCCTGCTGACGCTGCTGCTGGCGCTGCCGTTTGGTGCCGCCCAGGCAGAAGCGGCGCGTATCGATCTGGCGGCCAACCAGCAGGTTATCCATACCGCCAAAAACAGCGCCGCCGTGGCCCTGCTGCCGCCCGGTTTTACCTTTGCCGTGCCGGGCAAGCTCACGGTGGTGGTCAGCGCGCTGAATTCACCGCCGCTGTCGGTGCTGGCGGAGGATAACCGCACCCGCATCGGCAGTGACATTGACATCGCGCACCTGCTGGCGGACAGCCTGGGGCTGGAGCTGAACCTGGTGCCGGCTTCCTGGGAGCAGTGGCCGCTGGGCATCGCCTCCGGTAAATATGATGTGGCGCTGTTTAATATCGCCGTGACGCGGGAGCGCAAAACCCGCTTTGATTTCGCCACTTACCGCACCGATACGCTGAGTTTTTCGGTACGCAGCCACAGCCCGATTCAGACGATTAACAAACCCGCCGATGTCGCCGGGTTGAAAGTGATTGTCGGCTCCGGCACCAATCAGGAGAACATCCTGCTGACCTGGGACAAGCAAAACCGCGCGCAGGGCCTGCCGGCGGCGCTGCCGGTGTACGTCACGGATGACGCAGCGGCCAGCCTGGCGCTGCAATCCGGCCGGGTGGATGCCTTTTTCGGCCCCCACTCTACTGCCGTCTATAAAGCCGCCCTCACCGGCACCACGCGGGTCGTGGGCAACGGCCCGCGCACGGCCTGGGTGGCGGCCACCACCCGCAAAGGAAACGGGCTGGCGGCGGCGCTGAGCGAGGCGATCAACGGAACAATAGGCAGCGGGGAGTATGCACGGGTGCTGGCGCGCTGGGGGGAGAGTGATGAGCAGATAACCTATTCGCAGGTTAACCCGCCCGGCATGGGGGACGGCCCGGCCGATGCCCTGCCGGATAATCCGGGCTGAAAATTTTGCTTAACAGCAGATAAATACGAGCCTTAACAGCAATTTTCCTGTCATGATTTTTTCTGGTTGAAAAATAAAAATCCGCTCAAAAGATACACTACGTGCCTGAAATTTCGCATGTTATGATGCGCCACGCTCTCTTTTGAAAAGGACAGGAAAGTGAATAAGGCCGTACTTCTGATCGCTGCCGCGAGTGCGCTGGCAGCCTGCGATGATCGCGGGCCGGAGCCGGTCAACCCTTCGCTGGCAAGCCTGGCCAATATTTTTGGTTTTGATGCATTGCGCGGCCAGGTTAAACACTTCACCCAGATCCAGAAGGATGACGGCGGGAAAGTGTCTGCCAGGGTCACTGCCTCACTGGATGCACAGGGCTGCGTGCAGCAATTGCGCTCGTTCCAGCCCGCCATGAAGGTGGATGTCGATCTGGTGAAAGAGGGCGATTATTTTGTCGATCGCACCAGCCGGAAAAAGATGTACCAGTTGGATGCGCACTGCCGCCTTGAACGCACGGTTGACGGCAGCCTGCTTTATAAAAAGGATGCGCGCGGTTTTATTACCGAAGTGGTGAAAACCGAGAACGATGACGCCTTTGCCAGCTACCGTTACGACGCGCTCGGCTACCCGCGCCATACCCTGTTCCAGAGCGCGCAGGGCAAAACCGAGATTGACGTCAAAGAGGACGCGCCGGACAGCAAACGAATGGACGCCACCCTGGAAGCCAGGGTAGACGGCAGGCTGGCCGGGATCACCAAAATCCGTTGCCATTATGATGACCACTTCAACCCGGTGCAGTGCGCCGCAGCGATGGTCGCCGAAGGGGATTACGGCAGCGCCACCCTGAATTATACCCAGACTTACCAGACCACCTATTACTGAGCGGCGCGCGGCAGCTGATCCGGCAGGTCGATGTCCCAGACACAGCCGGGATCGTCCACCGGCACCCGGTGCGGCGGTGTGCTTTTCAACAGCGCACGCGCCCCCTGGTCGCCGGTCAGCGCACAGAGCGCCGTTCTCATCTCCGCCCGGAACCCCACCGGATGCCCGGCCTCTTCCCCGTATACCGCCCGTGCACACACCGCGTGCGCCAGTGCCGCATTGACCTGCAGGTAAGTCTCCGGGGCCAGCAACGGCATATCCGCCAGCGCCACCAGCCAACCCGGCCAGGTGGGCGTGGCCGCCACCCCTGCCGCAATTGACTCACCCAGCCCCCCACTTGCGACGCAGTGAAACGGCACCCCGGCGCGGGCGGCAAGTGCCTGTAGCCCGGTATCTTCCGGCCGCAGGATCACCGTCACCGGCAGGCCGCTCTGCTGCGCATGGTGCACACTCTGCCCGAAAACCGTTCCGCCGCCCGGCAGCCGGCCGGATAATTTATGCTGCCCGCCGGATGCGGCGCGATAGCGACGGCTCAGCCCGGCCGCCATCAATAAAATGCCTGCGTTCAACCGTGTTGCTCCCGTTCTGAAAAGGGTCGTGTGTCGAAAGGGTATGACGTCAGTGTAGGGGAAAAAGCCATGCAGGCGCACCATACGGCCGCCTGCCGGTCAGGGGTCAGGGGAAAAGGAAGGCAGAAGGCAAAGCCTGGTTCAGGCTCAGGTGAGGGGGAAAACGCATTCCTGCGTATTGGTGCCGCACAGCATGACCGGGTAATCCTGCTCACGCTTGCGGATAAAGTGTTGTTTCATGTCACGGCTGATGCCTGCGCCGCACCAGACCAGGTGATGCTCATAGTTGCGCGTCGGCACTGCGGGCACATGGGTGACGTTGGGGGAGAGTTCTACCCGGCACCCTTGCCCGGTCAACCTGATCGCTTCCAGCCAGATTTCTGTCTCATCTGTGGTGCTGGCCGTTTCCAGAAAGATCGGCACACTTTTCTGCCGTTCTGATAACGCCATCACCCGCCCGGCATGGTGCAGCACTGCCGTATGGAAGCGGGCCAGCCGGAGCGCCGCGCCGGGGCGGTCATCATGCCTTAACCACAGGTTCAGCGGCCTGAGCAGGCTGTTGACGAACGCTTCGCCGCTGTAATGGGTGCCGAGGGTACGCAGCAGCCGGTTCAGCTCATCGGTGGCGCTGTGGCTCAGTTGGGTCAGCACCTCTTCGGTACGGCACTGCCAGCCGCTGCGGCGATAACGGTGGGGGGCATTGAGTAACCGGTGGATTTCGGCCAGGGTATCGCCCGTATTGGTGAGATCCAGCACATAACGCACACGGGCGAACGTCTGGCTGCTATAGATGCCGCGGCAATTGCCGGTGTGCGGCACCAACCCCGCGCGCCGCCAGCTGCGCAAGGTTGCAGGGAGGATGCCGGTCATCGCGCACAGGGTATCATTGGTATAAAGCGTCATAAATTTCCCATTCAGAAAAACATCACTCTGATAATTTCAGCGAGTGAAGGGATAGCCTGCGCGTTACAGGTGAAAAAAGATACTTTTTTCCTCTAAAGATTTATCACTGACATAACATTTGGCAGGGCAACGGCGGTGATTGCCAAAAGCGGGGGAAACGGACAGGCGGGGAGTTTTTTATTTTCTGCTGAAGCAAAAAAATGGTTTAACACCTTTTATTAAACGTGAGGCGTTGTTCAGCCCGCGCCTTGCCGGGGCAGAATTCACTGACACTTTTCCTTAACTTTAGTTTAACATTGCCGGATTATTCCTTTCCCATCATGCGGATAAACCACGGTTTTCCACAGCAATATCTTGATACATCCTCTTGAATCCAACCAACAATAATGATAATAATTATCATTAGATTTACACTATATGACTTTATCTCATCTCGCGGGCCGGAAAAGGGCAGGCAGATGAGATTTTTGTATGACTCACACGCGTTGCTCTTTCTCTTAACTGCAAAAGATTTTTATAGGGATGATGAATATGTTGTCGGCTTTTAACCTGAAGCGCTCCAGCCTGCTGTGTTCCCTTGCGCTGTTTGTTCCCCTCGCCTCCCTGGCGGAAGATACGGTGGTCGTCACCGCCCAACCGGCCGAAACGGCCGATACCCCCACCCAGGGCTACAGTGCAAAAACCAGCCGGAGTGCCACCAAAACCGACCAGCCCCTGATTACCACCGGCCAGGCGGTGTCTGTGGTCACCCGCCAGCAAATGGATGACCAGAACGCCACCACCGTTAACGCCGCGCTGAACTACACGCCGGGCGTATTCACCAACTTTGCCGGTGGCGCAACCCGTTATGACACCGTTTCGCTGCGTGGTTTCCACGGCGGCGACGTGAACAACACCTTCCTGGATGGCCTGCGCCTGTTAAGCGACGGCAGCAGCTATAACGCCCTGCAGGTTGACCCGTGGTTCCTGGAGCGCATTGATGTGCTGAAAGGCCCCTCCTCCGCACTGTACGGCCAGGGCATTCCCGGCGGCGTGGTGATCGAGAGCACCAAGCGCCCGCAGTTCGCCCCTGAAGGCCATGTGCGCCTCTCCGGCGGTAACTTCAATACCAAAGGCGGCGCGTTTGACTACACCGACGCGATCAACGAACAGTGGGCCTACCGCATCACCGGTATGACCCGCAGCAGTGACACCCAATACGACCACCAGCGCGAAGAGCGTTACGCCATCTCCCCGCAATTGCTGTGGCAGCCGGATGAGAACACCTCCCTGCTGCTGCGCGCGTACCTGCAAAAAGATCCGTCCGGCGGCTACCACTCCGCCGTCCCGGCTGACGGCAGCCTGTATGGTGATCGCCTGAGCCGCGGCTTCTTCGACGGTGAAAGCAGCCACAACGTCTTCAAGCGCTGGGAGCAGATCTACAGCTACGAATTCCAGCACGCGTTCAACGAAACCTGGTCATTCCGCCAGAACGCCAGCTATACCCACTCCAACACCAAACTGGAGCAGGTCTATGGTATTGGCTGGAATGCTGACCGCACGGAGATGAGCCGCTACTACTCCGGTGAAGACTCTTCGCTGGATGCCTTTGCGATTGATAACCAGCTCGAAGCGGATTTCGCCACCGGGATGCTGGAGCATAAAGTGGTGGTGGGCTTTGACTTCCAGCACTTCACCAATGACACCTCGTCTGAGAGCGGCTACGCCACCAACCTTAATCCGTATACCGGCACAACCGGCGGCGACACGCTCTACCAGGACGGCGCCTTCACTACCCCCGGCGTGTTCGGCAGCCACGTTAAACGCAAATACACCCAGACCGGCGGGTATTTGCAGGATGACATGAAGCTCGACAAGTGGCACCTGACCCTGTCCGGCCGCTATGACAACCTGAAGTCCAAGGCCACCACCTATGAAACCGACGTGACCGATGAGCGCAGCGACGATCATGTGACCGGCCGCGCCTCCCTGTTGTACGCGTTCGATAACGGCATTTCGCCGTACATGAGCTACAGCACCGCCGTCACCCCGGCGACGTTGTCCGACATTAACGGCAATCTGCTGAAGCCGACCACCAGCGAGCAGTATGAAGTGGGCGTGAAATACCAGCCGGTGGGCAGTGCCTCACTGTACTCCGCCGCGCTGTATGACCTGACCCAAAAAGATGTGGCGAACCGCATCGTACAGGGCAGCTATTATGTCCCGGCCGGGAAAGTCCATTCCCAGGGGCTGGAGCTGGAAGCGCGCACGCCGATCACCGATCGTTTCAACGTGATCGCCGGGTACACCTATAACAAAGTGCGCTTCAAAGATGCGGTTGACGGCAACGACGGCAATACCCCGTACGTCACGCCGAAGCAGATGGCATCCCTGTGGGGCCAGTACAACTCCGCGATCGGGGTGGATCTGGGCGCAGGTGTGCGTTACATCGGCACCCAGTGGGCAGACAACGAAAATACCCTGCGTATGCCGTCCGCCACGCTGTTTGACGCCTCGGTACGGATGAATCTGGCCCAGTTCAGCCCGGAGCTGAAAGGTGCCTTCGTGCAGCTTAACGTCAACAACCTGACCGACAAGAAGTACGTCGCCGCCTGCTACGGCACCGGCTACTGCTACTGGGGCCAGGAGCGCACCGTGGTCGCGACCGTGGGTTACGATTTCTGATTTCAGCGGCAAGCAACCCACAAAAAGCCCGGCAGATGCCGGGCTTTTTTATGCGTGTCAGTCACGCCCAATCGTTACGTCACACTGGCTCTCCATCCGCCAGTATTTCGGCAGCACCCAAAGCGGGCCGGTAACGTTCGCCACCACCCTGGCGCGGATGTCCGCGCTTGACGCCCCCACCTGAATCTCAAATTCACCCGGCTCCACCACCCGGCGGCCCTGCGCGTCGGTGAAGTTCAGCATGTCTGTGGGCAGTGAGAAGCATAGCCGGGCCGTTTCGCCGGGTTGCAACGCCACACGCTGGAACGCTTTCAGCTCATGGACAGGCCGCACCAGCGAAGCCAGCCGGTCTTTGACATACACCTGCACCACTTCACTGCCGGCCCGCTCGCCGCTGTTGGTCACGCGGACGTGCACCTTCAGCGTGCCGTTCTCGCCGGGCACCGCCGGTTCTTCCAGCTGCAGATCGTCATAGCGGAAAGTGGTGCCGCTCAGGCCATAGCCAAAGGGATAGCGCGCGCCGAACGGGAAGGCGATCGGCGTGCCGCCGCTTTTCAGTTTATGGTTGTAGTAGTAGGGCATCGCCCCGGCGCTTTTCGGCACCGACAGCACCAAGCGGCCTGACGGCGGCTCGCGCCCGCTGAGAACGTCGGCAATGGCGCGGCCGCCCTCCTGCCCCGGCGCAAACGCCACCAGGTAACCCGCCAGCTTCTCTTCCACCCCGTTCAGGAAATAGGGGCGGCCGCCGGTGAGGATGGCGATGGTCGGCGTGCCGGTCGCGACGACGGCTTCCAGCAACTGCTGCTGCACACCCGGCAGTTGCAGGCTGTCGGTGTCTGACCCTTCGCCCACGGTGCCGCTCTGGAACAGCCCGGCCAGATCGCCGACGAACACCAGCGCCACCTCACTCTGCCGCGCCTGCTCCACCGCCGCCGCAATCAGGTGGGTGTCCTGCGACACCGGCGAATGTTGCAGCGGTTTGCCGCTGTCACCGGGGAACACCGGTGCGCCCGCCGTGCGCTGTTCCAGAATGTGGCACCCTTTGGCGTAACGGATCGCGGCCTCACCATAACAGTTTCGCAGTGCCTGTAACGGCGTGGTGATCTGCCCGGTTTGCGCCGTCATGTCACTGATGATCAGATGCACCGGGAAACTGTACCCGCTCAATAACGCCAGCGGATCGTCAGCGGTCGGGCCGATCACCGCGATCGTCTGCCCCGCCTGCGGCTTCAGCGGCAGGATGCCGTTGTTTTCCAGCATCGTGACCGAGCGCACCGCCGCCCGCCACGCCAGCTGCCGGGTACTCTCCTCTTGCAGCACCACGGCGTTTTCATCGGCATAGGGGTGTTCAAACAGCCCCAGCCGGAATTTCTCATGCAGGATACGGCCCACGATTTCATCGATCTTTTCAGCGGAAATCAGCCCGCGCTGCCGCGCCTCTGCCAGGTGGCGGGCGCAATCATCCTTCGGCAGTTCGATGTCCAGCCCGGCGTTAAACGCCAGCGCGGCGGACTCCGCGCCGTCCGCACTGATGCCGTGGTGCTGGTGCAGCAGGCTGACGCCGCCGTAGTCCGCCACAATCAGGCCGTCGAAGCCCCAGCGATTGCGCAGCACGTCCGTCAGCAAAAATGCGTCGCTGTGGCAGGGTTGGTTATCGATATCATGGTAAGCGGGCATCACCGATCCGGCATTTGCCAGTTTGACAGCCATCTCAAACGGCAGCAGGAAGGTGTCATTGAGTTCGCGGAAGCCCAGATGCACCGGCGCATGGTTCCGCGCCCCCTCACTGAACGAATGGCCCACATAGTGTTTCAGCGTCGCCAGCAGATCGCGGTTTGGCCCCTGTAACCCGCGCACGTAGGCGGTTGCCATTTTGCCGACCAGATACGGGTCTTCGCCGAATGTCTCTTCAGTGCGGCCCCAGCGCACATCCCGCGAGACATCCAGTACCGGGGCCAGCCCCTGATGGCAGCCGACGCCTTGCGCCTCGGTGCGGATGGCCGCCGCCACCTGTTCAATCAGATCCGGGTCCCAGGTCGCGCCGTAACTGAGCGACGAGGGGAACAGCGTCGCGTCTTTGCACAGCAGCCCGACCAGACACTCCTCATGAAACATCGCCGGGATGCCGAGCCGCGTCTCTTCCATCAGCGTTTTTTGCAGCCGGTTGAGCGCCCGCACGCCCTCTTTCGGCCCGACGATATGCGTGCCGAGCGGGCGGGTTATCTGGCCGATCCCGGCAAACAGGCGGGTCGCCAGATCATCTTCTGCGGCGGCACCGGCGAAATCGTCGCTGAGGTCGCGGCGGTTGCGGTGTTGGCCGTCCGGCGAGAGGATCAGCCAGAAAGCGTGCATCTGGGCATATTTCTCTTCATCCGTCATGCGGGACAACAAATCCTGTACGCGCGCCGCGATCGGCTGCGTGGCATCCTTATAGAGAAAAGACATCAAAATGCTCCTTATAAAGCGTGGGCGGAACCGGGGGCCGGCAGATCGTCCGGCCGGGCGTTATCACGTTTTTTTGCCAGCTGGGCGGCGATTTCCCGCACATACCGGCTGTTGAGCTTGTAGGCAAACAGCAGCAGCGCCATCGCGATAAACAGCACGGACGGCACCAGGGTAAACAGGGCATTGATGGTGGTGACCACCCCGGCAGGCTGCTGGGCGGTATTCGGCAAATAGTCCACAAACCCCAGCACCCAACCCACAACCGCCCCACCCAGCGCCAGACCAAATTTGATGGCAAACAGCGCGGTGGAGAACACCAGCCCATCCAGGCGGCGGCCGCTGCGGTGCTCCTCGTAGTCCACCACGTCGGAGAACATGGCCCATTGCAGGGGGGTGGAGAGGTTCTGCACAAAGCTGAACACGATGTTGATGGTGAAAATCAGCCAGACGGCAGACGGTGGGATAAAGAAGATCAGGCCGCCGATGATGACGTAAGCGGCAATGGTCCACTGGTAGGCGCGTACCCGGTCGAATTTGCCGAGCAGCGTTTCAGACAGCAGCGCGCCGAACAGGGCAGCCAACATGCCGGAGACAATAAAGGCGAACACCAGCTCAGGCCGCAGCATGACATATTTCACGTAATAGATAGTCGCCGAGCCGCGGGTGACCACGGCCACCAGTAACAGGATGTTAAAAACAAACACCAGACGCCACTGGCGGTTCTGCGACAGCACCCGCAAGTCGCCCAGCAGGCTGTGGCGTTTATCGTGAGGCGAGTGGTAGCGCTCTTTGGTCAACATAAAGCAGGCAAGAAACAGCACCACGCCGAGCAATCCCATTAAGCCCATCGCAAAGAAATAACCGCGCTGCGGGTTGCCGCTGCCCAGCCAGTCCACCAGCGGCAGCGCCACGACGGTGACCACCAGCCCGCCAATAAAGGAGAGCGCAAACCGCCACGATTGCAGCGAATGCCGTTCGCGCGGGTCAAGCGTCAGGGAGCCGGGCATGGCGCAATAGGGCACATTAATGGCGGAGTAGACCAGGCTCAGCAGGCTGTACGTTACGCAGGCGTAAACAATTTTCAGCGTGGCGGAGACCGGCGGCACATAGAAGGTGATCAGGCAGCAGACACCGAACGGGATCGCCATCCAGAGCAGCCAGGGGCGGAATTTGCCGTGGCGGGTCTGGGTGCGGTCTACCAGCGTGCCGATGCAGGGGTCGATCAGCGCATCGACTGCGCGCACCACCAGGAACAGGGTGCCCATGATGGCGGCCGGCAGGCCAAACACATCGGTATAGAAATAGGCCAGAAACAGGGTGGCAGTTTGCCAGACCAGCGCGCTGGCCATATCGCCCAGGCCATAGCCTATTTTGTCAGTGACGGAGAGTGCGGGGAAACGGGTCATGTGTATCTTCTCATGTAAGGTCAAAAAGATAACGGCCGCCCGGCCACTGCGTTATTTTTTGACGGCATACCGGGTATCCGGCGACGCGTTGGTAATAGAAGGCGCAACGTCACAGCAAAACGCCGGAGAGGTGGCGCGGCGTTGCTGCCGGAATGAGTATGGTGGGACGCGGGAAAAGGTGAAATTGAGAAAATTAACAGACTATTTACGTAATCTTACTTTGTCCGGAGTTTGTGACCGGGAACAACTTTCGCCGGAAATATCCAGACAGAACGGGGCCTTAGCGCAATGTTGCCCGCGCACTAAGGCAAATTGCGGCAGTCGAAAAATGATAAGAAAAATGGCATGGTCTGTTTGTTTAACAAACAGTGGCGGCCGGGCAATAAATCTTTATAATCACAGCCCAAAAATGTGATTGGTTACACATCTTTATTTTTATCGGTACCTTGTAAAACTACACTATACAGCTGGCGCCCAGCGCCCGGCCATGACGTTAACCCTCTGCCAATTGGCATAACACTCAACGAAACGACAATATGAGAATACGTGCATTATTCACAGTAATTTTCGCAGTGGCCGCCTATAGCCAGGCTGCCTTTGCGGTCGTGTATCCGCTGCCGGCCAAGAACAGCCGTCTGGTGGGTGAAAACATCGTCATTGATGTGCCGAAAGGCAGCACCGATCCGCTGGAGCACTTCGCCGCACAGTTCCAGATGGGCCTGAGCAACATGATGGAAGCCAACCCCGGCGTCGATCCGTTGTTGCCGCAACCCGGCAAACTGGTGATCCCGCATCAGCTGATCCTGCCGGACACCCCGCGTGAAGGCATCATCATCAACAGCGCCGAGATGCGCCTGTACTACTACCCGAAAGGCACCAATACCGTGGTGGTACTGCCTATCGGTATCGGTGAGCTGGGCAAAGACACGCCGGTTAACTGGGTGACGTCCGTACAACGTAAGAAAGACGGCCCGACCTGGACGCCGACCAAAGCGATGCATGCGGAGTATCAGGCACGCGGTGAAACCCTGCCGGAAGTCTTCCCGGCCGGCCCGGACAACCCGATGGGCCTGTACGCGCTCTATGTGGGCCGCCTGTATGCTATCCACGGCACCAATGCCAACTTCGGCATCGGTTTGCGCGTCAGCCACGGCTGTGTGCGCTTGCGTGCTGATGACATCAAATGGCTGTTTGAGAATGTGCCGGTCGGCACCCGCGTACAGTTCATCGATGAGCCGGTAAAAGCCACCGTAGAACCGGATGGCTCCCGCTACGTTGAAGTACACAATCCGCTCTCCCAGACTGAAGAGCAGTGGAAATCGACTCAGCCGGTGCCGATTACCCTGACCCCGGTGGTCAGCAAGGTGCTGGGTGATGCCAGCGTCAACACCAGCGATGTGGATCAGGCGATTCAGGCCCGCACCGGGATGCCGGTGAAGGTAAACGGTTTGCAGGAGGCCCAGCCGCAGGTGCAGCCGGGTGAGACCGATCAGCCGCAGGCACAACCTCAGCCGGAAGTTGTCCCGCAGCCGCCGGTTATCCAGCCGGTGAACAGTGAGCCTGCCGCCCCGGCAGAGAGCCAGCCAACGGCGACCGAGCCAAGCGCAGGCTGATAACCGCCGCATTCGCTGTACCTGTAACGGGAGCCTTAACGGCTCCCGTTTTTTTTTGCCGCAGCCCCGATTTGCTACGCTTAGGTTACGTCTTTCCACACAGGAGCCGTTGATCTCTTATGCCGATGCCCCCTTTCAATTACCAGCAGGACTTCACCACCCTCGATTTCCGCCTTCACCCTGAATGCTACCAGGTCGGCCGCGGGGAACAGGGGGTATTGCTGGTAGAGCCCTATAAAAGCGAAATTCTGCCTTACTGGCGTTTCCGGACGGTGCCTGTCGCCAAAGAGTCCGCTGAGGCGATCTACCAGCTGTTTGAGCAGTACCGCCAACAGGATGACTTTGTCGGGATGGATATGGCCCGTAAGTTTATTCAGATGGGGTATACGCGGGCGCGCCGTTACGCCAACCATAAAGGCGGCCGCAAATATGATGAGGCCGGTAACGTGCTGCCTTACAGCGTCAATGAAGAGAAAGCGGCCGCCGCGGCCGTCTTTAAAGCCTATTGGGACCGGCTGCGCGAAGATGAAGACTATCAGCGCCGCAAGAAAGCCCATCAGCAACAATATGGCTGATCAGGCGACATAAGCGGCAGGCCGGGAAACGGCCTGCCCTGCCCTGCTGCTGGTGAAAACCTTTACGATTCATCAGTTAACCCGGCAATTTTTTCTGAATTCTCTGCGCATTGAAAAAATCGCGCCGCTTATTTACAGGGGGAATAAGCGGCAACGCGTCAGGTAATTTGTGTTAAAACAGAATCCCGTTCTCAGATTATTCTGCGTTTGCCTGACAAAAACAGGTGGGAAATAGTGATTCCCCTTTTGCCGGGCTGCCCTGATTTTCTATTCCTGTCACCACCGGGAAATTAGCGTGTATCGGCACCCACACCCTGGCCTGCACAGGCGGTATTGCGTTAAGAAAACGCCATCAATAAGTAAATCCACTCAATGCCCGGTCAACAATGGGGAACATTTTCCAGGTTAACTGCACTAATACGCACACATTGCTAAAAGAGGTTATGGCTTAAAAATTCACGCCTGCATTGGCAAAACGGCGGCGTGGTGCAATATAGGTGCGCCCGGCGATGGGGATCATGTTTCTATAAATTCCCGCGATTAAGTGATGTCACCGGCGCTATATAATGCGGCGGGAAGAAATAGAATTTTTTACGTTTTTTTTTACAAACATCCTTTGCCTAATAGGCGGAGTTATGTTTACAATTATAATCAAAGAAACAACGCGGCATCGGTCACCCAATAGTATGCGCGTTATAGCTGGTTTAACTAAACTAATGGATATGATATGAGCGATACTTTGAAGGTTCTGAACAACATTCGTACTCTGCGTGCGCAAGCCCGTGAAGTTTCTTTGCAAGATCTGGAAGAGATGCTCTCCAAATTGGAGTCCGTGGTCTCTGAACGTCGTGATGAAGAACAATCCATGATCGCAGAGCAAAAAGAGCGTGAAGACAAATTAGCAAAATACCGCGAAATGCTGCTGGCCGATGGTATTGACCCAAGCGACCTGATGGCGGCAGAAGCCAGCAAAAGCAAAACCGGCAAAGCAAAACGTGCTCCGCGCCCGGCTAAATATGAATACAAAGATGAGAAAGGCGAGCTGAAAACCTGGACCGGCCAGGGCCGCACCCCGGCAGCGATCAAAGAAGCGCTGGATGCCGGCAAAACCTTAGAAAGCTTCCTGATTCAGCAGTAATTTTTTTGAGATGAACGGCGGCTTTCCGAAGCGCGCTTGCCTCATATCCGTGTTCAGCCGGCGGCATTTTTTGCAGCCCTGAACAAATTAAACGGCCTGATGATCTCAGGCCGTTTTTTTATGTTCTGCAATAAGCTAAATTTGCAGGTAAATAGGCCCATCATGCCGATGCGTGGCTGCTATTACCTTGCGCAGTGTTAATCTTGCCATGTTACGGCAATCGCATTAAAAAACAGCTTTTTTCCCAGCAGCAGTTCACAAAATTCAGTGACACCCGTGTGCAAGCTTGTCAGGTTTATAGTCTGCAGCCCTATAGCATTTAGGGTTAATCTTAATTTTCCCTACTAACAGGATCCATTACTACCGTCTGATGATTCTGTGCCGTTCCCCATTCATTACCGCGTGATAATCCCCCCAGCGGGAAGTGATACCCGATCATAGCGCGATGCCCCAGCCCTAATCATTTACACCTCAATAATTACCGGGGGTACAGGCCGGGCTATATCAGAAAGCGTGGCGTGATGGCTTTACGCCATTTTGCAGCGCCGTCACACTTTTATAAATTTCTCCTGAAAATCATCTTGCTAAATCTGTTAATGCCTCGCCTGCAGTTCTTCGCCTGCGGCAAGGCCGCGGGTAAATTTTGCAATATCCTCCCGGTTATGGGCTTTTATGCTTCGCAGTGAGGGAAACAGACAACAGGGAAAATGCTGTCTGTGTCATTTGATATAAGCAGAGAATGGCATATAAGCAATGTGCTTATCAGATGGATGAAAATTCGCCACGTGACTCTTTTACATAAATTCTTTTCCCGGCGGTTTTCACGTACTCTATGCTTGATGCATTGCAATGACGTGAGTTTACCGCAGCCCTCACCCTTGCCGCGCGATATACCCCCTGCCCTTTTCCGGGCCTGATGATTTGCTGACAGGAGCCTTGCCATGACACTTTCTCGTGCGCTGATTGATGAAGCGATTGCCTGGCGCCACCAGTTTCATGCCTGGCCTGAGCTTGGTTTTCAGGAGCACAAGACGGCTCAGCAAGTTGCAGCCCTGCTGGAAACCTTTGGGTTTGAGGTTTACAGCGGCCTGGGCGGCACCGGCGTGGTCGGCACGCTCCGCCAGGGCTCCGGCCCGGTTATCGGTTTCCGGGCCGATATGGACGCCCTGCCGGTCACTGAGGGCACGAACCTGCCCTATGCCTCGCAAATCCCCGGCCAGATGCATGCCTGCGGCCATGACGGCCATACCGCCATGTTGTTGGCCGCTGCCCGCCATTTAAGCCAGACACGGCAGTTTAACGGGACACTGCACCTGGTTTTCCAACCTGCCGAAGAGAACCTGGCAGGGGCGCGCCGGATGATTGAGGATGGCCTATTCCGCTTATTCCCGATGGATGCCATTTTTGGCCTGCATAACTGGCCGGGACTGCCGCAAGGGCAGGTTGCGTTGAATAGCGGCGCGATGATGGCATCACTGGATACTTTCGAAGTCACCCTGACCGGCAAGGGCTGTCATGCCGCGATGCCGGATGAAGGGGCAGACCCCCTCGTGGCTGCCGCTGAATTGATTCTGGCGCTGCAAACCATTCCTGCGCGCCGGCTCTCTCCGCTCGATTCTGCCGTCATCAGCGTGACGCAGCTGAGTGCCGGAGAAGCGATTAACGTGATCCCGGAACGCGCAGTGCTTAAAGGGACGGTTCGCTGTTTACAGACCCCGGTGCGCGATCGGGTTGAAAAATTGATCGGAGAGTTTGTTACTTATCTGCCGCAATCTTTTGGGGTGCGCGGTACCATGGATTATCACCGGGGCTATCCGGTAACGGTGAACCACGCCCCCTGGGCCGAACAGGTTTGCCGGGCAGCCAAACGGGCGTTGGGTGAATCAAACGTGACATTCGGTATTAACCCTTCCATGGCCTCAGAAGATTTCGCCTTTATGTTACAGGCGTGCCCCGGTGCCTATTTCTGGCTTGGCACGGATGGAGCTTGCCCCTCCCCTTCCCTGCACAGCGCCCACTATGATTTTAATGACGCCATCATCGAAACCGGGGTCACGCTGTGGACAACCCTGGCTGAACAGTTGATGCCGGTAAAAGCGTAACGGCAACCGGCACGCAAGAATCCTGTAATCCTGTAATCCTGTAATCCTGTAATCCTGTAATCCTGTAATCCTGTAATCCTGTAATCCTGTAATCCTGTAATCTCAGGATTTTATGTCCGGCTCCGGCATGTCCAGTGCTTTTTATCCTCGCACCGGCACCTCACATGAAATCTTTCCACATAAGCGTAATTCCGCATTCTGTCAGGCTGAGCGGATAAACGCACAGCCTCCCTGCCGATGTGAGCGGCCATTATCATCTCTACCCTAGGTGGAGAGATTTCCTGTTGCATTGCCTCCTGAGGATTCTGGAATCCTGGCATCTTAGTATCCTGAGATGCTGAGATGCTGAGATGCTGAGATGCTGAGATGCTGAGATGCTGAGATGCTGAGCAGCATGATCCCAGGAACTCATGCCGATGCAATGGGTTATTACGCTTCTTTTTAAAATCCTGGGATCCTACCATCTTAGGATTCTGGGATTCTGGGATTCTGGGATTCTGGGATTCTGGGATTCTGGGATTCTTCAAACAGCATACCGCCTGTTTGCCGTCTGACAAGTGCTGCCTCTCTCCTGCAACAGGAAATTACTCCACATATCCCTGATGACCTGTCGGCTGGGAAAACATGCGGCTTTTTCGCCTGATTTTTACCCCTGTCCGGCGGAGGGTGAAAACCTTAGTGATCAACCGAAAATGTGCCGGGTATCCGCCTGAACGTGCACGTTGAAGGCGTCCTGGCTGCAAAACCTTTTATTTCTCAGACGGCCTTTGTATATGGAACCTATAGAGACCATCAATGATTTTTTTTGCCGATGTCCGGGGTTAATGTACGCCCCCAGCGCTGTACACTAACCCTCTTTCGCCCGTCCGTACCAACGTGAATAATGACACTGCTAAGGTATTTTTTAACACCTGGCCATCGTGTTGCCCCGTGACGCTTTTACTTCAGTCAGGCGCTTTATGATGCCCTCGGGAAATGTCCCTCATCCGCCTGATATCCGCCCTGCTGCACAATGAGGGTACAAGGCAAAAAAGGAGAATCCTGGGATTCTGCCATCCTGGAATCCCAGGATTCTCACTAGGGGCCGTTGTTACATATCTTTTTCACTTTACTCACTAATTCAGGTCAGCAGGCCGTGTATGCCTGCCCCCCTGAAGGGGCTGACGCTGACAGAAAAAAGAGGCGCAACCTGTCCGGCAAACGGTGCGGGTGCTGCCTGCTTTTCTCTGGCACGTACCTACAGAGGCGGCATAGTGCACAGACCTCAATTCCCTCCGTTCAGGATTCCAGGATTCTGGAATCCCAGGATTATCGCCACGCTTTTCTTTCTCGAAATGCAGGCCACACGGGGCTTTCGTTCAGGATTCTGGAATCCTGTAATCCTGGGATTCCAGAATCATATGTTTGAAGAAGCCGTTAACTTTCATTATAGTAAACACACTGATCCGGCATCCTGTAATCATAGGATTCTGGAATCCTAGAATCCTGGAATCCTGAGATTATAAGGTGAGTTCATGGCAGCAAAAATCATCGCTTTCCTCAACGGGAAGGGTGGGGTAGGGAAAACCACAACGTCCATCAACATTGCGACCTGCCTGGCCAGACAAGGGCACAGAGTCGTGATGGTAGACACCGACCCTCAGGGCAGTATCAGTAACTGGTACGAAGAAGAGAAATGCCTGTTTGATTTGGCAGAGGCCGCCTCTGAGAAAGAGGTCTACACCGTCCGTAAGCAGCTCAAAGATTATGACTATGTCATCATCGACGGCGCGGCGGCGATCTCTGCCATTTCGTCTGCAGCGGTCATGGTGAGCGATTTGGTGCTGATCCCTGTTACCCCCTCACCGTTGGACTTTGCGGCCTGTGGTGCGATTCTGGCGGTGGTTGAAGCGCGTGAAAACCTGCAACCTATCATCGCCCGGTTCCTAATCACCAAAAAAGTGGCTTCCGCCAAGATGCTGGACGTGTTGAAAGAGTCGATTGCGGATACCGGTGTCCCGGCGCTGAAAACCGGCACGACCCAACGCCAGGTCTATATCCGTACCATGCTCGATGGTGGAACGGTGTTCGATACCACTGACGGCAATGCCAAAGGTGAAATTGAAATCATGACGAAAGAGATTCTGGAGCTGCTCAATTGAAAATGAAACTGGGCCAACACAAACAGCTGGCCACTGCACTGGACGCTGTTGCCAAGCCTTCTGCCGCGCAGAAGAAGCTGCAAACGAACATTGACGAGGATCTTCACCGTCGTTTCAAAACAACTTGTTTCATGAAGGATCGTGAAATGCGTGATGTCCTGACCGAATTGATCCAGGGCTGGCTGGCGCATAACGAACAATGATCCTCTCTCAGGGCCGCTCCGGCCCTGATGTTCTAAAACATCGGGTCTGTCCTGCCATACCCCGATCCCGCCTTAAAAGATCGCTGTTAGATCCAGGATCAACATAATGGTTTGTTTCTTTTTTAGTTTAGATCTTTCTCTTTAAGGCCCCTTTTTCGTATTAAGGATCAACAGGTTAAACGCCTATATGTGGAGAGATTTCATGCCACATGTGGAGAGATTTCATGTTTAATGTGGAAGGATTTCATGCTTAATGTGGAAAGATTTCCTGTGGATAACTTACTGATCCTGCTAATTTTTTATATGTGGAGTTTTTTCCTGTTGATAACTTTTGGCTGATGCGGATCAATTTTACACTGCATTAGCATATTTTTAATTTTTCCACGATTGGCAGATATTTTCAAAGGTGGAAGAATTTCATGTTCCTTCCCCATGTAACTCCTGCTTTCCCCCCTAAATAACTTACGGTTTCTGCTTACTTGTTTTCGTAATAAAAACTTAAAATTCAATAAGATTTCAGGAAGAATAAATCAGGGAACTTTCTTAAAACGCTCAGACAGTTCTTATGTGGAAAGATTTCATGTTGCTTGTTTTTTAAGCAAAGGCAAAACGTAAAAAGGATCTTTTTTAGCTGTACACTAAGCGATGCCGCCGCAGGATCTGCAGGAATGGGTAATGTGGAATAATTTCATGTCTCATTTTATCCCTGAATAGGTGGAGAGATTTCCTGTTCATTGCCGTGTGCTGCCTGCCTGCCCTCAATATGATGGCGCCCCGGCGATACGTGGAGAAATTTCCTGTTAGTTAGCAGGCCGTTTTTATGCGTTATACGGCCCACGCACGGGCACGTTATGTGGAAAGATTTCATGTTCCTGAGCGGGACAAAAAGGCCTTTCCAAAGCCGCCCCTCCAGGTCAATGCGATAGGTGGAATGATTTCATGTTGCCTGCGCCTGCCGATAAAACGTGTCGCCAGGCTTGGGGCAGGGCAGGGCAGGGCGCTCTGGCTATCCGCTGCGTTATGTGGAGACATTTCATGTTAACGGCCGGGTCTGCTGCGGCTAAGGGCGCAAAGGTGGAGAGATTTCATGTTCTCTGCAGCCAGTATGGGAATGTGAATGCCATCAAAAGCACGGCCGGCCTGACCGGGGTAAACGCGAAAGGTGGAGAAATTTCCTGTTATACAGAAGGGGAAAAATGCCCTGCCGGGTAACATTGCTGAAACATCCCAAAAAACCTTATGTGGAATAATTTCCTGTTGCCAAAAAAAGATCCTTCCATAAAATCCTTTATATTCAATAAATTGAAAGGGTTGTTTTTACTTTACGCGGCTATTTTTTATGTGGAATAATTTAAAGACATTCCACTTAGGATCCTGCTTCATGGAACTCAACAAACTGACTGTGGTTCAGGGTAACGATCTCCTGGAAGGCGCCTACAGCGTCACGCTGGATGAGATGCGGTTGCTCAACCTGGCACTGGCGCAAATTGACAGCAGGAAACCTCAACCGGATACCCTTTACCGGCTTTTTCCGCAGGATTATCAGCGCATCTATGGGGTCAACCCCTCCAGCAGCCACCGGCAGCTGCGGGAAGCGGCGGAAAGCCTGATGAAAAAGCCGGTGACCATCTACAAGCCGGACGGCAAAACCGGCAAAATCCGCACGGTACAACTTTCCTGGTTTTCGCGGCTGGAATATGTCAGCAGCGACGATCACAGCGCGGTGGTGCTGCGCTTTGGCCAAGATGTGGCCCCTTACCTTTACGAGCTCAAAGAGTCTTTCACCAAACTCAACTTCACCAATATTGCCAAACTGGATACGCCCTTCTCCGTCAGGCTGTATGGCTGGTTGATCAAGGCTAAAAATCTGTATGGGCGCCGCAGCACAAAAGCCATCGAGGTTACGCTGGATCTCGCCTGGATGCGGGAAAAAGCGGGGCTGGCAGGCAAATATGAGGACTACCGCGACTTCCGGCAGAAATTGCTGGAACCGACCATCAACCGCATCAATGCCAATACGGATATCTCGGTGGTCTGGGAGCCGATTAAAAGCGGCCGCACGGTGATTGCCGTAAAATTTGCTTATATGGATGAGTCCTGTCCGGAAGCCACCAAGCCTTTGCGCCCGCGGTTGCCGCGGCGGCCACGGGCCTCCGTTGGGTCTGATCTGGAAGGGGAATGGGCGCGCAGCTGTATTGAGATTTTTGAGGAGTACCGCGTCAAGTTGCTGGCGTATGATGAGGCGGAAAAGGTGGCTTTGCCGGACCTGCGCAAGCTGGCCGGATGGTATAAAACCATTGGCGATAAGGTGAGCCAGAAGGCGATTATGGCTGAAGTGAACGCCCGCTCTAAACGTACATCCGCCAAGAGCTGACCGGCTGTTACCGGGTGAGCTGCAAAAATCCATGCAAGGTCTCACCCAAGTAACGCACAGAGTTATCCCCCGTTTCTGTGAATAACTTTTGCCGAACCGCAGAATCTCAGAAACTTCAAGGAAAAATATCAGAAAGCGGGCACATCAGTATTCTATGCTGGGTGCCCGCTTTTTCGTGTTATGTCCGGTTGTCTGCCAGCATCCGCAGAGCCAGGGTTGCCAGAACTGTGCCCATCAGCCAGCGTTGTACACGTAACCATACCGGCCGCCCGGCCAGAAATGCCGCCAGTGTCCCGGCAGATATCGCAATCAACGCATTCACCGTAACGCTGATGGCAATTTGCGTCATCCCCAGCGTGACTGACTGCGTCAGTACATGGCCGTGGGCCGGCACAATAAATTGCGGTAATAAGGAGAGGTAAAGCACCGCGGCTTTCGGGTTCAGCAGGTTGGTGACGAGCCCCATCGTAAATAACTTACGCGGGCTGTCCGGCGTCAGGGTTTTCAGCTGAAAGGGGGAACGGCCGCCGGGCTTTACCGCTTGCCAGGCGAGATAAAGCAGATAGAGTGCGCCGGCGATACGTAATGTGTCGTAAGCAAAGGGAACGGCCATCACCAGGGCGGTGATCCCCAACGCAGCACACAACATGTAAAACACAAACCCCAGCGCGACCCCGGCCAGTGAGATCAGCCCCGCTTTTCGTCCCTGACAAATCGAACGCGAGATTAAATAGATCATATTGGGGCCGGGCGTCAGCACCATGCCCAGCGCAATCGCCGCAAACGGTAAAAGTTGTGTCATCTCAATCATCTGTTTATCTCCTTGTGAAAGGAATAGTTAAAGATATTCTGAGCGTGGTACACAACCGCTTTGAGATAACGCAGAAAAATACGCGATAAAAAAGGCCGCAACGGCGGCCTGAAAGGATTTATGGTTAGTTACCGGGCTGTTCGCAGCGGATAGCGGGTTCGCTTTCTGCCGCCGGGCGGTTCCATGCCGTCACGATCGCTGCGATCAGCAGACCGGCCGCCGCGACCCCCAGTGCCGGGGAAAGCGAGCCAAACAGGTGTACACTGGCGGAGGAGACCAGCGGGCCGACCAGCTGCCCGGTCGCATAACCGGTCGTCAATATCCCAACCACCTGCGCCGTCTGGCTGGGGGCAATTTCACGCCCCATCCGCATTGCAAGCTGCATGATGGCGAGGAAGCCGCCACCGGTCAGCAGCGTCCCTACAATCAGCCCGCCCGTGCCGGGAAGGGCGACGACGGACGCCACACCCAGCGCTTGTAATACCAGCGTCAGAGTCAGGCGCAGCCGGGTCGGCAGACGGGTGCCCAAAAAGATCACCGCCATCACACCGGCAATGGCCGCCAGGCCAAACAGCGGCCAGAACAGGGCGGCGAGCGTACTGTGGGGGAACATCACATTCGCCAGCTGGGATAAAAAGGTTGCGGGCAAAATGTAGCCGAAACCGGCCAGCGTATAAGTGATCAGCAGCTTTCTCAGCGCAGGTGACCAGGAGAAGGGCGCGTCGCTCGCGGCTTGCGTCCGGTGGATCTCATCCGGCAAGGCGCGACGAAGGCAAAGCCCAATCAGCAACGCAACGCCCCCGTAAACCATCCAGCCCTGGGCGGAAGAGGCGTGGTCATGGGTCAGCACCAGCGCCAAAATCCCGGTCAGCATGATGCCGGCACCCGGCCCGGTGAATACTGCTGCCGACAGGCGCGGTGTCTGCGCGGCGGCCAGCCGGTCTTGCGTCCAGGCGGTGATCAGGATCAGTGCCCAGGCCCCGCCTAATCCGGCAATAAAGCGCAGAACCGCCTGTGCGGTAAAGTCATGGGTAAACGCTGACAGCAGCGTCGCGGCGATGGTTGCCCACAACCCGGCGCGCAAATGCAGCGCATACTGTTTGCGCAGCCGCATGGCATAAATGGCACCGGCCAGATAACCAATGTAGTTCATTGAGGCCAACAGCCCGGCAGAAGACAGTGAAACACTGTGCTCCTGCAACATCAGGGGCAACTGTGGCGTCAGGGAAAAACGCCCCATGCCCATCACAGCAATAAGGGTAAAGAACCCGGTCAAGGCAACACGGATAGGTGACACAACTCTTCTCCAAAAAATATGACTGCAGCAGCCTATCCGGCGCAGTAATTCTTGTATAATGAATAATAATTAAAAAGTTGTTCTCTGGAGAAGAATATGGACTTCACACAGCTGGAGTATTTCCGGACCGCAGCGATGCTGGGTTCTATTACCGGGGCGGCCCGGCAACTGCATAAAGTGCCCTCGAATATCACGACCCGCATCCGCCAACTGGAAGAAGAGTTAGGGTGTCAGCTGTTTATCCGTGAGAAACAGCGTATCCATTTATCAGCAGAGGGCAAAAATTTCCTGGGCTACGCCACCCGGTTGCTGGAGCTGGCGGAGGAGGGCAGGCGCTCCATCCAGCGACAAGAGCCGGGCGGGTTGTTTACCCTGGGCGCGGTCGAGAGCACGGCGGCCATTCGCCTGCCGGATGTGATGGCCGCCTACCACAACCGCTACCCGAAAGTAACGCTGGAGCTGTTTACCGGCTTATCGGATGAGGTAACAGAGAGTGTGATTAACTGGCGCTATGCTGCCGCGTTCACGGATGTGATGAGCCTGCCGCCGGAGCTGGAAGGTATTCCGCTCTATAAAGAGAAAATGGTACTGATCTCATCGCGCGATCATGCCCCTATTCATGGCCCGCAGGATGTCACGGAAGATGCGGTCTTTGCGTTCCGTAACACCTGTTCTTACCGGCGTCGGTTAGGGAAATGGTTTGATGAGGGCCATGTGCAGCCGAAGCGGATTGTCGAAATTGAGTCTTACCACAGTATGCTGGCGTGTGTGAGCACGGGGGCCGGTATTGCCTTGATTCAGGAATCCGTCTTGCAGACGCTGCCGGGCGCGGCGCGGGTCACGGCACATGCGTTGACCGGGGAAAATACGGTGGCCGATATCTGGCTGATCTGGCGCAAGGGCACGCGCAATACGAACCTGGATGCGTTAATCGGGCTGCTTGACCGGCAATACCCCAGCGATTGATAATCCTGTAATCCTGTAATCCTGTAATCCTGTAATCCTGTAATCCTGTAATCCTGTAATCCTGTGATTATGGGATTATAGAATCCTGAAATCATAGGGTTCTTGATTTTCAGCATGTCGCCCGCTCAATCTAAATGATAATTATTAGCAATATGGTTGCGCGCTGTGCTACTGTTTTGCCGCATAAAAAACAGTGATGCGCCGCCCCTGCTACGGCGGCCATTTTTCGCGTGGCGCGGAAGGGGGCGGCCTTAACCCTGTATTGCCCCCCGCCGCCCACCCACAGGGAACAACACCATGCGCGCACTTTTCCTTCTGCTCGGCCTCTGCCTGACGACTACCGCACTGGCGGCCGGGAAGGGCTATACCTTGCCCGGTTCACAGGTTGAAACCTTGCCCACCCAGAGCGGCGACTACCAGATCATGACTTATGTGCCGCAAGAAAAGCCCCCGGCGGACGGTTGGCCGGTCATCTACCTGCTGGACGGCAACGCGACATTCCCGCTGGCGGCCGGCATGATGTCGGCTTACAGCTGCGCACGCTGCCCAATGCAGCCGGGCGTGATTGTGGCAGTCGGGTATCCGGGCGCATCGCGGCGGGACGTGGATTATCGCCCGGCGACGGAACAGGTCGCGCTGGAGGGCAACCCCGCAGGCGGCACTTACCCACCGGGTGCGCCGGGCAATGCCCAGGCGTTTTATCACTTTGTTGAGACGGTGCTGAAACCACACATTGCCGCGCAGTGGCCGATTAACAATCATCAGCAGGCGCTGTTCGGGCATTCCTATGGCGGTTTGTTTGCGGTCTATACCGGACTGACCCATCCGCAGGCGTTCCAGCATATTTATGCGGCCAGCCCGTCGGTGTGGTGGAATGATCGTTACCTGAGCAAACTGGCGGCAGAGACCCTGAAACAGGCGTCCCCGGTCTGGCCGGAAAAGATGCGGCTAACGGTCGGGGAGTTTGAGCAATCGCTTCAGCAACGCGAAATGGCGTTGCCGGAGAAACAGCGTGAAGTGCTGGCGAAACACCGGCAGCAACGGGCGATGGTGGACGGCGTAAGGGAACTGGCCCGGCACCTGCAACAGGCACCGGGGGGCGAGCATGTCAGTTTTATGCTCTATCCCGGCCAGTCACACCAGACGGTGATGCCGCTGGCGTTGCAGGATGCGCTGCTGGATCATTTTGCCCGTTGAAAGCCGCGGCTAGCCGACGTGGTTAATGCGCTCCGCATCCGGGGCGGACGGGTCAGCATAGCCATATTTCTGCCCCAGCTGAATGATGCGGTGCGCCCAGTTAACGTGGGTGGCCGGTTCACACATCGCGCCGTCAGACTTAAAGACCGCGCTGTCCGCATTCAGGATGCGTAGCGCTTCCTGATAATCCCGTGGGGCCACTTTCAACGCACCGTGGATAATCGCGATCTGGCTGGGGTGAATCGCTGTTTTACCCACCATGCCGTGCAGCATGTCCTGTTTCAGTTCGCGGCGCAGCATCTCCGGTGAATCAATCAGTTCACATACCGGCGACGTCAGGGAGAAGCCGCGCGAACCAAATACACTGACCAGCATTTTGATCACATAACCGAGCGGCCCCTCATACAGCGTATGCTCCCGGCTGCGGCGCAGCCCCAGCACACTCATCAGATCGTTGCCGCCGATCCGCAATGCCAGCACCCGATCCGCAGCCCGCGCCTGCAGGGCATCCGCCAGTGCCTGCATCCGGCTGACGTCATACACCTGCGCATCTTCCAGGGTCGGCATCCAGCGCAGATGCGTACCAGCCGTCAGTGAAAGCCAGGTGTCCAGCGAATCCAGGGTAAATTTTGGCAACACCAGCCCGTCGACAGCCGCCAGGCTCAGGCTCTCATCGCGAATTAACGCTGACGCCATCAGCGCATGGCGTGGGCGGATAAACAGCAACGGGCCGTCGCCGCCGGTTTGGCCGTTGGCCAGCACAGCCAGTGTCCGGCGCAGGTTGTCCAATGCCTGCGGGATATCACGATCCAGCACCGCATCTTCCAGGCAGATCACCATCGACAGCAGCTCCGGGTATTTTTTACCCTGCGCAATGGCCGTCAGTTCCGGGTGGGTGGCGGGCACATACATGGTGGCGCCCAGATCGTTTGGCGTAATCAGTTTCATCGTCTTCTCCTGTCAGGCCACTTTCCTGATGATGGTGACGGCCCGGTAAACCCCCAGCGCGTCACCTGCCTCTTCCACCCGGATGCCGGCACTCTCTGCCAGATGCACCAGTAGCGCCACATCCACATCGTTCCGGTTGCTCACCAGCACATGCTCCGGCACCCGGCGCATCACTGCGCGGGTCGCTTCAGCAATGCCCGGTTTAATACGGTTAAGGGAATCCACCTGATAGGTTTCAGCCAGCATGGTGATCACACGCTGGCTGAGGTGGCGCAGCATGGTGCGCTGCTCCGGATCGGGCCGGGCCGCAATCACCGGCTGAGTCTGCGCGGCGCGTAATGCGTCAATCTCTGCCACGAACGCCTGGCTGACGTCATGCTCATGCAGATGTTCACAATACATTGAGCCGTGAAAGCCGTTATCGCGCCAGAGTGAGCGGCTGACCAGCCCGGAGACCGGCGCGC
Organism: Nissabacter archeti; assembly: GCF_018257325.1. Classification (NCBI taxonomy): domain Bacteria; kingdom Pseudomonadati; phylum Pseudomonadota; class Gammaproteobacteria; order Enterobacterales; family Yersiniaceae; genus Nissabacter; species Nissabacter archeti. The sequence goes on from NZ_JAERKB010000004.1 coordinate 114,423, forward strand.
CCAGGATGCCGAACGGCATAAGCCAGTCTTCACCGGAGGCAGATAACCAGGCGCAGCCGCCGGGGTCGGCCAGCACGGCCAGACGCGCAGCGCGGCGGAATGCCGGGTAGTTGGCCAGCGAACGGGTCAGCTCGCGTGAAATGGCCCCTTTGCCGGTCCAGCCATCCACAAACACCACGCCCTCACTGCCGTGCCGGGTGGTGATGTAGTCCAGCGCCGCCTGATCGATGCCGCGGTCGCGGATAATACTGACGCCGTAATGCACCGCCTCGATGCCCTGTTCACGCAGGGCATGCAGCAGGCAGACGCCCAACGGCACCCCGGCCCGCACCAGTGACACCAGCACCAGCGGCCGGGCGCTGATCTGGGTTGCCAGCCCCAGCGCCAACGCAGCGACTTCACCGGCCAGGCGCGGGCCAAACTGGGCCATCGCCTGCCGGTAAATCGCCTGATGCGCCGCCGACGGGGCCGGTTCTTCCGAGAGCATGTCAGAATAGTGCTTCTCACCGCGCTGGATCAGGCGCTCTTTCTCCGCCACCGGGGTGTAGTCCACCGTCACCGGCGACAGCAAAAACTGCACATCACCCGGCGCATAGGCACCGGAAAAAGGGGGATGGGATGCGTGCATACTCTCTCCTTACGCTGTGGGGTGGGGCAATCCATTTTGCAGGGCGGCAAGTAACTGGCTGCGTTGGGGCAGCGCCAGAAAATCACATTGCTGCATAAAGCTGTAATCGGTCAGGCTGTCGCCAAACCCCAGCACCGGGCGATCCGGCGCCGTGGCGCGCAACTGCGCCAGCAAAAAGCGCACGGCATGGCCCTTGTCGATGCACTCCGGCAGCCAGGCAACATTATTCCCGTTCCGGTGGACATAAAAGCCATCCAGATCAAACGTCTCTGCCACCCAATCCGCATAGCGGTTCAGCGCCTCAAGGTGCACGCTGTTTCTTACTTTCATCACCAGATAGATAGGAATGCCGTACTCTTCATTCATCCGGCACCAGCCCGGTTCCACCGGCAACGCCGCATCCACCGCCTGCGGATCGGCCAGCATGGTGTCAAGGTGTTGCGCCAGCGCAGCAAGGCGCGGCTGGTAAGGGGCCAGCGACGTGGTGATGTGGTGTTGCCAGGCGGCATCCGGCTCACCCTGCGGGGTTAAAATCACCGCGCCGTGGGTGGTGACGGCATAAGAGTCGAACGGAATGCAGACCCTGGCCAGTTCATCCGTGCCGCGGGCGGTCACCGGGATGGTTTCCGCTTGCGCCAGCATCCACTGCACCAGATTAGCCTGCCGCGCCATCATAAAGCTGCGCGGTGCCAGTTCCCGATCCAGCGCGCCGGGTTGTGATTTGGCCTGCTCATCCGGGTCAGGGATTTTGCGCATCGTCTGGAACAGGGTGTCATCCAGATCGGTAAAGATGATCGGGCGCGTCAAATGGTCGTGCGGCATGTCAACCCTCATGGAATTCAAGTTGCGGGAAGTGCGCCAGGAAGGCGGGATCCCAGGCGGAGGCCGGGGTTTCTGAACAGAGGATCACCCGGTCATAGTCAGCAGGATCGACATTGTAGAGATACATCGGCACGCCCAGCCCGTAGTTATCCTGGAAACTGAAGGCACTGCGCATCGCCAGCCCCAGCGCCACCGGTGAGCGGGTGGTAGAGCCGAACCGCACGCGGGCACCCTGGCTCTCCAGCCATTCTGCCAGCATAAAGGGCTGCCAGACATACTCCCCGGTGCCGAGTACCAGAATACGCTCTCCCGGCCGGGGCGCGGGCGTATGCAGCAGGCGTGACACATCACGCACGCCCATCCGCCCCCAACTGGCCGCCAGGTGGTTCAGCGGCTGGCTGCCGCGGGCGGTAATATTGACCTGCGGCATATCCAGCAACGGCGGCTGCTCCGCCACTGTCCAGCGCCACTGGCCGGCCGCCAGCGAGACGGCCGTGACCGGCAGCGCCACCTTTTCAGCCAGCGCCCCGGCAGACCAGTCGGTGAGGGTCGCGGTCACGATATGCTCAAGCTGATCCAGCCCCGCCTCGTGCAGCGCCTGATAGAGATTGAGGAACGTTTTGCCGGTGGTGGCTTCATCGTCCACCATCACCAGCGTACGGGCATGGCGCACGCTGTCGCGCAGGGGCGCAGAAGCAGGCTGGTGCACCAGATGGGCGGTGGCGTGGCTGTGCTCCTCTTCAAAGCGGCAGAGCAGCTCACCGCCCAGCGGGTGGCGGGTCGTGGTCAGCAACACTGCGTCTTCCCCACGGGCGCGCAATACGGCATGGACACCTGCGGCGAGGCCTACGGCCGTCTCCGCCATGCCGGTGACCAGGATCGGGCCGGGCAGCCCGGCGGGAATGCGATCCGCCAGGTCGCTGAACGCTTTACGCATCAGGCTGGGCGGGCAGGGGATGTGCCGGCCCAGCACTTTGCTGACGAACAGGAACGCGCGGCGCGGGTTACGCCGTTGCGCCATCGAAAACAGCGTATCGGCGCTCCAGCCCGGCCGGCAGAACAGGTCGAGTGACATGGTGCCGGACGGCAACTGTGCCTGAAAATGTTCTTCATGGCCGTAAGGATTATGCATGGTGTGACTCACTGGCAGTAACCGGGATGGCTTCGTCAACAATACGCACCGTGGTATGGCGCAGTTGTTGGGACGGCAGGGGCAGGCCGAGGCGCTGGGCGATCATCATGGCCGGCAGGTTAATGCCGCTGTGCAGGCCATAGCCGACCCCGCCGCTCGGGCGCAGGTTGCACTCCAGCACCCGCGGGTTGCCCTGATCGTCTGCCCTGGTCTGCACATTAATCAGCCCGTCCGCCTCCAGTTGCCCGGCCACACGGCAGGCCAGCTCAATCTCTTCGCCGCGGTCAAACAGCGTTTGCATCGCGCCGTTTTTACGCCGCCCCAAAGCGGCAATGACCCGGCCGCGATCGACAACCAGATCAATACTGCACTCCGGCCCCGGCAGGTAAGGCATCACGATCATCGGTTCTTTCAGCCCGCCGCTCTCTTCCAGCGCAGTGAGATACGTGGAGGTGCGGATACGGCGCTGGTCAGGCGCGCTCAGCATCAGGCTGGCGGGGGCATCGTCATCCAGCCGCCAGTAACCCAGCCCATAAATACCGGTATTGGGTTTGATACAGAGCCGCGGCCAGCTGCTTTTCAGCGTGTTCAGCGCATCCTGCAACTCACCGAGGGTATTCACCCGCACCGCCGGGGTGTGGGGGATGTTGTGTGCCGCCAACACCTCAGTAAAGGCGGCTTTATCTTCGGCCAGCGTCAGGAAGCGGGCGTCACGCACACCAGTGATCAGGGTGATCCCGGCCGCCTCAATAGGCTGCCGGTGTTGTTCAAACCAGGCCGAGGGTTTGCCTGTATGGATCACGCTGACGCCATACTGCCTGGCCGTAGTAAGGATAAAAGTCAATTTTTCTGTGAGATCCGTAGGTTCGCGCAGGGCGATGTCTGCCGCCGCCGTGATTTCCGGGCGGAACTGGCGATGCGACGCCAGCACCTGTAGCGGCTGGCCTTGTGCGCCGCACCAGGCATTTTCCCGGATGGCACGCCGCAGTCCTTCTGCAATGGTGCGCTGTGATGAAAATCCTTCCATCAGCCATATCATGATGTTATTTCTCCCGCCGGTTTTTGGCGATTAACGCGGCCAGGGTCGCCGCGGTGGCCGGCAATTCGCCTAAAGAATGCGCACCGTAACCCCGTAACCATAAGCCTGATTTGCGGCGGCCGGTCAGCTCGCCGAGTTGTTTGGCACTGTGTGTTTTCAGCGCATTTACCAGCATGGAAATTTCCGTACCCGGCGACATAGTGAGCAGCAACTCAACCCCCTCTTCCAGCAGGCCAACCTGCTCGACGGTAAAGGGTAAATTGCGGGTACAATGGGGGAGAATTTCCTGCAAAATCTGCCGCTCATCGTCCTGTACACTATCAGGCGAATCAAAGGCAAAAATCAGCTGCATTTTTATGTCAAAGATATTGTATCTGTTGGCTTTTAGCATTGTTGTCCCTGCCTGCAATAACAGGAAAATAATCTGCCAACCAAATAAATCCTTCGGGCGGGTGTACCAGGGATTATACTCAGCTGTAACAATGATTTCTTTCCGCTGAAAAATGCGCTAAGAAGTGGTGTCCATCTTTATAGTTGGCGGGATAGTTAGCAGCTTGCGCAACGCTATTTACTTTTCTTTGCAAATTATGTCAAGAAATGTAGAGATAATTCTATTTTTTGGAATATAAATTCCATTTTTAGGCGAAAAAGCGATAGGAAAGGGCCGAATAAATCATTTTTCATGTGAATACATTCGTAATTAATTAGATGATCTAAAACGTTTTCGTCTTAATATTTTAAGAGTAACTGATTGGATTACATAGATTTACAATGACATCACGTTTATCTATGTTTATTCGTAACTTCAGTGACAGTTTCCAGGATTACTATTACAAAGATGGTCAGTTTTTATAGGATAATCATTTAATATGTAAATCAATCGGCCATACCTAAACAAGTTAACGTAAATCTTGTAATACTGTCGCCAGCATCATGTTATTTACCTGGCCATTGTCGGATTTTTGCCCATTTCTGCGATGACGTTGCACGAAATAAAAAATTCATAATATGGCCATGCCGGCGGTTAATCAGCCCGCTTACCTTTACAGCAAGGAGTCTCGCTATGGCTATCTCACTGAGTAAAAATCAATCCGTGTCATTGACCAAGGAATCCGGGGCGGCCGTTACTGCTGTCCACGTGGGGTTAGGCTGGGACGCGGTAAAAAGCAAAGGCATCTTCGGCATGTTTGGCGGGGGCGGCGGGGATATTGACCTCGACGCTTCCTGCCTGATGCTTGATAACGCAGGCCGTGAGGTTGACACCGTCTGGTTCCGCAAACTCGAATCAAGCTGCGGCTCCGTGATCCACAGCGGGGACAACCGCACCGGCGCCGGTGACGGCGACGACGAGGTGATCACCATCAACCTGCGCCGCGTTCCGGCTAACGTCCATCACCTGGCGTTCACCGTAAACAGCTTTACCGGCCAGAACTTCACCAAAGTTGAAAACGCCGGTGTGCGTATTCTTGATCAGGCGAAAAAAGAGCTGGCGAACTATAACCTGGCGCAAAAGGGCGAACACACCGCGCTGTTTATTGCGTCCCTGTCCCGCAATGGGGATGACTGGCAATTCAAAGCGCACGGTACGCCTGCCAACGGCCGCACCGTTGAAAGCATGATCCCGATGATCGTCCGTGAATTGGTGGGCTAACCATGACAACCCAGCTTATCGCCGGCGGCAATGCTGCCCTGCCTGAAACCACCGTGATTGTCCGCATCAAAAGTGGCGTGGCCGCCGATGTGGCTGCTTTTCGCCTGAACGATCAGGGCAAAACCCGTGTGGATGACGACTTCGTATTTTATGGGCAGAAACAGAGCCAGGATCGCGCGTTGATCCTGCTGACAGAAGGGGCGGTCAGCGCGTTTTCCGTGAATCTGGCGGCACTGCCGGCGGATGTGCAGAAAGTTGCCTTTACCATTACGCCGGAAGGCAGCCAGTCGGTGCAGGCGCTGCGTTCACTGGCGGTAGGCGTGGAGTATAACGGCCAGCCGCAGCTCAACGGGGATGTTGACCTGGCCGGGCGCAGTGAAGCGGCCCTGATCCTTGGGGAACTCTACCGCCGTAACGGCGAATGGAAATTCCGCTTTGTTGCCCAGGGGTTCAACGGCGGGCTGCAACCGCTGGCAGAGCATTATGGCGTCACCATTGATGACACGCCGGAAGAGGCCGCGCCTGCACCCGCTCCGGCCCCGGCCGCCAAACCGCAGCCGGTCAATCTCAGCAAAGTCACGCTGACCAAAGAACAGCCCACCATCAATCTGACCAAATCGGTCAACCTGAGCAAAAGCCAGGGCTTCGGCCGTATCCGCGTAAACCTCAACTGGAACCGCGGCACCGGCGGCGGCTTCTTCAGCAAACTGGGTGCCATTGACCTCGACCTCGGGGCTTATGTGCGGTTGAAGAACGGCGAGAAAGATCTGATCCAGGCGCTCGGCAACCGGTTCGGCCGTTATGACCAGTTCCCTTATGTGCATCTGGAAGGGGATGATCGCACCGGTTCGGTGTCTGAAGGAGAGTGGCTGAACATCAACGGCGCCCAGTGGGATGAGATCGCCGAAGTGGTGGTGTTCGCCTTTATCTACAAAGGCGCGCCGAACTGGGCGAAAACCGACGGTGTCGTTACCCTGCAACTGCCGGAGCAGCCGCCGGTAGAAACACGCCTCACCGAAGGCGGCAACCGCCATAACATGTGTGCGATTGCCCGCCTGGAAAACGTCAACGGCACCCTGAAGGTGGAGCGTCTGAACGACTACTTTGCCGGCCATGAGCCAATGGATAAAGCCTACGGTTGGGGATTCAACTGGCGGGCCGGCAGTAAATAACACACAAGCAGCAAATAACAACAAAGAGGAAAGAACCATGTTTGATTGGGCAAAGAATAAATTCAATCAGGGCCGTGACACCTTCATGACTGAAGTCAGCCGTTATAAAGGCAAAGACTTCATGCAGGGGTGTGTGGCGGCCGGGACTTACATGGCCTTTGCTGACGGCGTGGTGACGCCGCAGGAAAAGCAGAAACTGGTCAAATATTTCGAGATTAGCGATGCGCTGAAAGTGTTCAGCACTGAGGAAGTGATCCGCGAATTCCAGAAACTGTCAGAGAAATTTGATTTTGACCTGGACATCGGCCGCTCTGAGTGCCTGAAAATTATCGGCAAATTGCGCAGCAAACCGGACGAAGCACGCGCAGCGGTACGGCTCGGGGTGATGATCGCCAAGAGTGATGCCAATTTCGACGACGCCGAAAAACGGGCGCTGATTGAGATTTGCAACGAGTTGGGCCTTAAGCCTGACGAATTCTTTTAACAGAGAGTAAATGATGGAATCTACCCTGATTGGTTTCCCCGCCGAGACGGTCATCGTCTTTGTGGTGCTGGCGGTTGCCGCACTGCTGATTGACCTGCTGGCCCACCGCGGCGATAAGGCCATCAGCCTGAAAAGCGCAGCGCTTTGGTCGGTATTTTGGGTGGCAACAGCCTTGGGCTTTGCCGCTTTCCTCTATTTCCACCACGGTCAGGAAGTGGCCAGCCTGTTTGTGACCGGGTATGCGCTGGAGAAAGTGCTCTCTGTCGATAACCTGTTTGTGATGATGGCCATCTTTGCCTGGTTCAAAGTACCGGATGGCTACCGCCACCGCGTGCTCTACTGGGGCATCATCGGGGCCATCATTTTCCGCGCGATTTTTGTGGCGATTGGCTCCGGCCTGCTGATGCTCGGCCCGTGGGTCGAGATGCTGTTTGCGGTGATTGTCGCCTGGACAGCGGTGATGATGCTGCGTTCCGGTGATGATGACGAAGAGATCGAAGACTACTCCGATCACCTGGCCAACCGCCTGGTACGCCGTTTCTTCCCGGTCTGGCCGAAACTGGCCGGCAACCGCTTCCTGCTGAGCTCGCAGGAAGTCAGCGCTGAGCTGGCAAAACCGGAGAACAAAGGTTTTGCGTTCACCGTGAAGAAGGGCGCGCGCTATGCCACGCCGCTGCTGCTGTGTGTGGCCGTGGTGGAGTTGTCTGACGTGATGTTCGCGTTCGACAGCGTACCGGCAGTCATTGCGGTGAGCCGTGAACCGTTAATTGTCTATTCAGCGATGATGTTTGCTATCCTCGGCTTGCGTACCCTCTATTTCGTGCTGGAAGCGCTGCGCAAATATCTGGTGCATCTGGAAAAAGCGGTCATCGTGCTGCTATTCTTCATCGCCTTCAAACTCGGCCTGAACGCCAGCGATCACCTCTGGCACCACGGTTACGGCATCAGCGCCACCACCAGCCTGTATGTGGTATTGGGTGTGCTGGCGCTGGGTATTCTGGCCAGCGTACTGTTCCCCGGCAAAGAGTCGCCGGCAGACGATCGCCAGGGCTGATTGGGCCGATAAATGCATTATCCGATGGGGGGAGCCTCCCCATCACCTCAGTAAAAGGAGAACCACATGGGTGTATCACTTTCCAAAGGCGGCAACGTTTCTTTAAGTAAAACCGATCCGAGCCTGAAAAAAGTCCAGGTGGGGTTGGGTTGGGATGCCCGGTCAACGGATGGCCAGGATTTTGACCTTGATGCCTCAGCGTTCCTGTTGCAGGCCAACGGCAAAGTGGCGCAGGACAACGACTTTATTTTTTACAACAACCTGCGTTCAAGCTGTGGTTCTGTCGTGCATCAGGGGGATAACCGCACCGGCGCGGGCGATGGCGATGACGAAACGCTGCTGGTGGACCTCGGCCTGGTGCCGGCGAACGTGGATAAGATCGTGTTTACCGTCACCATCCATGACGCCAATACCCGTCGCCAGAACTTTGGCCAGGTCAGCAACGCCTTTATCCGCCTGGTCAATGCCGAAAGTAAAAACGAAGTCACACGTTATGATTTGCAGGAAGACAGCTCCACGGAAATTGCGATGATTTTCGGTGAGCTGTATCGCCACAACGGTGAGTGGAAATTCCGCGCCGTTGGGCAGGGCTTTGCGGGCGGCTTGTCCGCCCTGTGCGGCAACTTTGGCATCAACGCCGCGTAATGCGTTGAGTAACGCTTTCTCCGTGCCGCCGATGCGGCGGCACGTATTCAACTTCACGATAAGGAAGAGATTATGGCAGTTTCACTGAAAAAAGGCGGCAACGTCTCCTTAACCAAAGAAGCCCCGTCCATGAAAACCGTGCTGTTCGGCCTCGGCTGGGACTCACGTAAAACCGACGGCAGCGCCTTTGACCTGGACGCCTCCGCCTTTATCGTTGGCGAAGATGACAAAGTGCTCTCTGACGCGAGCTTCATCTTCTTCAACAACAAAACCAGTGCCTGCGGCGGCGTAGTGCACCAGGGTGATAACCGTACCGGTGAAGGCGCGGGTGATGACGAGCAACTGCTGATCCACCTGGACAAAGTTGACGCCTCCGCCAAGAAAGTGGTGTTTGCCGTGACGATCTACGAAGCAGAAGATCGTAAACAGAACTTCGGCATGGTCACCAACGCGTTTATCCGTGCAGTGAACAATGACGACCAGACCGAGCTGGCACGTTATGACCTCTCTGAAGATGCCGCGACCGAAACCGCGATGATCTTCGGTGAACTCTACCGCCACAACGGCGAGTGGAAATTCAAAGCGGTCGGCCAGGGTTATGAAGGCGGCCTGTCGGCGCTGGCAAAAGGCTTCGGCGTTAATATCTGATCCTGATATCAGAACTGAAAAACCCGGCATTGCCGGGTTTTTTTATGGCGGGTTTTTTATGACTTAGTGCCGGGGGCCTGTGAATTCAGCGTGAAGCGTTATCGCCGTGGGGCAATGATACGAACAATTCGCCTTCAATCACTATGCAGGCTTCACCGCATAATTCCACACGATTATTTTCTTTTATCCGGCAGGTTATTTCCCCTTTCCGTTTACCGCCTTGCTGGGCAGACAGCACTTTTTTGCCTAGTTTTTCCCCCCATAGCGGGGCCAGGAAAGTATGCGCAGAGCCGGTAACAGGATCTTCATTTACCCCAACCTGCGGGCCGAACCAGCGTGAGCGGAAATCAAACGCTTTAGCCGGCGTGCACACGACAACGCCGCGCGTATCGAATTGTGCTAACGCGGAGAAATCAGGTGACAGGGAATCCAGCACGTTTTCATCATTTATGATGACCACGATATCTGACGCCTGCCATATTTCAGCCGGCCCGGAGCCCAGCCCCAGCGCAGCCAGCAGGCCAGGTGGCGTATCAATCCGCACGGGATGAACCAGGGGGAAATTTAAAATATACCCCTCGTCGCTGCCTCTCACCGTCAGTTCGCCGCTGCGGGTGTGGAAACGGATCTCTTCTGCATGGGGAACATACCGGGTAAACAGCACACAGGCGGCGGCAAGTGTGGCATGGCCGCAGAGATCCACTTCTACGGCAGGCGTAAACCAGCGAAGCCCATAGCTGTCACCTGTTTTGACAACAAAGGCCGTCTCTGAAAGGTTATTTTCCTGTGCAATGCGTTGCAGCGTGGTGTCATCCAGCCATTTTTCCAGCATACAGACAGCCGCAGGATTACCGGAAAAAGGATGGCGGCTGAATGCATCGACCTGAAAGAAAGGCACCCGCATTGATTGAGCCTGATGGTTATTCTTCACTTAACGCCTCCAAATCGTTATAGATGGTATAACGTGATACCCCCAGCGCGGCGGCGGCATGTTGAACCCCGCCTTTCATTTTAAAAATGCCTTTGGCACGCATATCGTTAACGATTTTCAGGCGCTGGGCTTTCTGGGTTTTTTTGCCGGGCAGGGTATGTTTACTGATTATCTCGTTGAGGGTCTGGGCAAGAAGAGTGTCCACGGCCAACGCGTTATCATCAGGATAGGGTTCTTGATGATTGAGCAGTAAATCAACCCCCTGGCGAATCATTTCATAAGGCGTGGCGTCGATGTTATTGCAAAATGCCACCAGCGGCTCGCCCGCGTCACTGTAATAAATCGTCGACGCGCTGTTCAGCACCTTCCCGGAAAACGTGACTGTTTTATAATTTTTTATTACGACGGGCCGGTTGTTTCCTGTTGAGCCGGAAAGCAACCCGGCAAAACCGGTATCTTTATCCGGGCCGGATAACAGGCTGTCACCTTTCTTCCTTCCGCTGACATGGCCATTGATAATTTTATGGACGGAGGCGGCCGGTTTGGTCAGATCGTGCAGAACGATCTCATGGTTCCCGGCGATTGTGCTTGCCAGCGCATCCATGGCGGCTTCAAGTGTCCGTATCAGCTCATCTGATTGCTGCTTATGTTCAACGTTCATCAATTCATCTCAGGATGTCGCCCTTGCGCAGGCTTTCTTAAAAATATACCGCTGCGCCCTGAGCTGATCAACGTTTTGTTGAATTTTCCACAATGTGTTGATGAGAAATAGTCTGCCCACCCGACGTGCGCCGGTCATGTGCAGCGAAAAGGGCGCGTGACGCTGTGGGAAAAGGGCAGCTGCAGCCGGGCATATCATGCCCGGCGTGCGTGATCAGGCCCGGTCAGCGGCTTTTTCCGGCTGCCGCGCCGGGGAGAGGGGAATTACTTAAACACCTGTTGCACAAACTCACTGTATGCCGGACGCCAGACATCCATTTCATGCCCGAGTTTCGGGTAGCTGTGGAAATTGACGCGGATCTTTTTCTCATCAAGCTGCTGTTTCAGGTCGTTGATGTCTTTGCCGGTGACGTCATCCTCACTGCCCACTACCAGCGTAAAGTTTTTCAACTGCTGGTTAATCATCTCCGGGTTCTCCAGCGCCTGCGCCACGCCGCTGTTGGGCACGGTCACGGTGGTGACGCCGCTGAAACTCGCCAGCCAGCGGAAGCGGTCGAGGTGGTTCATGCCGGAAACCAGCGCCTGATAGCCGCCCTGGGAAATCCCGGCGATGCCGCGCCCTTCCGCATCGGTGCGCACCCGGTAACGATGCTCGATCAACGGAATAATATCCTGCATCAGCTCCTGGTCGGCGGCGGCCGCGTTCAGCGGGTAGAAGATTTTACGCCGCTCCTGACGCGGGAAATTCTCCGGGACAGCGCCGGTGGCGTCCGTTTCGGTATCCGGGAACACCACCACCATCGGCTGCATTTTCTTCTCCGCCAGCAGGTTATCCATGATCTGCGGGAACCGCCCCTGCACAATCGATGAACTCTCCGTATCGCCAAAGCCGTGGTAGAGATAGAGCACCGGCAGCGGCGTAGTGCCGCTTTCATAGCCCGGCGGCAGCCACACGTACAGGTGCCGCTCCTTGTTCAGCGCGGCTGACGAATAAGTCAGGCCGTGCACCTCGCCGTGCGGCACCTTGCGTTCATCCAGCAGGCTGCCGGGCACCAGCACCAGGCTGGTATTCACTTGCCGCTGGGGTTTCGGCATGGCGCTGCCGGTATCAATGCTGCGGAAACCATCGACGTTGAAAAAATATTCGTACAGGTTCGGCGCTTGCGGTGCCAGCCGGTAGTGCCAGACGCCCTGTTCATCCTTTGTCATCGGGTAGGCGACGCGGGTACGCGGCAACGCGCCGAGCACCACCGCCACCTGCCGTGCTTCGGGCGCAATCAGGCGGAAGGTGATGCTGCGGTCAGGGTTGACCTGCGTCACCGCCTGGCTCAGGGGCAGGTTTTCATCAAAATCCGTGGGCTTGGTCAAGGGGGCGGCGGTGCTGCGCAACGTCAGCAGCACCAGCCCGGCACCGAGCCAGAGAAGGCGGGAAGGGCGCATCATTTTGCCCCCGGTTCGTTCAGCGTAAAGTAATGGTCATTGGCACCCAATTGGTGGCCGTTGCGGTCATACAGCACGCTGGAGATCATCACCGGGCTGTCGCTGAGCGGCGTCGCGCCGGCTTCCACCTGTTTGCTGCCGCTGTCTGCACCCATATCGAGCCGTTTTTCGCCTTCGCTCAGCGTACGGTTATCCTGCGTGATGCGCCAGACCAGCCGGGCATCGGGATAGGCAGTCAGGGTATCGTTGATCGCCCAGAAATTGACCCGCCCCGGCGTGCCGGTTTTCCAGTTCAGCGTGACCGGCTCAATCGACGGCAGCACCGGCTGGTAGGCTTTTTTCAGCGCGTAATAGCCGAGTTTAGGCTGGCGGCGGTAATCCATCACGCCCCAGTTAATCGACGGCCAGTTCTCGACAAACATGAACTGCAACAGCACCGTGACCGGCTGGTAACGCTGACGCCGGTAACTCTCTGCCGCCAGGCTGACGGACTCTGCCTGATAACGTTGGGTATTGGCGATGAACGTTTCGATGTTCGGCCCGCGTTCAATTTTGGCGAACTGGAAGGTCTGGATCGGCTGGAAGTTATGGTATTTCCACACCACCCAGCCCGGATCGCCCGGCTGAGTGGTGGCCGGCCAGAGATCTTTTTCCGGGATAATGGTTTTCAGCGTCTCCAGGTTCGGCAATGCCTCTGAGCCAAACTCGGTAATGATGGCGCTTTTCGACGGTTGCAGGAAATCGTTCAGGGTACCGAAATACCAGCCCTGCCAGAAATGCTCAGTCACCGAAGACCACGGGTGGGTAATGCGGGAGGTATCCGCCGCCAGCGCATCCGCCACCGCCTGTGCCAGCGGCTTGTTCATATCCGGGTGCCAGTCCGGGAAACGTTTCTGCATCCACAAAGAATCAAACGGCGGCTCATTCTGCCCGCCCCAGACAATGATCGACGGGTAATTGCCGTACTGGCGGATGGCGTCAGTGACCTGGCGTGCGGCTTCCTGAGCAAATTCCGGGCTGTCGTTATAGCCCCATTGCAGCGGCATATCCTGCCAGATCAACATACCGCGCGCGTCCGCCAGCGCATACAGCGGGTGGCTGGCCAGGTGGCCGTGAACGCGGATGGTGTTGGCATTCATCTCCTCCAGCAGCACCAGATCTTTTTCCCAGTCTTCAGGCGACATGGTGCTCAGCCACGAGGTGCCGATGTAGTTGGTGCCGCGCAGGAAGATGCGCTTGCCGTTAATCTCCCAGCCGCCCTGATCGGGTTTGACGATTTGCCGCAGCCCGGTGCGTGTGGTGCTGCGGTCCAGCGTGCCGAGGTTATCGGTCAGGCTGACCTCCACGTCATACAGGTTCGGGTCGCCGTAGCCTTTCGGCCACCACAGCCGGGCGGCGTCCATCGGCAGCGTGACGTTGAGCGCCTGCGCGGTGTGGCCGGCATAGGTGAGTGTCACCGGCTGGTCAATCTCATAACTTTTGCCGGAGAAATTCGCGGGTTTCACCCGGACATGCAGCGTCGCCTCGCGGCTGCGGTTGGCCCGGTAATCAATCGCTATTTTCAGGGCCGGGTTTTCCAGCCCGTTTTTCCAGTCCGGCGTGGTCAGCACGTTATCAATCACTGCGCCGCGGCTGATGTGCACATTCACCGGTGCCCAGATGCCGCCGGAGTTGGCATCCTGGCCTTGCTTGCTCCAGGCCCCGCCGGGGCGCGCATCATGCTGGGAGAAGACGCCTTTGATCAGGTTTTTGTGCAGCGGCCAGATGCTGTCCGGGGATTCAAACGGGCTGTCGACCCGCACCGCCAGTTGGTTGGTGCGCTGCGCATCCCGGCTGATGTCCAGCGCGAAACGCTGGAAATAGCCGGTGTGGCTGCCGATGCGCCGCTGGTTCAGCCAGGCATCAGCCTGATAATCCACGCCGTCAAACACCAGCGTCGCCATGTTGTCCGGCCGCAGCGGCGGCAGGTCGAACTGGGTGCGGTACCAGAGCGCGCCCTGGTGATCCAGCCCGGCAGCGTACCAGTTGGCGGGCACCCGCAGCGTCTGCCATTGGCTGTCGTCGCTGTGCCAGCCTTCCGTTTCCTGTTGATTGGCGTCGTGCACCCGCCATTGTCCGGCAAGCGATCGGGTCACCGGCTCACCGGCGGAGTGTGTGCCGGCAGCGCAGCCGCTCAGCAGCAGGGCGGCAGCCAGGGCGGCCAGGGCATTGTTCATAAATTCTCCTTGATTTGCGTCAGGGCAACAGTGACGCGTTGGCACATCCCGTCGAGCTGGCTGTCCAGTACGTTCATGGTGGCGAAATCCCCGCGTTCTGCGGCATCTTCCAATTGGCTCAACACCTGGACCAACGTCTCACAGGCAAAGGTGGCGGCTTCGCCTTTCATTTTGTGGGCGTCACGTTTCACGCCCTTGATGTCCTGCCGGGCCACCGCGCTGCGCAAACTGGCGAGCAGCCCCGGCAGCTCCTCAAGGAACATGCCGATAACAATGGTCAGCAATTCATGGTCATGGCCGACGCGCTCCATCATCAGCGGGTAGTTCACCGCATCCGTTGGGGGAATGTCCGGCGGCGGCATCTCCTCTTCCAGCGGCTGGGTCATGACCGCCATCACCCTGGCGATCTCCGCCGCGAGGGCATCAATCATCACCGGCTTGGCGATGTAGCCGTCAAAACCGTGCTCCAGGCAATATTCACGGTCACCCTGCATCGCGTGGGCCGTCATGGCGATAATCGGCAGGTGCTGGGGCGGCGTGCTGAGCGCTTCCTGCTCGCGCAGGATCTGCGTGGCTTTCTGGCCGTCCATTTCCGGCATCTGCAAATCCATCAGGATCAGGTCGTAGCGGGTTTGCGCAATGTGTTCCAGCGCCTCCAGCCCGTTATTGGCGATATCCGCCTGGTGGCCCAGTTTGGTGAGGAAGTGGATCGCCAGTTTCTGGTTTACCATATTGTCCTCCGCCAGCAGGATGCGGTACTGCGTGCCTGCCATGTCGGGCGTGACCAGCGGGGTGGCGGCCACCGGCACCGGGGCCTGCGCACCGGGCGCGAGGGTCTGGATAATCACGCTGAACAGCTCATTCTGGTCAACCGGCTTGTTGAGGAAATGCAGGATGCCGATCTTTTTCAGGATGGCTGTGTCCATATAGCGCCCCATTGAACTGAGCATGATCAGCTTGGTGTTGCGCAGGGCAGGGTTGGAGGTGATCTCAAGCGCCAGCGTCATGCCGTCCATGTCCGGCATCTGCGCATCCAGCAGGATCAGCGGAAAATCGGGCGAGTCGTCCAGCGCATCCAGTGCCGCCTGCCCGCTGCTGAAGGTTACGGCCTGTAACCCCATATGGCGCAGCATCTCCTGCATCAGCCGCAGGTTGGTCTGGTTGTCATCCACCACCGCGACGCGCACGCCCTGGAGGCTGGCGGGCACATGCACCGGGCCGCTTAACACCGGCGTTTTTTTCAATACCGGCAGGGAGAAGAAGAAGGTGCTGCCGCTGCCGGGTGTACTGGCGACCTGCAATTCACCGCCGAGCATCTCCACCAGCCGGGCGGAGATAGTGAGGCCGAGGCCGGTGCCGCCATATTTGCGGGTGGTGGAGGTGTCCGCCTGGCTGAAGGATTCGAAAATCACACGCTGTTTGTCTTCCGGGATGCCGATGCCGGTATCTTTCACCTCAAAGGCCAGATGCTGGGCGGCGATGCCGTGGGAGAGGCTCATCACCACTTCGCCCTCATGGGTGAACTTCACCGCATTGCTGACCAGGTTGGTCAGCACCTGCCGCAGGCGCACGGAGTCACAATGGATGTACTCGGGCACATCAGGGGCGACATCCACCAGCAGCTCAATGCCTTTCTCGGTGGCCTTGGGCATCAGCGGCCGCATGATCCCTTGCAGGAACGGCCGCAGCGCAAACTCTTCCATGTCGAGGGTGATTTTGCCCGCCTCGATTTTGGAGAAGTCGAGGATGTCATCAATTACCTTCAGCAGCACCTGGGCGGAGCTGTGCGCCATCGTGATGTAATCCCGCTGCTCCGGTGTGAGGTCGGTGTCGAGGCAGAGCTGCGTCATGCCGAGGATGCCGTTCATCGGCGTGCGGATTTCGTGGCTCATGTTAGCCAGAAACGCACTCTTGGCCTGGCTGGCGGCTTTCGCCATCTCGACCGCCTGCCGTGAGGCTTCCTCCGCTTTTTTACGCTGGGTGATGTCCTGCATGGTGCCGATCACGCGGGCGATTTTGCCCTCGGTGGTGAGGCTTACCACCTGGCCCAGCAGCAGGCACCAGCGGTAGTTCTGGTCGTGGTGCATAATCCGCAGTTCACACTCAAACACGGCCAGCCGGTCATTGCCCGCCTCCTGCAACAGCCGGGCGGCGGTCGGCAGGTCATCCGGGTGAATCAACTGCCGCCACATGTCCGCCGTGTATTTCCAGCTCCGGCGCGGGTAGCCGAGCAGCGTCAGCAGCGCATCATTCACCTGCACCAGGTCGTTGAGGTAATCCCAGTCCCAGATGCCGATGTGGGTCGCCTCGGCGGCCAGGATAAAGTCATCATGCAACTGGCGGCGCGACGCCAGGATATCGGCAAAGTGCGTGACATCGGTATGCAGGCTGACGATGCCGCCTTCCGGGGTGCGGTTATGCTGCACAAACACCGTGCGGCCCTGCAATTTGCGGATTTCGTAATGGTTGTCCACGCGGCAGCGTTCGGCGAGAGTGGTGGCCAGCGCGCGGCGATCGGTGCTTTCGGAGATATAGCCGGAGGTGATAAAGGCCTCAATCAGCACCGTCAGCGGCGTGCCGCGCACCAGATAATCACGCACTGCCGGGTAGTAATCGAACGCCTGCTGGTTAAAGGCCACCAGGTTTTCCTCGGCGTCGTAGATAAGCAGCGCGGCATTGATGTAATCCAGCGCCGCGAAAATGGCGTTTTTCATGGTGAGACCCCTGTCGGCGGCGTGGCGTGGAACAGCTCCGCCTGCCGGCGCATATACTCCAGGCCGGGGGCGATCACCATCGCCCAGGCGGTGATGATATCTTCGTCACACTGCGGGTCGAGCTGCCGTACCGTTTGCAGCACCGCCCGCCGCCAGTGGGCGTAAAACGCGGGCGGCAGTTTGATCCCCTCGGCGTCCTGGGTACGGGAAATGGTCATCAGGTAGTTGGAGACGTTGTGGGTGCTGGAGACAGAGAGCATAAAGAAAAAGGTCTTGTAGACGATTTTACGAAGCTGCGCCTCGTCCTGCTCCAGGAAGGTCGCCTCGATCTCCGCCGTGCTGTGGACGAAAAGCTGGTAGAAGTGGTTGAAAAAGCGGTCCCCGCCGTCGCTGTCGGTGATCCGTGCATAGCTGTCGTTAAAAACCGTGTCATAGGAGAAGGTCATGGCTGGGGCCCTCCGGGTTTTCGCTCCTGCGGCATGCACAAGCGGGGTAGGTTAAAGACATCGCTCAGGCGGGTATTGAAATAACTCTCTTGCGGGAGTGACCGGATCAGCGGGCCGTAATTGCTTTTGTACATCAGCGCCTCCAGGACCATCGCATTGGTGGTGAGGGTGATCATCCGGTTATAGCCGCCGGTGGCCTCAAAGCGCCCCTCATACCAGCCGCGCTGGTTGTCCCGCGTCAGGCGTGTCATCGCCATCAGCGCGTCGGTGAAGTCGGTGTCCCACAGTGTCCAGAGGCCGAACACCGCCCGCGTCGACACCAGTGCCCGCGTCGGGTAAAACTTGCTGTCATCCCCCAGTGTGTTCCAGGCGTAGCCGTTACCGAAAATGGTGTCATACACGTGCCACGGGGCGGCATTGAGGTTGTATTCATCGCGCGCGGTCAGGATTTTCAGCTTCTGCCAGCGCTGCTCCTGTACGCGGTAGATGTTCTGCGCCCGTTGGCGTTGGGCGCTCAGCAGGGTGGTGTCGTTGCCCGGCGTCTGCCAGCCATACTCCAGCCCGCCCAGCACGTAAGGCGTATTGGTGACCACGGCGGGCGTGTAGGTGGTGCGCGGATCGCGGGAATCCACATCAATCGCGATGCCGTCAACAATCACTGACTGGTAAGGCGGCGTCACAGATTTTTCAGACGGAAACCCCCACAACGCCAGCGCGGCTGCGCCATATTCGCTGTAGCCGAGCCGCCCCTCCGGCTGCGGCGTCAGTTTGCCGTCACGCATACCGCCGCGCAGCAACTGGCCGCTGTTGTCCACCACGTTACAGAAGTTCCAGCGCAGGATGATGCGATCCAGGTATTCGCTGTAGATCGGGTGCCACAGCGCCACCACCCGTAAACCGGTCATCAGCCGGGCCATGTCCTGCGCTGACCAGCCCAGGGTGGCCGGTTTGTTGCTGTAGTCCACCATCGCGGCATTGGTGGTGTTGTAGAGCAGGTTGGGCGTTTTCAGGCTGGTGAGCGGTAACTGGTTAAGCGTGGAGAGCATCCGCGTCAGCCGGTCATCAAACTCCACCTCATCCACCAGCCCGAGCTGGCGCGCCGCCGTCAGGGCGATCAGGGAATCGCCGATTTGCCACAGGTTGGTGACCGGGCGGTTGTCACTGGCGTTAATCAGCCCGGTGCCTGCCTGGGTATTATTTTTGAAATAGCGCCACGCCACCTCGGCCCACTGGCGCTCCTCGTCCGTCAGCGCCCCCATCCGCCCCGGATAGTGCCAGGCCCCGCTGCTGACGTAGCGCACGCCCGGCGTCCGGTTCAGCCATGAGAACCCGAACGCCAGCGCCGCCGCGATAAGCAGCAACAGAGCCAGCCTGAAGATTCTCACGGTTTTAAGCATGACATCGCCACCGGAGGCAGTTTGATCGGCGCATCTTCATTTTCACATGCGGCACATTTACAGGCTTTACAGGCCGGTGCAGTACGCATCGCCACGCCGGTCTGTTCACACCAGTTTTTGATGCCCGGCGTTGGGCTCATAAACGGGCGGTTGCGCCTGGTGTTGTTGTCCTCAAACGCATCCACCAGCCGTTTTTCCCACAGTGACGGCGCGAAATCGCGGGATTTCGGTTTGTCGGTGTTGAATTTCAGCAGGCGTCCCTCTTTTTTGTAGAGCAGGGCCTCGAGCATGATGCCGTTGTTGTTGCCGGTGAACTCTTTAATCGGGCCGTCGCCGTTTTCGTAAATCCCCTCGTAGTAGCCGCTGGCTTTCTCGTTGGCGTTTTCAATGGTGTCCAGCAGCCGGTCGGTGTAGGGCGAATCCCACAGCACCCACATCCCCAGCGCGGCTTTCAGTGAAATGGCTGCCGTTTCAGGCACGTACTTGCCTTTGTCGGTGATGGTGTTCCAGTTAAACCCGTCAGAGAACACTGTGTCATACACAAAGTACGGCGCTTTATCGAGCTGGTGTTCCGATCGCGCCGTCATGGTGCCGGTGATCAGGTAGCGGTTCTCCTGCGCCTGATAGACGCGGTCAGCAAAGTTTTTCATCCACGGGTGGGAGTAGTTATTGAGGTTGTCCTCACGGTCATCGGCTTTGTCCCAGCCCATTTCCAGCCCGTGCAGCAGGTAGGATTCCGTGACCACATAGTTGTGCTGGTTGGTCAGGCGCGGATCGCGGCTGTCATACGGCACCAGCACGCAGTAGATGTTGGCGAGCGAATAGGGCTCCGGCCGTGACCCCTGGCAGGTCGAGAAGCCCCAGAGCTGGAAGCCCGCAGAGGCGTACTCTTCGTAGCCAAGCCGCCCCTCCTGCGCATACACGGTTTTTTTGTTGCCGTCGACATACGCCCCGAACAGCGTGCCGCAGTCATCCACCGTGTGGGTGAAATCCCAGCCGAGCACGATGTTATCGACGCTGTTACCGTATTCCGGGTAGCGCTCTTTGACGATCTTCAGCCACAACAGCATCCGCCCGATGTCGATGGCGGAAAACCCGATCTCGCCCGGTTTGTTCAGGTAGTTCACCTTTTGCGCGGTGATGGTGTTGTACACCTTGTTGGGCATCTCATTCTGGAACAGCACCAAAGTGTTCAGCGTCTTCAGGAGTTTGATCATCCGCTGGTCAAATTCTGCCTTGTTGATAATGCCCAGCTCACGCGCCGCCACCATTGCGGCGATATAAGACCCGGTGTCCCACATGGTGGTGGAGGGGTATTTGTTTACCGCGTTGACCAGCCCGGTGGTGGGCTGGTAGTTGACGATAAAATATTGCCAGGCGTTCACGGCCATCGCCTGCTCCCGTGGCGTAAGCGCCCCGTGGCGCACCGGGTAGTGCTGCGCCGGCAGTTCAACCGCCGCCTGCACGCTGCCGGCCACCAGCCATAACCCCAGCACCAGCGGCAACCAGGCCAGCCAGCGCCGGGCAGAAAAAGAGACGATAACGAGCGACGGTCTCATGGGAGTACTCCTTTATTCCGATCGGTCATCGGCATGGGTGAAGGGGAGACGCAGGCGAGGCATAACATTTGCCCATGCGCGATATAACTTAAGCTTTCCAGCACCACGGCGTTGGTGTCCGCGCTGAGGGTCTGGTTAACGTTCTGGTTGCCGCTGGTGCCCTCATACCAGCCTTTGCCCGGCTCCAGCAGCGCGGCCGCCTGCGCCCGCAGGCTTTCGCTCCAGGCGTTGCGGAACAGGGCATACCAGCCAAAGGCGGAGCGGGTGGAGAGCAGGCGTACAGGTTCCTGATCGCTGCGTGAGACGGTTGCATCCTGCACCGGCTGCTGGCCGGGCAGGGCGGCGATAAAGTCCGGGGCCTGTTCGGCGTAATCCGTATTGACGGAGGTGTAGTTGCCGGTGGCTTTGTGCAGGCTCTGCTGGATGCGCACGATGCGCCAGGCAAACTCCGCGCTGCGGCTGTCAAAGCCCAGCTCCAGCCCGGTCAGCACATAAGGCAGGGTGATGATGGTCGGCGCGTCCTGATCGACCCCTTTGCGGAAGCCGTCACTGGGGATCGCATAGCCGTCGATTTGCACCAGCTTGACCCCCTCGGGCGGCTGGGTGACGGCGATCCCGGCCGAGGGGCTGACCATGCGCAGCGTCCCGGCGGTATAGAGCCGGAAACCATAGCCGCTGCGGGTCTGGCTGGCGCTGAGATCCCAGTGTGACACCTCAATGCTGGTGGCGGTCGCCGGGCTGCTGCTCTCAAACAGGGCATTAAGGTTCCACTGATCCAGCACCTCCTGCACCTGGGCCGCGTGCGTCGGGTAGCGCCAGACCAGCAGCGTCAGCGGCACCAGCAGACGCCCCATGTCCACCGCGGAGCCGGTGGGCGGCTCCTGTTGCTCCGGGTCAACCATCATTGACAGCGTCTGGGTGTTGTACCAACTGCCGGGCACGCCGTTCGGCAGCAGTGGCAACAGGCTGAGGGCGGTCAGGGTTTTGGAAATCCGCTGGTCAAACTCATCCACCGGCACAATGTCGAGTTGGCGCGCGGCAATCAGCGCCATCAAATAGCTGCCGGTGTCCCACAGGGAAGTATAGGGGCGCTGGTCCTGCGCATTCGCCAGGCCGGTCAGTTGGGTGTTATTGACGAAATATTGCCAGGCGACGCGCGCCCAGACGGCCTCATCAAACGTCAGGTCGCGCCGCTGCGGCAGCGGCGGGAAATCCCGGCTCAGGGTATACCCGGCTTTCTCCTCCACCACCGGCGGCATATGTTTTTCCACATACAGCACGATGCTGAAACCGATCAGGAACCCGAGGAGAATGGTGATGTAACTGCGGGTGGCCAGCAGGCTCGCTTTCCAGGACATGTCAGGCCACCTCTTCGTCAGACAGGGCGGGGTCAGGCTTCCACATGGCGGCCAGGATCATCGGCATCATGGCGGCAATGTTCACCCCGCCCCAAAAGATGTTGATGATGTAACCGGAGGGGTCTTCAATGTCACCGTTAAACACTTTGATGCCGCCCCAGAGAAGCCCGAGCAGGGTCAGCACCACAATGGCGATCTGCGGTTTGACCAGGTAGAGGAACCGCCCCTGCTGACGCTCCTTCGGCGTCACGTGGAATTTGATTTTTTCGCCGCGCAGCACCGTGTCCAGCGCGCGCAGGTTCATCGAATAGAGCGACAAATAGGAACTGCGCCCATCCCACGCCGACAACCCCCAGGTGCCGAACATAAAGGCCAGCTCGGAGGCGAGGAAGAACGGCAGGAAATGCAGGTAAAACGGCTGTGAATAAGCGGACACCGGCGGAATATTGGTAAACAGGTAGATAAGCGGCGAGATTAAAAACACGGTATTCCACAGGCAGGCCAGATAAGACCAGAAGGTGGTGCCGTACATCAGCGTTTGCGGCAGGCTGAGCCGGAAGCGTTTACGGCTGAAAATCGGGTCATGCAGCAGGATGTCCATTGACCCGGCAGCGTATTTGAAACGCTGGATCATCCAGGTCAGCAAATCCTGCGGGGAGAGCATTTTGGATTCAATCCGCGGGTGCATCACCGATTTCCAGCGCCGTTCGGTGTCGCCATGCAGCACGATCGAGGTGTAGATGTCTTCGGAGACGTGGAATTTATACGGTGTCAGTTCGGTGTCCATGATCACCTGCGGCCGCATCGCCTCTTCCAGCGCCTCGCGGGTGTCGGCGTCCGGGATGTCTTTGGTAAAACGCGCGACTTCCTCATCCACCGCCCAGACGTAACTGCGCAGCGCCGCCTGCATCACCGCCTCACGCCGGTGGATCGAGGCCGCGCCGCAACAGAATGAGGCGTTCGCCCAGTTGCGGCGGCGCAGGATCACTTCATAAAACATGCGGGCATCGTTGAAGAACGGGTCGCGCCCCAGCACAATCGGGCCGACCAGCGCTTCTGTGGCCTTGCCGAGGCCATAGCCGATGCGCCCAAGTTTGCGGCGCATCAGCTCCGGCAGGCGGTTGCCTTCAGGCAGATCGTAAAACCATTGGGGCGTTTGCACCCAGGCGACATCCGGGTCACGGAAGTAGCCCAGTGTGTGGGTCAGCAGCGTGGGGAAGACCCGCGTATCGGCGTCGCAAATCACCAGAAAATCGCCGTCGGTCTGTTCCATGCCGTTGCGCAGGTTACCGGCCTTGTAACCGATATTGGTGTCGCGGGTGATGTAGTTCACCCCTTCCTGCTCCGCCACGGCGCGCATCTCCGGCCGGCGGCCATCGTCGAGCACATGAATTTTGTATTCAATCGGCGCGGGGTAGGTGACTTTCAGCGCATCCTGGATCGAAATCCGCACCAGCTCCACGTCTTCCGAATAGGTCGCGATAAACAGGTCAACGCGCAGCGGCCGGGATTCTGTCTGCTCATCCGGCCCAAGGCATTCATTCACATCGGTCGGTGCCGGGCGCTGGGGAATATCCCACTCTTTCCACAGGTTAATCGTAAAAAATACCGTGCCGATATAGGCCAGCGTTTCAGCAACCACCAGCGGGACGGCATACCAGAGCGCGTCGTAATTCAGGGACGACATCCAGCGCCAGCGGATATAGTTTGCGCCCAGAATAAGGGCGGCCACGGCCAGGCATTGCCACAGCACCTGAATAAACCAGGGGGTATTTAACGGTTCCGGTGGTTTCCGGTGTTCAAAATGGGAAAAATAAAAAGCCATGAGCATTCCTGTTCATCAATTCACAAGAACAAATGCGCGCAAGCGCTACGTTTCCCGGTGCAAAAAACAGAAATGCTGCTGAATTATAAATGCTTATTTATTTGGTTTACGTTCAGTGCCGTCAACCGGTCACCGCGTAATGTCATTTGAGTCTAGTGCAGCAAAAAAAGGTTTCAAGGCCATTTTTCATCGAAACTACCGCGACATAGCGGAATTATCACCTATTATTCTGTGAGACGACGCACGTTACACCGGGTGAATCGGTTTCCTGCCGATTGGCGGGATGAAGTCGTCTACACTCATTAAAACAGTAACCTCCCTAACGTGAGTCTCCCCGGCACACGGAAAAATGGCGATCGTGAGAAGCACGTTGATCAGGCGGAGAAATTATGGCGGTACAGGATACGGTATTAACTGAAGCCCCGGCTGCGGTCTCCTGGCGCTACGCGGTGCCGGGGCGGCGCGACCTGCGTGTGGATATGCTGCGCGGTATTGCGCTGGTGATGATGGTGGTGGCCCACACTGAGGTGATGTCGGTATTTAATATCTTCACCTGGGAGCGGCTGGGATTAACCACCGGTGCCGAAGGGTTCGTTATTATGGCCGGCTTTATGCTCGGTATGCTGAACCGCGCCCGCCTGCAAAAAGAGTATTTACTGACCGTTTCCTATACCCTGGTAAGGCGCGCCTGGAAAATATACCAGGTCAATATCATTATTATTCTCTCCATGCTGTTGCTGGCCAAAATCCCGTTTATTAATACTTTTGAGGTAACCCATTTTACCGACCGTTATGCCGGCATCTCCTATTCCCTGCTGCCGGTGACGGCGCAGATCCGCGAAACCTGGTTCAATATTATCCTTTACCTGCAAATAGGGCCGCACCAGACCCAAATCCTCGGGTTATATGTATTTCTGCTGCTGGCCAGCCCGCTGATGTTATGGATGTTGTCGCGCGGCCATGTTATTTGGCTGCTGCTTATCTCACTGGGGCTTTATGTCTGCTACCAGCTCACCCATGCCCGGCTGACGGTGTCGCAATTTGAATTCGCTTTCCCCTTGCTGGCCTGGCAATTTATTTATGTGCTGGGCATGAGCTGCGGCTGGTACAAAGATGAGCTGACCTCGCTGGCACGCCTGCCGTTCGGCCATGTGGTGATTGGCGCGATGGTGGTGTTCGCGCTGGTCATGATGTTTATTGCCCAGAACCACACCAACCCCTTTATGCCGCGCGCGCTGATGATGGATGTTATCCCGCCGGCGGATTTCAACTGGTTCTACCGGACGCTGGCGGCCAAAAACGGCCTTGGCCCGATGCGGGTGCTGGATGACTTCTGCCTGATCATCACCGTTTACCTGGTCCTCAGCCGCTTCTGGACGCCGATTAACCGGCTGGTGGGCTGGTTCCTGATCCCTTTGGGTCAGCACTCACTCTATACCTTCATCATTCACGTCTATTTCGTGCTGATTGCCAGCCAGTTTGTGCATTTTGACCTGTGGCATCAGGCCTGGGTGACCAACACCGTGGTGCATGTCGCGGTGCTGATGGCGTTATGGCTGATGGCGAAATATGAGGTGGGCGGCAAATTTATTCCAAATTAGCCGGCAGGCACAGGGGACGAGGCAAAACATGGGGGTGATTATTCGTTTACGGAAAGGCAGCCAGGCGTGGTTAACGGCGGGCAAAATGGGCTGCGTGTCAGTGATGCTCTGTTGCGCCGGGGCGGCATCCGCTGCGCCGGTGGGTAAAAACCCGTTCAGCCAGGGGCAGAAAAAAGCCGCACCGGCCGCCGCCAGGCCGGCACCCAAGGCGGCCGGTGATAAACCCGCCGGGGCGCAGGAAACGACCCCGGCACGGGTCTCCACCGGCCTCTGGGGGCGGCTGTTTTACGGCGATGATGCCAAATTCTCCGGCGCGCTGACCTTTAACAGCGGGCTGAAAGACCAGCGGGTGAGTATCCCGACCGGCGAGGATTCGGTGGACCAGTCAAACCGCGTGAGCCAGATGATGCTGCTCAGCCTGCAATATTCGCCGTTCAGTTACTGGTTCGCCAACGTCACGTTCCGGATGCCGGTGCGCCACGTCAACAAATACAGCCCCGATTTCCGCTACAGCTTCGGCTATGACGACTGGCACCCCAATACCTTCAGCCTGGTGTACGGCAACTACGGGGATAACCGCTTCTTCCCGACGTCCAATAACCGGCGCACCTACCCGGAGCAAGGCTCCTGGACGTTTGCCTACAAATTCAGTTTGCCGAAAGCATTGGAGAAACACCTGCTGATCCAGAAAGGGGATGCGATGACCTGCCAGGTCGGCACTACCTGGGTGCCGCGGTTCTACTCGCTGGACGCGAACGATCGCCTCACCAATAAACATGTGGTGCTGGGCGGCTGCGGTTACAGTTTTGTGCAGCACTACTTCATCCGTTTTACCGCCTTCTACTATCCTGACAGCAGCCAGCAACAGCCGTGGGATGCGGACTATACCTACAGTTTCGGCTATTCCACCTACAAACCCGGCACATTTTCGATTCAATACAACAACTACAGCGGTACCCGTTATCCCGGACGTAAAGATTCCAATGCCAATTTCAGAGAAGGCACCGTCAGCCTGATCTATTACATCCCGTTTTAAGGCGTGAACGTTTTGAGGAGCGTGCTATGCAATCATTGAGCGTGGAGCGCGAGCCAGCCACCATTCTGGTGGTGGATGACTCCTCCAGTTACCGGCTTTTGCTCTCCAGCCTGTTAAAAAAATGGGGCTACCGGGTGTTTGAGGCTGAACAGGGTGAAGCGGCACTGGCGCTGATGGCACAGCAGCCGATCAACATGGTGATCAGCGACTGGGAAATGCCGGTGATGGACGGGCCGACGCTCTGCCGGGCCATCCGCAGCAACACCAGCACCCGTTATATCTACCTGATCCTGGTCACGGCGCGCCACACGGTAGAAGACCTCACTACCGGCATTGAGGCGGGCGCGGATGATTTCCTCAGCAAGCCGGTGAACGCGGCGGAGTTACAGGCGCGCCTCTACGCCGGGCGGCGGATCCTTGACCTCGAAGCCAACCTGGCGCTGCGCAATGCCAAACTGGCGCAGGCCTGGCAGCAGATGGAAGCAGATTTACAGGCGGCGGCGCGCCTCCAGCACTCGCTGTTACCGGCGCGTAATTTCGCGTTGCAGGGGTTCAGCATCGACTGGCTGTTTGTGCCGTCCGCGTATGTCTCCGGCGATATGTTTAACTTCTTTGCCCTGTCCGATCACCACATCGGCTTTTACTGCATCGACGTGGCCGGGCACGGGGTGACGGCGGCCATGCATTCGCTGGCGGTGGCGCGCCAGTTCCTGCATGGCCGCACCGTTGAGAACTTCCTCGCCCGCAGCGGCCCGGATGGCGGGGTGATCATTACCCCGCCGCACCAGGTGGTGAGCCTGCTGAACCAGCGCTTCTGTTATGAAAATGACGACGTGCACAGCTACTTCACCATGATTTACGGCGTGATCAATACCCAGACCGGTGAAGGCAGCCTCTGCCAGGCGGGCCACCCGACGCCATTTATTGTGCACCCGGACGGCAGCACCACCTCGGTGGGCGAAGGGGGCGGGCCGGTGGGGCTGTTTGAGATGCTGACCTGGGACGAATGCACCTTCAGGCTGGAGGAGGGCGAATGCCTCTACCTCTACAGCGACGGCATCAGCGAGTGCGAAAACCAGGAGAGCGAACAGTATGGGGAATCCCGGCTGAAAAACGTGCTGGCGGAGCACCACCGGCTGCCGCGCGCGGAGCGTTTTCTCCAGGTCGAGCTCTCTTTGCTGGCGTGGCGCAATGTGCAGCTGGAGGTGGTTGACCCACAAAACGGCGTCAAATATGGCAACAGCAACCTGCATGACGATGTCTCGCTGCTGGTGATTGAGCGGACATCCCCCTTTACGCGTCAAGAGGAACAACCATGAATGTTGAGACCACAAAAAACAACAACATCACCATCGTCACGCCGGTGGTCCGGCGGCTGGATGCGTCGGTGTCACAAAAATTCAAAGAGAGCGTGCAGGAGATTATCCGCGGCGGTGAAACGGAACTGCTGATCGATTTCAGCCGCGTCGATTTCATCGACAGCAGCAGCCTGGGCGCACTGGTTTCCCTGCTGAAAATGCTGAACGGCAAAGGCACGCTGGCACTGAGCGGCATGAATGCCAACCTGCAAAACTTGTTTAAACTCACGCGCATGGACCGGATCTTCATGACGTTCCCGACTCAGGATGAGGCGCTGACCAAGCTGAACAACCGATAGGTATGCAGCCATGCATGACTGGGTTCCCGAGGATGTTGATCTTACGCTGCCGGCTGTCCCGGACAGTCTGGCCATTGCCAGCCGCGCCCTGGAGGCGTTCGCCCAACCATTGCCGCTGGGGGAAGAAGGGCTGTTCCCGCTGGATCTGGCGCTTAGCGAGGCGTTCACCAACGTAATCAAGCACGGTTACGGCTATGACGCCTCACAACAGATACAGCTGTTATTCCGCTACCAACATGACCAGCGCACGCTGGAGGTGGTGCTGACAGACAGCGGCAGCCCGATCCCGCCGGTGCTGCTTGAGCAGGATAAGTGCCTGAACATTAACCCGGATGACATGGACAGCTGGCCGGAGAACGGCATGGGGCTGATGTTTATCCGCGCCAGTGTGGATGAGATGCGCTACGACAGCCAGGATGGCCGCAATACCCTGACGCTGGTGAAATACCTGCGTCAGGACGCCGCCGACGAAAACGCAGACCCATAATCCCAGGATTACAGGATTACAGGATTACAGGATTACAGGATTCTGGGATGACAGAATCCTGATAATGCGATGCGTTAACCTCCGGCTGCTTTTTCAGCACCGCATTGCCGTGGTAACGTCACATTTGACACGCCATCAGCCGACTCACTCAAGGAGCATTCATGAAAATACACCTCACCAGCCAGCCCAGCTATGCCGATATTGATGAGCTGAAACAGGGCGTGCTGCATTACTCTTCCCAGTTTGCAGACACCTCTGAAATTGAGGCACTGGCGCTGTTTATCCTGGATGACGAGGAGAACAAACTGGGCGGGCTATCCGGTTCTACCGCCGGAAACTGGTTGCGGATTGATGTGCTGTGGGTCAGTGAGGCGCTGCGCGGCCGGGGCGAAGGGCGGCGGCTGATGCTGGCCGCCGAACAGGAAGCCCGCCGCCGCGGCTGCCGCTTTGCGCAGGTAGACACCCTGAGCTTTCAGGCCCGCCCGTTCTACGAAAAGCTGGGCTATGAATGCCGGATGACCCTGGACGCCTACCCGCGCCACCATGAGCGCTACTATCTGACGAAAGCGCTTTAAGGCCGGCAGCGCCCGGCGCGTCAGGTCAGGGGGAAGTGGCCCATATTCTGCCCCCTGCCTTCAGCTTTCGTTCACCTGTACCGCCCCTTTTATCAGCGAGGCGAAAGACGCCACGGCTTCATCCTGATTCAGTTGCCCGCGGGCGAGTGCAGCGGAAAGTGCCTCTCCTGCCCCCACCAGACCAATGCAGCACTGCAACAACGCCCTGGGTGACTTAGTCACATGCGGCGTCAGGACGGAGACGAACATCCCGACGCAGTTTTCCAGCAGCGCCTGAAACACCGCGGATTTCTCTTCGCTGCCTGCCAGTGCCGCCCCTACCGCGTGAAACGCGTCTGTTTTATCTGCTGCGCAATGGATATATGCGCTCGCCAGCATCTGTATCGTTTCCTGCGTATCCCTGCGGGTGGTGGTCATCGCCTCTGTGAAAGTCCTCACCCGTTCCATATCAATCCACCGGTAGAGGGCTATCAGCAACGCCGAGCGGGTAGGGAAGTGATCATAGACCACAGGCTTGGAGACGCCGGCGCGCACGGCGAGGTGCCCCAGCGTCAGCTGATCGGCGTTTTCCTCCTGCACAATCTGGAGCGCCGTGTTAAGAAGCTGCTTACGTCGCTCCGCCTTTTTTAACCTGCGCGCAGCGGAGCCAGAAACCGTTGTGTTTTCTCTTTCCATGTCTCTCTCAATTTAACCTACTAAAAGTAGCTTTCTGTGGGTGTCGGTGCTACATTTCCTACTAATAGTAGCTTATCACGCAAATAAGGAACCTTAGCTATGTCCTTTGCTCCCGTACTACTACTGGGCGGATCCGGTGCGATTGGTCACCAGGCAGCCCGTGCATTACACGCGACGTACCCTGATCTGCCCCTGTTGATAGGAGGCCGCGATGTGACCAAAGCGCAGCGTGCAGCGGCTGACATCGGGGGGGCGGAGGGCGTGCAAATCGACCCCACCTCCGCCGATCTGGGCCTCCGCGAGCGGGAAATCAGTGCCGTGGTGGTGCTCTACAAAGACCATTCGCTCGCTGCCCTCCGCTTCGCGCAATCACGCCGCGTGCCGCATCTGAGCATCTCTTCGGGGGTGTTTGAAATCGCCCCGGAAATCGCAAACTTCATGCAGGCACCGGGGGCATCAGCGATTGTGCTCGGCTATGAGTGGCTGGTCGGGGCCACGACCGTGCCTGCGCTCCATCTGGCCCGCGCATTCAGCCAGGTGCATGAAATCCGCATCGGGGCGCTGGTGGATGAGGAAGATGTCGGCGGCCCGGCAGTTGCCGCGGATTTTGAACACCTGAATCACCTGCTGCCCGCGGCGCTCACGCGGCGGGATGGCGTCTATCTCTGGCGTGAGGGCGAGGAGGCAAAATCGGTGTTTCCCGCTCTGGACGGCACCCATATAGACGCCACGGGCTTTTCGTCAATTGATGTGGTGGGGCTGGCCTCCGCCACGGGGGCGCACAGCGTGCAGTTTGACCTGGGCATGGGCATCAGTTCAAGCCGGCGCAAAGGCGGGGCGTTCTCGACGGAAATCATCCTGGAGATGTCTGGTCTGGACGTCGCGGGAATGCCCCACCACACCCGGCATGCGGTCGTGCATCCGGGGGGCGCGGCCCCGCTGACAGGGATGGGGATCGCCTTATTGCTTGAACGGTTGGTCGGGCTGGATGGAAAGCCGCCGGTCGCGCCTGGCCTCTACTTCCCCTACCAGATTCTGGACGCGTCACACTACTTAGCGCGTCTGGCAAAAGAGGGCGGTGAACTGCGGGACGTGCCGCTGCTCTGAGTCTCCCGGCTGTGCAACAACCGGCAAGCGCGCCCTGCGCCTGCCGGTTTACTTCTGTACATTCCCTTCTCTTTCCAGAAAAAAGTGCGCGGTTGACCCGTCACCCGTGAGTCTCCCGGGCGCCGGAATCCGTCAGTGTGGCCCTCACCTGAGGGAGGCTCTGCGGATAATTTTGCTGAATAAACTCAATCATTTTTTCCCGCACGTGGCAGCGTAAATCCCAGGCGGTGGGGGAGTTCTGTGCCGTCATCAATAACCGGATTGTCATGGTTTTATCCGTGGTATCGCTGACCTGGAGCACCTGGGTTTGTTGGTCCCAGAGTTTTGTTTCGCTGAGGATTTTTTCAAATTGCTGACGCAGCGGCTCTAACGGCATGGAATAATCAAGGTAAAGAAAAACAGACCCTAATATTTGCGCGTTATTACGCGTCCAGTTCTGGAAGGGCTTTTCTGTAAAGTAGGTAATGGGCAGCACCAGCCGGCGGAGGTCCCAGATGCGCACCACCACGTACGTCAGGTTGATCTCCTCAATCCAGCCCCATTCATTTTCCACGACCACGGCATCGTCAATTTTTATCGGTTGCGTAAAGGCGATCTGAATACCGGCAAACAAGTTGACCAATGACTTCTGAAGGGCAAACCCAATGATGATACCTGCCACCCCGGCACCGGCCAGAATGGTCGTGCCGAATTTCCGGACACCGGGGAAATTGAGCAGGATCAGAGAAACACACAACGCCACCAGGAGGACGATAGCGACCTTTTTAACATAGATGATTTGCGTGCGGATTTTACGGGCGCGAAGGTTATTTGAAAGATTAATGTCGTAGCGTATGAACAGCATATCCTGCGCCACATTAATCAACCGGATTAATACGGAGCAAAATGATATTATAATAAATATATTGAGGGTGGTGGTAATAAAGCTCAGGGCGTCAGGATTAATATTGATATAATTAATCCCTACATTGATTAACAATAAGGGGAAGAAAAGAAATATCGACCCACGAAGGTGCTTTTCAAGTGATTTGAATAATTTTCTGTCACGCCCCTGCCAATAACAGATAAACCTGAGAAGGATATACCGGGCCAGAAAACCCACTGCGAAGGAGAGCGTGACGAGCAATACCGCACCCAACCATGATGGCGCGCCAGATAACTCACTAAATATCAATGGCATCATTTTCCCTTATATTCAACCAACAACCTTAGGTTGTCAGACAAGTCACTAAAATCAGTAACCGTTGTTTTCCCGGTTATCTGCGTATTGCATGATTACACCGATTATTTTAGGAAAAATTTAGCCAACTGGCTTGCCCGGCAGATAAAAAGCGCATGAAGCGACAGAGGCTTCAGGGTACGTTGAGTTTAACCCATTGAAATCAGGCGTGATATCCGGTTTCGCCTCTGCCGGCCGGCGCACTGAGTGTAAAAATCTTTATCCCTCATACGCCCGTCACGATGCGTGCTTTGCCAGCCACGCAGAACAAAAATCCAGATAAGCCATCATAATGGCTGAAGGGTGTTTACGGCGGGCATAGACCAGATGCAATGGCACAGGGTGTTTAGGCAGGTCAGGTAAAAGCTCAACCAGTACTCCGCTTTCGAGGTAAGGTTTCGCTAAAAAATCCAGCAACAAGGTGACCCCCATGCCTTTTACGGCATAATGACATAGCCCCTGAACATTATTGGTTGAAAAGAAAGGTTCGAATTTTACCTTTTCTGCGCCGGACACCCATTCAAAAAAGCCCTGGTTCAGATTTTCCCAGCCGACAACCGGAAACCGCGCCAGGTCAGCCAGCGTCTTGGGTGCGCCGCAGCGTGCTAATAATTCAGGGCTTGCCACAAATACCCCGTTGACGGTCATCACAGGTTTGGCAATCACATCTTCAGTATGTAAATCACCCATTCTCAGCGCAACATCAATACCATCCTCAAATAAATCAACCACCCTGTCGCTTGAATGGCTGAATATTTTAATATCGGGATAGTGTTGCTGAAAGTCAGCCAGTAAATCCCACCATAAGGGGAAATTGGGCGGCACAGAGATACGCAATTTTCCTTGCAGTTTATGAATCGACTGCACGTTTTTTTGCGCCTCTTCCAGTAATTCCAACCCCAGCCGGGCCTGTTCAAAAAACTGTTGTCCTTTATGCGTTGGCTTCACCCCCAGCCGGGAGCGTTCCAGCAGCTGTACGCTCAACGCCTGCTCAAGCTCATTTATTTTTCGGCTTAAGGTTGAAACCGGCACGCCAATTTTCTCACTGGCGGCAGAAAAACTGCCTGCTTTTACCACAGCGATAAACAATTTCGTCGCGTTAAAATCCATTGCTCTTTCCATATCTGGAAAACATCTTCCTATTTTTGGCTGTTCCATTCCATTTTTCAATCCGTATCTTATAAGAAAAGACGCCGGCGGCTGATGGGCCGCGGCACGATGACAAGAACAGAGAAAAGAGGTGCAAAATGTCTGAGCCAATGCTGTTCCGGGACGTGGTGCGTGAGCGTCATTCTGTCCGGAGTTTCCTTCCTCAACCGGTTCCTGAAGCACTTCTTCGTTCGGTATTAGAGGATGCGCAGCGCTCACCCTCTAACTGTAATACGCAGCCCTGGCAGACCCATATTGTCTCGGGCGCAACGCGCGACGCACTGAGCAAGGCCATCCTCGCGGCCGATGACGCAGGCCAGCTGACCCCTGATTTCAGCTTTGACACCCATGATTTTCAAGGCATTTACCATGATCGCGCCAAAGCTCAGGGGGCGGCTTATTATCAGGCCATCGGCGTAAAAAGAGAGGCGTATGAGCAGCGCCGCGATGCATCACGGCGCAACCTGGAATTTTTTGGCGCGCCCCATGTCGCCCTGCTTTTTATGCCTGAAGCCGGGGACAACGTGCGTGTTGCCGGTGACATCGGTATGTATGCGCAGACCCTTCTGCTTTCCCTCACTGCCCACGGCCTGGGCGGCATTCCACAAACCATGCTTGGCTTTTATGCCGACACCATCCGGGAAATGCTGGGCATCTCTCCGGCGATGAAATTACTGTTTGGGATATCACTGGGCTACCCTGACAGGGAGCATCCTGCCAACCAGTACAGAATTGAGAAAGCCCCGCTCGAAGAAAGTGTCATTTTCCATCAATAAATGCAGGTGTGCGGCCACCTTGCTGAGCGAGCAGGACGCCATCAGGCGATGGCGTTCTGCTCAGGAAAATCTGCGGCATTCGGGTAACATGCTCTCCTGACCCGGAGAGCACAGGTTCAGGCAACCAGGATGGCCCTGAAGTCATTCACATTCGTCAGCGTGGGGCCGGTCAATATCAGATCACCGGTGGCCTGAAAGTAGCTGTAACTGTCATGCGCCTCCAGGTAATCCTGAGCGTTTAACCCCTTTACCCTGCCTCGCGTCAGTGTATCCGGGTAAACCAGCGCCCCGGCGGCATCTTCGGTGCCGTCAATGCCGTCGGTGTCACCTGCTGCTGCCCAGATCCCACGTTCTCCAGCCAGGGCACAGGCAAGGCCCAACAGGAACTCGGTATTCCGGCCTCCTTTTCCTGCCTTTCCTCCGCTCACTGTGACGGTCGTCTCACCACCCGACAACAATAGCGAGGGCGAAGCAACCGGCTGACCATACTGCCTGACGGATTTCGCCATCGCTGCCATGACTTTTGCCACTTCGCGGCTTTCCCCTTCTATGGCATCCCCCAGGATCAGCGGTGTAATCCCCAGACGGCGCGCCGCCGCCGCGGCTGATTGCAGCATCATCGCCGGTGTGGCGATCATCCTGACGTCACTTTCTGCCCCGTTATTGGGGGTGGGGATTGCCCGCTCCAGCACACAACGCACATGTTCCGGCACCTGAATGCCGTAACGCGCAAGGACGTTCAGGGCATCAGCAGGTGAGCTGTCATCCGCCACGGTAGGCCCGGAGGCCACGTCAGCCGGGTTATCACCGGGGACATCGCTTATGATCAAAGATACCACCCTGGCGGGTTGCGCCAGTGCAGCCAGCTTTCCGCCTTTGACGGCGGATAAATGGCGGCGAACCAGGTTCATCTCTTTGATGTTCGCCCCGCTGTGCAGTAAGGCACGGGTGATGGCCTGTTTATCCGCCAGGGTCAGCCCTTCAACAGGCAATGCCATCAGCGCCGAGCCGCCGCCGGAGATCAGGGCCAGCACCAGATCATCCTGCGTCAGCCCGCGCAGCGATTCGACGATAAGCATCGCGGCTGTTTCACTCATGGCATCGGACACCGGGTGGGCCGCCTCCAGGATGCGGATCCGGCCTGCCGGCACGGCGTGGCCATAACGCGTTACCACCACACCGCTGACGTCCACGTCCGGCCATGCTGCATCCACTGCCGCAGCCATCGCGGCGGAGGCTTTACCGGCCCCGACAACCACGCAGCGTCCTGCCGGCCTGGGCGGCAGGGCGGAAAGGATAACAGGCCCTGGCCGGGCGCTGTTAATTGCCTGCTGAAAGATCTCCTGCAATATCTTTGCGGCTTGTTTATTGTTCATCGTCAGGCCGTCTCAGCAATGGCCGATTTTGACGTAATAAACTGCACCACCGCACGCGTCACTTCCGTCGTTTTGGCCGTGCCTCCCACATCAGGCGTCAGGATCCCATTGGCGCACACGTATTCGATAGCGTCCATGATCAGCGCCGCAGCCTCACGCTCACCCAGGTGCTCCAGCATCTGCACTGCCGTCCAGAACGTGGCGATTGGGTTGGCGATCCCTTTGCCGGTGATATCAAAGGCTGAACCGTGGATAGGTTCAAACATGGAAGGGAAACGCTGCTCCGGATCGATATTGGCGGTAGGCGCAACACCCAGGCTTCCCGCCAGCGCCCCGGCCAGGTCGGACAGGATATCGGCATGCAGGTTGGTGGCGACAATGGTATCGAGGCTTTGCGGGTGCAGGGTCATGCGGTGGGTCATGGCATCCACCAGCATTTTATCCCAGGTCACATCCGGGAATTCCTGCGCCACTTCCGCAGCAATCTCATCCCACATCACCATGCCATGACGCTGGGCGTTGGATTTTGTCACTACCGTCAGCAGTTTGCGCGGCCGGGACTGGGCAAGTTTAAAGGCGTAGCGCATGATGCGTGTTACCCCAACCCGCGTAAAGATGGCCACTTCGGTGCCTACTTCTTCCGGCAGCCCCCGGTGCGCGCGGCCGCCGTTGCCGGAGTATTCACCCTCGGAGTTTTCCCGCACGATCACCCAGTCCAGATCGCCCGGCCCGCGGTTACGCAGCGGCGAGGTGACGCCCGGCAAAATTTTGGTCGGGCGGACATTGGCATACTGGTCAAACCCCTGGCAGATAGGCAGCCGCAAGCCCCAGAGGGTGATGTGGTCGGGCACATCCGGCGCGCCTACCGCCCCGAAATAGATGGCGTCAAACTTCTTCAGTGTCTGCAGCCCGTCTTCCGGCATCATCACGCCATGCTGTTTGTAATAGTCTGACCCCCAGTCAAAGGTTTCCACGTCAAATTTAAGCTGAGGATCCTGGCGTTCCAGTGCGTGAAGTACCTCAATACCGGCGGAAATCACTTCCGGGCCGATGCCGTCAGCAGGGATTGCAGCAATAGAATAAGTACGCATTTCTTTTCTCCGGTTCATGTCAGTGAGTGTCAGGATGGGTCAGTCCGGCCGGCTGGGGTTTATTGCCCCTGGCAGACAGGATAAGAACAACGAGCGCTGAGATGCACAGCAGCCCGGCAACAAAATAGAGGCCCCAGGTGTAGCTGCCGGTTTGCTGGCGAATGACGCCAATCATCATCGGGCCGACGAAGCCGCCCAGGTTGCCGATAGAGTTGATGGTGGCGATGCCCGCCGCCGCGGCCGGGCCGCTCAGGAACAGCGTGGGCATACTCCACAGCGGCGGTTTGGAGGCGCTGATGCCGACCGTAACCAGTGTCAGGGCGAAGATGACCGCCAGCAGGGTGCTGACATTACCGGCATAAATCAGCCCGGCCGCTGCCAGCAGGCAGGCGCCAATGACGTGCCAGCTCCGCTCGTTCTTACGATCGGAATGGCGGGCCCAGAGGATCATGCCGATAACCCCCATCACCGCCGGGAACGCATTCAGGAAGCCAATCTCCAGCGATGAGGCACCAAAGCTGTGGATAATTTGCGGTGACCAGATGCCCAGGGTGTACAGCCCGGCAGAGGTGCCGAAATAGACCAGTGCCAGGGCCAGTACCCGTTTGTCCGCCAGGCCACGCCATGCGCTGGTGTGGCTGTTGCCGGAGGCACGCGCCTGTTCTTCTGTCCGCAGGCTATTTTGCAGCCAGGTACGCTCTTCCGCGGTCAGCCATTTGGCTTTTTCAGGGCGGTCGGTCAGATAAAACAGCACCACAACCCCCAAAATCACGGCCGGGACGGCTTCGAGCATAAACATCCACTGCCAGCCGGCATAACCCAGCAGGCCATGCATCTCAAGCAGCGCGGCCGATATGGGGGAGCCAAGTGCGGTTGACAGCGGGGCGGCCGCCATAAAAATCGCCGTCACCTGTGCCCGTTTCGCGGCCGGGAACCAATAGCTCAGGTAGAGGATAATGCCGGGGAAGAAGCCGGCTTCAGCCACACCGAGCATAAAGCGCAGCACGTAAAAGCTGGTGGTGCCTTCGACAAAGGCCATACAGCCGGAGACCAGCCCCCAGGTGATCATGACGCGCGCTATCCAGATGCGGGCGCCGACTTTGTGCAATATCAGGTTGGAGGGGACTTCAAATAAAAAATAACCGAGAAAGAAAATACCCGCCCCCAGCCCGAATACGGTGGGTGAAAAACCTAAATCCTGATTCATTGTCAGTGCTGCAAACCCGATATTGACGCGGTCGAGAAAGGCAATGAAATAGAGCAGCATGATAAAGGGGATAATGCGCAAGGTGACTTTACGCATCACCGTTTTTTCGAGGTGAGAGTGCATATGAACGTACTCCGGTTAATGTAATGTAGGGAATGTTATTTTTTTGTAATCAGTTGCAGTATGCAGTTTTGACTTGCCGAATCATCAGGGTTGGATTATATAAATTATTTGAATAATGGGTTGGGGTGCAGATTATGGATATAAATCAATTACGTTGCTTCATTGCCGTTGGAAAAGAACTGCACTTTGGCCGCGCGGCGCAAAAGCTGGAAATGATGCCTGCGTCACTTTCCCGCTTTATCCGGTTGCTCGAGGATGACCTGGGCGTGCGCCTTTTGAACCGCTCTACCCGTAATGTCTCTTTAACGTTGGAGGGGATAAAATTCTTTGAAGAGGCGAGCAGGCTGATGGAGCAATTTGATGCACTGGAACTGCGTTTCAAAAATGGAATAAAAGATAAACGTAAAACCTTGCGGATTGGGGCGATTGACAGCGCAGCGCAGGGCATCGTTCCTGCCCTGCTGAATTTATTTGTTCCCCTGCACCCGGAAACCGATATTCATATTATCGAAGAAAAAACCGTTAATCTTATCCCAAAATTAAAATCCGGCTGGCTGGATATTATCTTTTTCCGTAAACCTCACGTTATGGATGATGCATTGGCAACGCGCTTTATCACCCGGGAAAAATCTATTCTGGCCGTACCGGCCAATCACCGTTTATCCGGAATCAAAGAGGCCTCCATCACCGACTTTCAATCAGAACCGATCATTATCCCTGACCGCCGTACCCGCCCCCACAGCCATGACCTGACGATGAGCCTGTTCAAAAGTGCCGGCCTGCGCCCCCATGTCGCACAGTATGCGGAAGAGAAGCAAACGATACTCAGCCTGGTCGCGGCCGGTCTGGGCGTGGCGGTGGTTCCTGCGTCTTACCGGCTGATGAAAAGTGACCGGATTCACTTTATCCCGCTCAGGTTTCCGGATCAGCTGGCAGGCCTCCAGCTCAGTGTGGCCTGGCGCAAAGGCAATGAGGATGAATACCTGAGGGAACTGCTCAGGCTGATGAACGAGCATAAGGCAGAACTGACAGACAGCCTCTGACCCCCCGGTGCAGCGGCTGCCTGCGCGAAAAGCGGTTATCCCTGGGTGTGTGTGATAAGAAAATCAATCAGTGCCTTCACCCTGTTGGTCTTGCCGGCGCTTTTGAGGTAGTAGAGGTAAACCGGCGGATAGGTTTTCCAGAAACGCGCCATGACGGGAATAAATGCCTCACGGTCTGGCTGAAGCCGGTAAACAGGCTCGAATAACCTTCCGATACCCAGCCCGTTTCTTATTCCGTCCGCCATCACGTCAATGTCGTTGCTGATTAATGGGTTGTGCATGTCGAGGGTTAATTGCTCGCCGTTGTCATCCAGGATCAGCGGGAGAATACGGTTATGGGTGATAAAGCGATAACCGATCAGCTTATGGTGATAAAGATCGGCGGGCGTCGTGGGCGTGCCGAACTCTTTAAGATAGGTGGATGACGCATACAACCCTTCCCGGAACGGCTTTAACAACTGGCGGGCCACTACACCGCCTTCAAGCACATCGCCAAAGCGGATCCCCAGATCGAAGCGTTCATCAATAATATTTACTGTGCCGTCGTACACCGACACTTCAAGCTGGATGCCCGGATAGTGCCGACAAAAAGCTGCCATCACCGGTTTTAGCACCAGCAGGTAAGCGAAGCGGGAGAGCGTTATCCGGATCAGGCCAGACGGCTCCTGATGCTGATCGCGGATACTTTCAAGTGATTGCTCGAGGGAGTCCACTGCCGCTGACGTTTGCTCCAGCAACTGTTGCCCGACGTCAGTGAGTTCGATACGCCGTGTAGTACGCACAAAAAGGGGGTGGCCGATGTGTTGCTCAAGCACCCTCAGCGCCTTGCTGACCGACGGCGGGGTGATTTCAAGCTTTCTGGCGGCGGCAGAAATACTGCCCTCGCGGGCAATGCTCTGGAAAATGCGTAGCTGGTTATACATCACGTTATTCATAGCGCCATCCCTAAGCAATTGCCTGCCGGCGATTCACGACAGCCGGCTATTCACTATATGTATTATTAACTATGGGTGATTATCAACGACCATCGATTATTAACTACAGGCTAAATATCTTTGAGTCAAGCGTGCCCTAATCTTATCAACATAGCCTGCCTATACTGGTGACTCGTTTCCCGCTGTCTGTAGGTTCGCCGTGAAAAATATTATCGTCATGTTATTGAGTCTGATGATGAGCCACTCCACCCTGGCGCAAGCCCCGAACTCCCCGGATATGCCCGTGATAAATATTTTTGAAATCAGCGTCAACCCTGATAAACGCCCTCAATATGATGAGCTCGCCAGGCAGACCATTTCCACGTCAATTGATCAGGAAACAGGTACGCTTGCCATGTATTCCCTCCAGCGTAAAGATGCATCGCATCAAACTTACATGGTGGAGATTTATGAAGATAAAGAGGCTTACCACCGGCATTTACAGTCCGCGCATTACCAAGCATTCATCGCACGTGCGCCTGAGCTTATTAACCGGAAGCACCAAATACAGCTGACCCCGCAATTCCTCAGCGATAAGCACATTGTCCAAAATGCGCAAACCATCAATAACCTGGTGATTGTCGATGTGAAGCCTGAATTCCAGGAGGCATTTAAACACGTTGTCCTCCCTGAAATGGCTGAGTCCATCAAGGTTGAGGAAGGGGTGCTTGCCATGTATGCCGCTACCGGGGTGGACAATACCCATCGCTGGTATTTCTATGAAATTTACGCCAGTGAGGCTGCTTATCAGCAACACAGGCAGACGCCGCATTTCCGGGACTATATCGCGCAGACGGCACAGATGGCGGTCAGTAAAGAATCCATCCCGGTCGCCCCGGTATACCTGCGAAACAAAGGCGGGATAGGGCCGGTGGAATAGCGGGTCAGCGTAGCCGTGCAGATAAGGGAAGAGGAGTGAACATGAAAAGGGTGATTGCGGCGGCGGCACTGTCGCTGGTGCTTACAGATTTCGTGAATGCTGATGAAAAAAGAGGTGAAGTCATGTTGAAAACAGAACCATCAAGCCTTTCTGAGGCCGATATCCAGGCTGTCTCCCCGGCACTGGCCCGGTTTGGCCGCGAAGCCATCGCGGAGGATCTCTGGAAGCGCCGTGAGCTGTCTGTGCGTGACCGCAGCATCGTGACGGTGGCTATCCTGATTGCCAGAAACCAGCCCGCCGAGCTGAAGCATTATGTTGAGGTCGCGCTTGACGCAGGCGTCACCCCGGCCGAAGTGTCGGAGATCATCACGCATCTGGCCTTTTACTCGGGCTGGCCCAATGCTATGTCGGCTGTCACCGTCACCCACGCTATTTTTCAGCAGCGGGGCGTCACGGCGGCGGATCTCCCGGATGCCTCAC
Source organism: Nissabacter archeti (assembly GCF_018257325.1). Classification (NCBI taxonomy): domain Bacteria; kingdom Pseudomonadati; phylum Pseudomonadota; class Gammaproteobacteria; order Enterobacterales; family Yersiniaceae; genus Nissabacter; species Nissabacter archeti. The sequence continues at coordinate 155,700 of NZ_JAERKB010000004.1, forward strand.
CGGCGCTTTTACCGCTCAATCAGCAAGCAGAAAAGCAGCGTTCAGAGACGGTAGAAAAAAATGTCGGCCCTGTTTCCCCCGGCCTGGTGAAATTCACCGCCGATCCGCTCTTTCTTGACCTCTGGCAGCGGCCTGCGCTCAAGCCCCGCGACAGAAGCCTGGTGACGGTCAGCGCGTTAATCGCATCAGGGCAGAGTGCGCAAATTGGTTATCATCTTAACCGGGCGATGGATAATGGCTTAACCGCGGAAGAGGCCGGGGAAGTGGTGGCGCAGGCAGCGTTCTATGCAGGATGGCCCAATGCGTTTTCTGCAGCGCCGGTGGTGGGGGAAGTATTGTCTGCCCGCGAGGCTGATTGACGCTTACCCTGTCCCGGCACAGGGCTGCGGTTGCAGCCCTGAAAGTCAGCGATGGTTTTTCCTTGCCAACAGAATACCGGCTGAGCAGCCCAGTTAATTACGCGAATAACCCAGACGTGAAACGGCTGGGGTTATTTTATTTAAATAACGCCATTATCATAATTTAGCGGGAAGGGGCGGCTGCGTTTAATTGGGAATATCGGAACCCCACAATAAAAAATTATCCTTAAAAAGAAAACGCAGTCTGCTTCAATGTATTTTTTTATTTTTAATTCAGCGTGGCTAAAAATAAAGCGAATCGCGTTAAATAACAAATTAAAACGGTTTTATAAGTTTATTATGCTGATTTAAATAATTAACGCGGGACTAAAGCTCAAAAAGTGGCGGCTGTGCAGGGTTTAATGTTTTTTAGGGATAATTTCCCTGGCTTCACGTTGCCATGCGAAAATTCGTAGCTACCTTTTATCAAGTGTTGGAAAACATTCATTTCTCTTATTCATCTTATTCCGCGGCGATAAACTGCCCGGGCAGAGCCTTACAAACCGAATAGCAGGATACTCTTCTATGAACTTGCTTCATGAAGTTTTTCGTCTGTCTCCGGAACTTGCCTTATTTCTCTCACTTGCTGTAGGCACATGGATTGGAAAGCTGAAACTGGGTGCATTCCAGCTCGGTGGGGTGGCAGGGGCGTTGCTGATTGCCGTATTGATTAGCCAGGTTGGAGTAACCATTGACAGCGGAATAAAGAACGTTTTGTTTGCGGTCTTTATTTATGCCGTCGGTTTTGAAAGCGGACCTAAATTTTTCTCATCATTAGGGCGACGCACGCTGCGTGAAATTGCCCTGGCGTTGGTCCTGGTTATCACGTCGCTGGGCACGGTGGTCGTCATGGCCAAAATGTTTGCGCTGGATAAAGGCATTGCCGCCGGCATTGCTGCCGGGGCGCTTACCCAGTCAGCCATTATCGGCACTGCCAGTGCAGCCATCTCCAAGCTGGGCCTTGATCCGGCGCAGTTGCAACAGATGCAGGGAAACGTGGCGGTAGGCTATGCCGTGACGTACATCTTTGGCTCTCTTGGCGCCATTATCATTTGCGTCAATATCCTGCCTAAAATCATGGGCCGCACTATCCGTGAAGATGCCATAAAAGCGGAACTGGAGATGATGCAGGGCGCACCGGTGCTTGCCGCCGGCCAGCAGCCTGCGCTGCCGGGGCTGGTGGGGCGCGTCTTTCTTGCCGGCCCCGCCAGCGGCAAAACGGTGGCACAAATTGAAGCCACCGCTGACCCTCTCTTTCCCGTCACGCTGGAGCGCCTTAAACGCAAAGATAAAGTCATTTCCGTCACACCGGATATGCAGCTCACCGACAGTGATGTGTTGCTGTTAGTCGGACGCCGGAAAGGCATTATTTCGCTGGCACCTTCGCTCGGCCGGGAACTGGATGCCGATGAAGGGCCGGAAATGATTATGCAATCCTCTGAGGTGCTGCTGACGAATCCGGCGCTGACCGGCAAATCGATTGGCCAGTTGCGCCATCAGATTTCACGTGAAGCGCGCCACGGGGTGTTTGTCACCACACTGCGGCGTGGTGATACCCTGCTCCCGTTCAGGGACGATACTGTCATCCAGCATAACGATGTCGTCACCCTGTACGGCAGCGAGCAGGATATCCAACGGGCGGTGGCATTAGCCGGGCCGCCGCTGATTAAAAGCCCGAAAACGGATTTGATGTTCCATGGGTTCGGCCTTTCTGTGGGGCTGATATTCGGCCTGCTGGTGGTGCATATCGGCGCTGTGCCTCTGACACTCGGCAGCGGCGGCGGTGCGCTGTTATCCGGGCTGCTGTTTGGCTGGTACCAGGCCCGCAAACCGCTGACCGGCAATATGCCGCTGCCTGCGTCCGGCTTGCTGCGTGATCTGGGCCTGGCCGGTTTCGTTGCGGTGGTGGGGTTACAGTCTGGTTTGCAGGCCGTCGACACCGTACGCCATAACGGCATTTCCATATTTCTCATCGGCATCGTCGTGACGGTGGTGCCTCTGATGATCACCCTGTTTATTGGTCGTTACATCCTGCGCTATGACAACACCGCTGTTTTTGCCGGGGCGTTGGCGGGAACACGCAGCGCAAATCCTGCCTTTGGTGAAATTCTTGATAAAGCGGGCAATGCCATTCCTACCGCACCCTTTGCGGTGACCTACGGACTGGCCAATGTGTTTTTGACCCTGTTGGGTCCGTTGATTGTCGCCCTTGTCTGAACAACCCGTTACCTAACCATGTTGTCATCAGGAGATGCTTACCATGACGAATCCTTACGAGAAATATGCGTCGCTCAGCCCGTTTGAATTGAAAGATGCGCTGATTGATCTGGCGTCCAGTAAAACCGACCGGATGATGCTTAACGCCGGCCGCGGCAATCCGAATTTCCTCGCCACACTTCCCCGGCGTGGGTTCTGGCGGCTTGGCTTGTTTGCGACGGAAGAGGCTGAGCTTTCCTACTCTTATTTGCCGCACGGTATTGGTGGGTTGCCCCGCCTGGATGGGATTGAAGCCCGCTTCGATGCGTTCCTGTCACGTGAGCATCAGCAGCCGGGGGTCGCGTTCCTCTCCAGGGCGGTCAGCTATGTCCGTGACCAGCTTGGGCTTTCTGCGTCGGCTTTTTTGCATGAAATGGTCGAGGGTATCCTGGGGGCTAATTATCCCGTCCCGCCCCGGATGCTCAGAATCAGCGAGAAGATTACCCGGGAATATATCGTTAAAGAGATGATAGGCGGGTTGATCTCGGCAGAGGATGTCGATTTATTTGCCGTTGAGGGCGGCACCGCAGCCATGACGTATCTCTTTAATACCTTGCGTACAAACGGGCTGGTGAAAGCCGGGGATAAGGTCGCGATGGGTGCGCCTATTTTTACCCCTTATATTGAAATTCCTAAGCTGGAAGATTATCGGCTTGAGAGCGTGATGATTAATGCCTCTCCTGAACAGAACTGGCAATACCCGGATGAGGAACTCGACAAGCTGCTGGACCCAGAGGTGAAAATTTTCTTTTGCGTCAACCCGAGTAATCCGGCCTCAGTCAAGATGGATAATCGCAGCCTCGAAAAAATGGCCAAAATAGTCGAACAGCGGCCAGACCTGATTATTCTCACCGATGATGTGTACGGCACCTTTGCCAAAGATTTTAAATCTCTGTTTGCCACCTGCCCGCAAAATACCATTCTGGTGTACTCGTTCTCGAAATATTTTGGTGCCACCGGCTGGCGGCTTGGCGTTATTGCCACGCATCAAAATAATATTCTGGACGACAAAATAGCCAACCTCAGCGCGGAAGAAAAAAACCGTCTGCATGAGCGTTATACCTCGCTGACCCCCGACGTCGCGGCCCTGCGTTTCCTTGATCGCGTCGTTGCAGACAGCCGTAGCGTGGCCCTTAACCATACCGCCGGGCTCTCCACACCGCAGCAGGTACAAATGGTGCTGTTCAGCCTGTTTGCACTCATGGATGGTGACAACGGCTATAAGGCGGCAGTCTCAGAAATTATCCGCCGCCGTCAGGCGGTGCTGTACCGGGAGTTGGGGATTACGCACAAGGAAGATGATAACGCAGTCGATTATTATACCCTGCTGGATCTGGAGGCGATCTCACGTCAGGTTTATGGCGACGATTTTGCCCGCTGGGTGCAGCAAACGCTTAACCCCACCGACTTGTTGTTCCGGATTGCTGATGAAACCGGCATTGTGATGTTGCCTGGTTCAGGCTTCGGCACCCAGCAACCTGCCGGCCGTATTTCTCTGGCCAACCTTAACGAATATGAATATGCCGCCATAGGTAAAGCCCTGCGGAATATGATGGAGCACTACTTCAGGGAATTTAGCCTTAACGCCGGAAACACCCCACCGGCGCAATAACCTGCGCCGGGTATTTGGGGCGTAAGGCGTGAATAAAAAACGGCAACAAACCAGGGCGGGGAAGAGGCTTCTTTCCCGCCCTGGCGAGAGGGGAAAACACACTGCCCGCGCTTTCCCTGTTATTTCTGTTGCCCGCTCTCCCCGAGTACCCGCTTAATCGCTTCGCTCCCACAGTGGTCATCAGACTCTGCGCCGCCGGTACCGGCGAGGCCGACGGCACCAATCACCTGGCCGTGATATTTCACCGGTACGCCGCCGCCAAGCAGCAGTAACTCATTCACGGTATTCAGGTTAACGGTGTCCGGGGAGGACTGCGCCTGCCGGGCAAACTGTCTGGTCGGCGTCTTCGTCGAGAGTGCCGTGAAAGCCTTACGCCAGGCGGCCTGCGTATTATGCGGCCCGACGTTGTCATCCCTCATCAGTGACACCAGGTTCCCGCCCCGATCCACCACCGCCACCACGCCCTGACGGTTCATACCGTGGCAGACAGCCAATGCCTCTGTTGCCAGTTTACTGCTCAGTTCCTGCGTCATGTCATAGACGGCAGCCGGTTCGGCAGAAAGGGCCAGGCCTGGTGCCGCAGCAAGCATCATGGCAATCATAAAACGTTTCATTTCTTCTCCTTCTGAATGCGCTTCCCCGGTACGGGGTCTCTCCGTACCGGTTCAGCCACAATGGGACGCAACAGGGCGTGTTCGTTGACTGGAATGGCAGCGGGATGTCAGAAACGCGTTGTGTTTGACTCCCCTGGGTTAATCACCGTGCTGTTATACCCGTGCGGGTCTCCACATTGCCTGTCAGAAAGATGACCATATTGTCATCTGGCGCTGAAACGCTGGGGCGGCCATAGAATTCGTGGCAAACTGCCCGGATGAAACTGTTACTGATCGAAGATAACCTGAAAGCCAGCGCCTGGGTGCGTAAAGGGCTTGAAGAGGCAGGCTATATTGTGGATTACGCAGCGGACGGGCGGGACGGCCTGCATCTGGCGCTGTCGCACCCCTACAGCCTGGTGATACTGGATATTATGCTGCCGGGTATGGATGGGTGGCAGGTGCTGAAAACCCTGCGTACCGCCGGCAACACCCCCGTTATTTGCCTCACCGCCCGGGATTCCGTGGAGGACCGGGTCAAGGGGCTGGAGCTTGGCGCGAATGATTATCTGGTAAAACCGTTCTCCTTTGCTGAGCTTCTGGCCAGGGTAAAGAATCAGCTCCGGCAGCACCAGCCGCACAGCTCGGTGCTTCGCGTGGCCGATCTGGTGATGGATTCGGCTCGTTTTCAGGTCACGCGTGACGGCATACCTGTGGCGCTCACCCGCAAAGAGTTTATGCTTTTGTGGCTGCTCGCCAGCCGTCACGGAGAAATCCTGCCGCGGACGCTGCTTGCCAGCGAAATCTGGGGGGTGAATTTTGACAGTGAAACCAACATTGTGGATGTCGCCATCCGCCGCCTGCGCCGAAAAGTGGATGATCCTTTTCCCAAAAAACTCATTACCACGGTGAGGGGCATGGGCTATTGCCTGTCTGAAAAGGAGCCGGGCGGTGTATAGCCCCTCTCTCACGCTCCGGCTGACGGCGATTTTCACGCTGATCATGGCGATGGCCTGCGGCGGCATCAGCCTGATACTGTATAACGCATTACGCAGCGAACTGGTGTGGCGCGACGATCAAACGCTGATCAACCGGGCTGCACAATTAAGGCAGTTGCTTGAAGATGGTGCCCAGCCCGGCTCGCTGCCGCTCTATTTCAACCGTATGGTCGACATCCGCCAGGATATTCTCAGCATCCGGTCGCCGCATGAGCAAAACGTCAGTATCAACCATACCGGTGTTGCGTTGCCCGCGCTCTCCCCGACGCCGGTCAGCAGCCCACCCAATGAGAAACAGTTGCACCGCTGGGTCAATGCTGACGACACGGAAGCCTCGGCGCTCAGCCTGCAGGCAAACTCACAGGCCGGGCCGGTCACGATTACCCTGGCACGCGTCGCGCGGGAGCGGGCGCTGGTGCTGGAACGTTATCGCCGGCAAAGCATTCTGGTGTCACTGGCGGCCATTTTGCTGTGTGCCGCGGTAAGCCCGCTCCTTATCCGCCGGGGGCTTCGCGCGATCGGCCGGTTAAGCCAGATCATGGCAGAAACCGGCAGTGACAGGCTCACTCACCCGGTGTCGCTCCAGGCGATACCGAAGGAGCTGCTGCCGCTCGGTGAGGCGCTGCATGATATGCGCCAGCGCTTATCAACGGACTTTATCCGGCTGACCCAGTTTGCCGACGATCTGGCCCATGAGATACGCACCCCCATCAATGTGTTACTCGGCCAGAATCAGGTTGCGCTTGGCCATGAGCGTTCAGCCGCGGAATACCAGGCCCTGCTGGAAGGGAACATTGAAGAACTGGAGGGGCTGTCGCGCCTGACGGAGAACATTCTCTTTCTTGCCCGCGCCACGCACCACAACATCAAACTCAATAAAGAGACATTCTCACTCCATGATGCGCTGGAAATGCTGATCGATTTCCTTGAACCCCTGGCGGAAGAGCGGGAGATGTTCATTGAGCTTCATGCCGAAGGAGACCTCACCGCGGACAAAATGCTTTTCCAGCGGGCGATGACCAACCTGCTGACCAATGCCATCCGTTATTCGCCCGGCAAAGGAACGATCTCTGTCAGCACGGTTGATCGCGGTGACGTCATTGAGATTGAGGTGTCGAATGCCGGTGACGCGCTTGCCGAACCGGATAAAGTATTCGAACGGTTCTGGCGGGGCGATAATGTCCGCCATACGGCGGGAAGCGGGCTGGGGCTGTCGCTGGTCAGCGCGATAGCCACCTTGCACGGCGGCAGCGCGTATTACCGGCATGAGCGCGGGAACACGATTTTTGGCCTCCGCCTGCCTGCCTGACCAGGCCGTTGCGTTTCGCCGTCATGCCGGATGCATACCCTAACCGGCCTTTGGGGACGAGTGAAAACAGCGGTGGGTTTAACGCAGCGCCGTTTCTGCCACATTGAACTCCGACTCCCGGCTCAGCAGGTTGACTGAGCCGAACAACGCAGACAGAGGCGTTATGTCCTGACGGCCCGCCGTCAAAATCACCACTGAATGGCCCGCATCATTGACCGGGGCGAGCAACGCCCTGGCGCAATCAAAATGCGTAAACCTCTGCCGGAGTTCGCTTATTTGAACCCCCGGCACCAGTGAAATCAGTGTGTGTGAAGGCCGCAGCGCAATACTGCCGGCGAGTGCGTGCAAGGCGGCAGGGGCGGTATTAATAAAAATGATGTCTGCTTCATCAACAACCGCCTGATGATTATCCAGTGTCCAGCAGGGGTACTCCCTTGCCGCACTTTGGGCCGCTTCGCTGTTTCCGGGCGAAAGAAACACTTGCGCGTCCGGGGCTGCCTTAAACAGTGCCTTGATGACGCCTTCAGCCCGTAGATCAACCCCCAGAATTCCCACTCTTTTCATTTTCCTCTCCAAAACCGCCGGCACAGTGATGAGTGACTGAGGCCAGTTCTGCGAAGGTGCAAGCACCTGCCGGGCGACTGCTGCACGGGTGTTGAGATCCGTTTCGTCGCTGTTGCCGCAGCGGTTATACTCCGCGTTCGGATGACGAGCCAGGCCTCTGCGTCCGTCAGGGGAACAGGCAGCACCTTGAATCAGCCTTAAAGAGTGACTAAATTACTAAATGGTTACTTATTGTCAATCAGAGCCTTCGGGCTAAGCTAAAAAAATGACGAAACATGTGAACGTACCCTCATCACGTGGTCCGCTTGACCACAACGTCCGGGATCAGATAGTGGACGCCGCCACGGCGCATTTTGGTCACTATGGCTATGAAAAAACCACTGTCTCAGAACTGGCAAAATCGATAGGTTTTTCAAAAGCCTATATCTACAAGTTTTTTGAGTCCAAGCAGGCTATCGGCGAGGTGATTTGCGCCAACCGGCTCGACATGATGATGTCGGTGGTGCACGCCGCCATCGCGGATGCCCCGTCAGCCTGTGAGAAGCTGCGCCGCCTGTTCAGGGCGCTTACCGAGGCCGGCAGCGACCTGTTTTTCCACGATCGTAAGCTCTATGACATTGCCGCCGTGGCAGCGCGCGACAAGTGGCCCTCAACGGAGAAATATGAGGCGCGTCTGCGGTCGCTGATTGAAAGCATCATTGCCGAAGGCAGGCAGGCCGGGGAGTTCGAGCGGAAAACCCCGCTGGATGAAGCCACCCAGGCGATTTACCTCGTGATGCGTCCTTTCATCAGTCCTGTCCAGTTACAGTACAACCTGGATACCGCCCCGACGGCGGCTGTGCTGCTTTCCTCCCTCATCCTGAGAAGCCTGTCACCCTGATTAGTGACTATTGACTTTATTGGTCACTGGTCTGAGAATGCGGATACCTTCCTATTAACCAATCAGGGTTCCCATGCTCAGGCTTTATTCAGCCCGTCTGGTGGTTTGCCTCCTGCCGCTTGCCCTGGTGGGCTGCGGTGATAACACCCCCGCGCACGATCCGCGCACACAGCCCCCGCGGGTACGCTCAGCGACTGTGGAGCGTGCGGCCGATACGTCACGCGCCTTCACCGGCGTGGTGGTCGCCCGTACGCAAAGTGACCTCGGCTTCCGGGTGCAGGGTAAAATTCTTGAACGCCTTGTGGATACCGGCCAGACCGTTAAACGCGGCCAGCCGCTGATGCAGTTGGATCCGGTTGACCTCAGGTTACAGGCCCAGGCGCAGCAACAGGCGGTGGATGCCGCCAGGGCGCGGGCGAAAAAAGCCGGTAATGATGAGGCGCGTTACCGTGGGCTTGTCGCTGCCGGGGCCGTGTCGGCGTCTGAGTTCGATCAGATCAAGGCGGCGGCTGATGCGGCCAGGGCTGAACTCAGCGCCGCGCAGGCGCAGGCCGGGGTGGCGCAAAACGCAATGGGTTATGCGGTGCTGCCGGCCGATGCAGACGGCGTGGTGATGGAGACGCTGGCAGAACCCGGCCAGGTGGTGAGCGCCGGGCAGGCGGTCATCCGGCTGGCCAGGGCCGGGCAGCGTGAGGCGCTGGTGCACTTGCCGGAGACGCTGCGCCCCGCTGTCGGAAGCGAGGCGCAGGCCGCCCTCTACGGCAGCGAAACGCAGCCTGTGGCTGCCCATCTGCGGCTGCTCTCCGATGCCGCCGACCCGGTGACCCGCACTTTTGAGGCGCGGTATGTGCTGACGGGGGCGCTGGCGAACGCGCCGCTGGGGGCAACCGTCACGCTTCACCTCACGACAAACCGGGGCGACAGCCAGGTTATGCAGGTGCCCCTGGCGTCGCTTTACGATCCGGGCAACGGGTCTGGTGTCTGGCGGATTTCAGGCCAGCCGGCGAAGGTGTCGTGGCAGCCCGTCAGGGTGCTCAGCCTGAGCGATGAGGCTGCGCGTGTCACCGGCGGCGTGATGCCGGGGGAAAAGGTGGTTGCGCTGGGCGCGCACCTTCTGCATGAAGGGGAGGCGGTGCGCCTGGGCGAACAGGCCGCCGGCGCAGTGGGGAGCCTGCCATGAGCGCCGGAGGGTTCAATCTATCCGCGCTTGCGGTACGCGAGCGTTCAATCACGCTGTTCCTGATTCTTCTCATCACGCTCGCCGGCATCATATCGTTCTTCGGGCTTGGGCGGGCTGAGGATCCCCCTTTTACAGTCAAGCAGATGACCATCATCACCGCCTGGCCCGGCGCGACCGCGCAGGAAATGCAGGATCAGGTGGCCGAGCCGCTGGAAAAACGGCTGCAAGAACTCACATGGTATGACCGGGCGGAGACGTATACCCGGCCGGGGATGGCATTTACCACGCTTTCCCTGCAAGACAAAACGCCGCCGTCACAGGTTCAGGAGGCGTTCTATCAGGCACGCAAGAAACTGGGCGATGAGGCCAGAAATCTCCCTGCCGGTGTGAGCGGGCCGATGATGAATGACGAGTTTGCCGATGTCACTTTTGCGCTGTTTGCACTGAAAGCGAAAGGAGAGCCCCAGCGGCGGCTGGTGCGTGATGCAGAAGCATTGCGCCAGCAGTTGCTGCATGTCCCCGGTGTGAAGAAAGTGAATATTATCGGGGAACAGGCCGAGCGGATTTACGTCGCCTTTTCGCATGATCGCCTGGCGACGGTGGGCCTCTCTCCACAGGATATTTTCTCTGCGTTAAACAGCCAGAACGCGCTGACGCCGGCGGGGGCCATTGAGACCCACGGCGCGCAGATTTTTATCCGCCTTGACGGGGCCTTTGATGAGTTGCAGAAGATCCGCGAAACGCCGCTTGTCGCACAGGGCAAAACGCTCAAGCTCTCCGATGTGGCCACGGTCGAACGCGGTTATGAGGATCCCGCCACCTTCCTGATCCGCAACCAGAATGAACCGGCGCTGCTGCTGGGCGTGGTGATGCGTGAAGGCTGGAACGGCCTGGATTTGGGTCACGCGCTGGATGCCGCCACGGCTAAAATCAATGAAAACATGCCGCTGGGCATGACCCTGACGAAAGTGACCGACCAGTCCGTGAACATCCGCTCTGCGGTGGATGAGTTCATGGTGAAATTCTTTGTCGCCCTGCTCGTCGTGATGGTGGTGTGCTTTGTCAGCATGGGGTGGCGCGTCGGGGTGGTGGTCGCGGCGGCAGTGCCGTTGACGCTGGCGGTGGTTTTTGTGGTCATGGCGGCGACGGGCAAAAACTTTGACCGGATTACCCTCGGCTCGCTGATCCTGGCGCTGGGGTTACTGGTTGATGATGCCATTATCGCCATCGAAATGATGGTGGTAAAAATGGAGGAGGGCTACGACAGAATCAAGGCCTCGGCTTATGCCTGGAGCCATACCGCCGCGCCGATGCTGGCCGGTACGCTGGTGACGGCCGTAGGCTTTATGCCCAATGGCTTTGCCCAGTCCACGGCGGGTGAATACACCAGCAATATGTTCTGGATTGTGGGCATCGCCCTGATTGCCTCCTGGGTGGTGGCCGTCGCTTTCACGCCGTATCTGGGCGTCAGGATGCTGCCGGAGATTGCCAGGGTGGAAGGCGGGCATGACGCCCTCTATAACACCCCGCGCTATCAGCGCTTTCGCCGGGTGCTGGCCCGCGTTATCGCGCGGAAATGGGCCGTGGCCGGAACCGTTGTCGTCCTCTTCATGCTGGCGGTGCTGGGAATGGGGCTGGTGAAAAAACAATTTTTCCCCACCTCTGACCGGCCGGAAGTGCTGGTGGAAGTCCAGATGCCTTACGGCACCTCGATAGAGCAGACCAGCGCCGCCGCGGCGAAAATCGAAGGCTGGCTGAAAAAGCAGCCGGAGGCAAAGATCGTCACGGCCTACATCGGGCAGGGGTCGCCCCGTTTTTATCTGGCGATGGCGCCTGAATTGCCCGATCCCTCCTTCGCCAAAATTGTGGTACTGACAGACAGCCAGACGTCTCGCGAGGCGCTCAAGTTCCGGCTCCGGGAAGCGGCTGCCGATGGGCTGGTACCTGAAGCACGTGTGCGGGTGACCCAGTTGGTGTTTGGCCCGTATTCACCGTTCCCGGTCGCCTGGCGCGTGATGGGGCCGGACCCCGCCACATTGCGCGGCATTGCTGACAAGGTGAAAACCGTGTTACAGGCAAGCCCGATGATGAGAACCGTCAACACCGACTGGGGGCCGCGGGTGCCGGCGCTGCACTTCACCCTGAATCAGGATCGCCTCCAGGCGAGCGGCTTGACGTCCGCCGGTGTCGCCCAGCAGCTCCAGTTCCTGCTCTCGGGCGTGCCGATTACCACGGTGCGTGAAGATATACGCCAGGTACAGGTGACCGGCCGTGCCGCAGGCGATATCCGTCTCGATCCGGCTAAAATTGCCGGCTTCACGTTAGTCGGCAGTGCGGGCCAGCGTATTCCTCTGTCACAAATTGGGGATGTCGAGGTCAGGATGGAAGATCCGGTGCTGCGTCGTCGTGACCGTACGCCCACCATTACCGTGCGGGGGGATATTGCCGAAAACCTGCAACCACCGGACGTCTCCACCGCACTGATGAAACAGTTGCAGCCGGTTATTGACGCGCTTCCGGCCGGGTACCGCATTGAAATGGCCGGCGCAATTGAAGAATCAGGCAAAGCCACCAAGGCGATGGCACCGCTGTTCCCCATCATGCTGGCCATGACGTTGCTGATCATCATCCTTCAGGTGCGCTCCATGTCGGCGATGATGATGGTCTTCCTTACGGCACCGCTGGGGTTGATCGGTGTGGTGCCGACGCTGCTGCTTTTCAATCAGCCGTTTGGCATCAATGCGCTGGTCGGGTTGATTGCGCTGTCGGGCATCCTGATGCGCAACACGCTGATTCTGATTGGGCAAATCCATCATAACGAGAAAGAGGGCCTCGCGCCGTTCCATGCGGTGGTCGAGGCGACGGTACAGCGGGCCAGGCCGGTATTGCTGACGGCAATGGCTGCGATTCTGGCCTTTATTCCCCTGACACATTCGGTATTTTGGGGGACGCTGGCCTATACGCTGATTGGCGGCACGTTGGGGGGCACGATCATTACCCTCGTTTTCCTGCCTGCGATGTATGCGATCTGGTTCCGGATCCGCCCTGACGCCCGGCCACATTCCGGGCAGCCAATGGGTGCCCGGCACTGATCACCCACGGCGCGTGGGGCAGGGTGCCCACGCGCTGCCTTTCCCCCTGTCAGCCCGCCTTCACTGAGCGGGCCACATCCTTAACCGCACTCTCCAGACCTTCTGAATTTTTCTGGATGCTGGCGATGACTTCACCGGCTTCGCGCATGAGCGTGCCGCCTTCACAGGTATTCTTAAGGCTGCTTTCAATGCCTTTAAGCACGTCTTTCGCCAGCTGGTTATTGCTGGCCACCACCCGTTCGATTTTTTCGGTGGCATCACTGACACTCGCTGCCAGGTTACGCACTTCCGCCGCGACAACCGCAAAACTTCTGCCGGAGGTGCCCGCCCTGGCGGCCTCAATAGCGGCATTAAGGGCGATGAGCCGTGTCTGCGTGGCAAAGCTGCGGATGGTTTCCACCATGCCGTCAATGCTGTCAGACTGGCTGTTGAGGCGCGTTATATCAGCGGAGACAACGTTCATCCCCTGCATAATTTTCTCCACCATCCGGATGCTGTTCTCAATCACCTCGGTTCCGGCCTGCGCACTGCCGCGGGTCTGCACCGCCATATCCCAGGCATGAACGGCCGCCTCTTGTTCCCGCTGATTACGCAGAACCTGCTCCGTGACATCCGACGCAAACTTCACAATTTTGTACAACTGACCTTCGTTGTTAAAAACAGGGTTATAGGTCGCACGCAGCCAGAGCGGTTCACCGCGGCGGTTCAGGCGAGGGAACTGGCCGGAGAAAAACTCCCCCTGGTTCAGCCTTTCCCAGAACTGCCGGTATTCCGCGCTGTTGCGCAGCGTTTCTGAACAGAACATCCTGTGGTGCTGCCCCAATACCTCATCCCGCTGATATCCGGTCGTTTTCAGGAAGTTTTCGTTCACATCGCGCACGATGCCGGCCGGGTCGAAGGAAATGACCGCCATCGAGCGGTTGATGGCGGTGATGACGGATTCCTGCTCAAGCACTGACTGCATACGGTCGGAGATGTCAGCGGCGATTTTAATGATTTTGCATACCCTGCCGCGCCAGTCAGTGACCGGAATGTAACTCGCCTCCAGCCATACCGGGCGCGCGCCCTTCGCCAGCCGCAGATATTTATCGCTGAAGGTCTCCCCGGCCGCCAGGCGTTGCCAGAAGCGGCGGTATGCCGGTGAACTGACCAGGGAAGGGGGGCAGAACAGACTATGGTGGCGGCCCAGGACTTCATCAGCCGTGTATCCCATCGTTGCCAGAAAAAGCGGGCTGGCCTTCTGAATGATCCCAGCAGGGCTGAATTCGATAACGGGCATGGTTTGCCCAAGCGCGTTGAACGACGCGGCTGAACGCAAACTGCTCAGGAAAGGGAACTTTTTCAGGAAACTCAATCGCATCAGATACACCGGATAAAGTAAGGGTAGCTCTAGTTATCGGCAGCCCGCCCGCCCACGTTACGTATCACTGCGATAGTTTTCGCTGATTAGTATGAGTAAATGTTAATCGGCACCGATCCGCGCTGTAAACATTTTTTCACATCCAGGGCGCGCACTCCCCCTGTTTCTGCCTGGCTGTCCCAACGGTTTTTTTTAAACAGAGCGAGGGTGGCCGGGTGATTTTTTGTCAGCGGCCAGTGATTTTTTATCCATTGCGCTCTGAAGTGGCTCTTCATAGAGTGCAAAAGAAGATCATGCTTACCTCAACTACGCTCAAGGACATTATGACTACTACACATAAGAAAGTTGCCGTTGTAACAGGTGGTGCGATGGGCATTGGCGCAGAAGTAGTAACAAAACTGGCTGCGGAACATTTCCACGTCATTATCTGTGACATTAACGCCGATGCCGCGAACGCGTTTTGCGAAGAACTCACCGCCAAAGGGTTGGCAGCCTCAACCTGTCATATGGATGTCAGCTCACCACAAAGTATTGATGCGGCCTTTACGTGGATAGATAAAGAGTTTGGCCGCTGCGACGTACTGGTGAACTCAGCCGGTATCGCCAAAACGATGCCGTTCCTGGAGTTCGATGCTGACGTGTTCACTAAAACAATGACTATCAACGTCACCGGCACCTTCCTCTGCTGCCAGTCAGCAGCCAGACTGATGAAAAAAAATAACGCAGGCCGGATTATTAATATTGCCTCTGTCGCCGGGCTGAGGGCAGTGGGAAAAGGGCGGACTGCGTATGGCACATCCAAAGGGGCGGTTATCGCCCTGACCCGCCAGATGGCCGTAGAGCTGTGTGAATACGGGATTACGGCGAATGCGGTGGCTCCCGGCCCGGTTGACACCCCGATGACGAAAGAGCTGCATAGCGACACATTCCGTCAGGCATACAGCAAAGCCATCCCGCTCGGGCGCTATGGCCTGACATCCGAGATTGCCGGTGCCGTCAGCTATCTGGCCTCCGATTCCGCCGCCTATGTCAATGGGATTGTCCTGCCGGTTGACGGGGGCTTCCTGGCCTGGGGGGCCGGCGATATTTAAGGTATCCCGCGCCTGTCTGCCAGGGCAGGCGCGTCGTTAACCCCTGGAGCCAGCCTTAATTTCCTGCCATCTCTGCACTGATCCATTCAACCAGATGGGTGGTGTCTTCCCGCGATTCAGCATTCGGTGAGATCCAGAGCACTAACTTCTCAGGGCCTTTGACGAAGCCGAAAGGCGCGATCAGGCTGCCTTTTTCGAGCTCTTCACGCACCAGCATCCTTGGGGTGTTGGCAAACCCCAGGCCGACGTTGGCGGCTTTTATCATCAGATAAAAATGCTCATAAAACTCCAGCTCACTCCCGGCGGGGAATTCCGCATCGTTCGCGCGATACCAGCTTTCCCAGGCATCCGGCCGTGTCCGGGTCGCCAGCAGACGGGCATGTTTAAGATCGGCAATCTCTTTCACCCCGGAAGACGCCAGGTAATCCGGGGCACAGACGACGCCGACCCATTCATCGATTAACGGCACAGGTGTTATCCCGAACGGCACAGGAATGCTTGCCAGGCGGATGGCCACGCTGACGCCGTCAAGTGCGAAATCGATGGGGCCATGCCCGGTGCGTAAGCCGACTTCCATAGCCGGGAAGCTGCTGTGAAGCCGCCCCATTCTCGGCAACAGCCAGTACATCATGATTGACGCGGAACAGGACAACTCAAGCGGCCGCGGCCGGACGTCATCAATGCTTTCCTGAATCATGCCGAAGGCTTTACTCAGCCCGGCCGCCAGTTTGGCCCCTTCCGCCGTCAGTGTGGTGCCCTGCGGCGTGCGGATAAGCAGCGTGACGCCCAGTAATTCTTCCAGCGCCCTGATATGCCGGCTGATTGCGCCATGCGTCACAGAAAGCGCATTTGCTGCTTCCGTGAATCCCCCTTTTCTCGCGGTCATTTCAAACGCCCGGAGTGCATTAAGCGAGGGCCTGAGTGGTCTGGACATACTGATTTTCCTCCATATTTCAGCACAGGCTGATGACCGCCGATCCGGTTGGCTGTGACTTTTTCTCCTCTTCCGCGGAAATCATATCGATAGGCAAAAAAGGCCGTCAATGTATATTGAAAATTGATTTTCAGTATTAAGACCCTGTGCACATTATTAATAAATAAGGAATTAATATGCTTTCATCTTCACCCGCAAGAGAAGAGTTTACCGCACTGTTTTTCGTGGAAAGCAGTTACCCTCTTGAGAAAGTCAGTGAAATTATCGCCGGCGAACAATCCAGCGGAACGTTTATCTCTCTGCCTGGGGAATCCGCTGAGCTTAAAGAGAGATCGCGTGCCAGGGTGGTGTCAATTACCGAACAGGCGCCGGCCAATGCGGCTTCGCTGCACAGCGCGTTTCTGAAGCGAAAACACGCCTCAGAACACTATTTCCGCGGACAGGTAGAAATTGCGTTTCCCATCGAAAACATTGGCGTCAATATCCCTGCTTTACTGACAACCGTGGCGGGAAACCTGTTTGAAATCGGTGAAGTGACCGGGCTGCGTTTGCTGGATATCACGCTGCCTGAGCAGTTTGCGACGAAGTTTGCCGGGCCGCAGTTTGGCATTGAAGGAACACGGACGCTTTGCAATATTCATGACCGGCCGATTATCGGCACCATCATTAAGCCCAGCATTGGCCTGATGCCGGAGCAGACCGCTCAGGTCGTGGATGAGCTTTGCGCAGGCGGTATCGACTTCATTAAAGATGATGAGTTAACCGCCAGCCCTGACTACGCGACCTTCGATGCCCGCCTGAATGCGGTGATGCCTGTCATAAAAAAACATGCCGATCGCCTGGGCCGTATGCCGATGTATGCCATCAATATCTCCGGCAGTGTGGATGAGATGCTGCGCAGGCATGATGCTCTCGCAGAGGCAGGCGGCACCTGTATCATGCTGAATCTTAACTGGGTAGGCCATTCGGCCGTTGAACATATCCGCAAGCACTCGCAGCTGCCGATTCATGGTCATCGTAACGGATGGGGCGCGTTAACCCGCAACCCCAGTCTCGGCTTCTCCTTCCCGGCTTATCAGAAAATCTGGCGCCTGTGCGGGATAGACCATTTACATGTTAACGGTATCAAGAGCAAATTCTGGGAGCCTGATGACTCCGTCATTGATTCAGCACTACATTGCCTGACGCCCTTTTCGGGTGTGCAACCTGTCATGCCTGTTTTCTCTTCCGGGCAATGGGCAGGGCAGGCACCCGATCTCTATCGCCACCTTAAATCAGTCGATCTGATGCATTTGGCAGGTGCCGGCATCATCGGCCATCCGGGCGGTATCGCTGCCGGCGTACAAAGTATGCGCGAAGGCTGGGAGGCCGCTATTCATCAGGTTCCTGTTCATCAGTATGCCAAAACCAGGCCGGCGCTGGCGGCTGCCCTGGAAAAATTTGGAGGGGCATAACTATGCATGCAAACACGCAGCAGACAACCACGCAGCCTGGGCTCAGACTGGCATTTTATGGCGATGACTTCACGGGGTCATCGGATGCGCTGGAAGTTCTGGCAGCTGCCGGGCTGAAATGTGCGATGTTCCTGACGCCCCCTTCTGCCGGGTTATTAAGCACATTAGGGACGTTTGACGCGATAGGCATAGCAGGCGACAGCCGCGCCATGTCTCCCGACGAGATGGATAACACCCTTCCTGAGGTCTTTTCGGCGTTAAAAGCACTGGCCCCACAGGTTGTTCATTACAAAGTGTGCTCAACGTTCGACAGTTCACCTGAAACCGGGAATATCGGCCATGTTATCGGTATGGCGTCAGCAATATTTGGAAAAAGCGCCGTACCGGTGGTGGCCGGTAACCCTGCGCTGGGGCGGTACTGTATTTTCGGCAATTTATTTGCGCTTTCAAAAACAGATCATGCCGTCCACCGTATTGATCGTCATCCGGTGATGAAATCCCACCCTATTACGCCAATGCATGAAGCCGATCTGGCATTGCATATCGGAAAACAGAAATCATTGAAATTTGGCCGGGTCACGATTAACCAACTGGATGACGACACCGGGTTAAAACCGGCGCTGGAAAAGATGGCTGAAAATGACGATGCCATTTTATTTGATGGCGCAACGCCCGCCCACCTTACGGCTGTCGGTAATATCCTGACAACCTTCGCTGAACAGTCATCGCCGCTGTTTGTCGTCGGCTCCTCAGGGGTTGAATATGGCCTTATCCAGCACTGGCAGCAGTCTGGTCAGATTGACCACAGCCCGGCACCGGATACGTCTTTAACGCCGGTGGAACAATTGCTGGTGATATCCGGCAGCGCCTCCCCGTTTAGCTATTTACAGATTAAAAAGGCCATAGAACATGGCTTTGTGGAGATTGGCGTAGAGGCCAGGGCGTTGATTTCTGAAAACGAAAAGCAACAGGCCGCGCAGGACATCATTGATAAAGCCATTGAACTGCTGCAGGGCGGGGAAAATGTGGTCATCCATACGGCAAAAGGCCCGGATGATGCACGTATCGCCGACATGATCACGTTCATGGTGTCCCGGGGGGCCAGCCCTGAAGCGGCTAAAACCCAGGGGGGGAAGGCATTAAGTATTGAGCTTGGGCTTATCACCCAAAAAATTCTGGAGCGGCACCCGCTTAAACGGATCGTGGTTTCAGGTGGCGATACGTCAAGCCAGGTGACGAAAATACTCGCCCCTGATGCGCTGGTTATCCAATCGGCTATTTCACCCGGCGCGCCTTTATGTAAGGCGTTATCTGAAAAACCGTTTTTGTCAGGGCTGGAAATAGCGCTGAAGGGCGGCCAAATGGGGGATGAAACCTATTTTGTTCAGGCACTGAAGGGTAAGCAACGCTGAAAAACGTTGGCTGATATAAAAAGCACCTGCACTGAAGGATAATAACGATGAACATCTCTGTCTCGGAACAAACACCTACACATAGTGAAAGTACTGACGCCGATAATAATAAATCAATGAAAAATGTGGTTGCCGGCAGCCTGTTTGGTACGGCCCTGGAAACCTATGACCTTTACCTGTACGGCACTGCTGCGGCCTTAATATTTGCGCCTTTGTTCTTTCCCGAAGCGGATGAAACCGTGTCGCGGTTAGCGTCACTGGCCTCATTTGCCATTTCATTTATTGCCCGCCCGCTCGGTTCCCTGGTCATCGGCCATTTCGGGGACAGAATAGGCAGGAAAAAATTATTATACATGACGCTGATTGTCATGGGGCTGAGTACGGTGGCGATAGGCTTACTGCCGACATACGCCAGCGCCGGTATCTGGGCGCCGATCATGTTGTGTATCTTGCGCTTTATTCAGGGGTTTGCTTTTGCAGGTGAATACAGCGGCGCGGTTCTGATGCTGCTGGAGCACGCACCCCGGCGAAAACGGGGCTTTTATACCGCAATAAACAACATCGGCCCGGTATTTGGCTTTTTTGGTTCGGCAGGCTTACTCCTGATCGTCAGTTCGGTGCTGCCCACGGACGAGTTTTACGCCTGGGGCTGGAGGATACCGTTCGTGGCCAGCCTGGCGCTCCTGGTGGTGGGCGTTTTTGTCAGATCGAAAGTGAAAGAATCCCCGGTCTTCGTGGAAGCCGCCGCCAAAAGGGCGCAAGCAGCTAAACCGGAAATGTCCCCGGCCATGACCCTGTTTACAAAATTCCCGAAACAGCTCCTGCTGGTGGCCGGGGCAAACATTTGCCACTTCTCTACCTTCTATTTATTTACCGTTTTTTCAATGAGCTATGCGCAAAGAGATCTCGGCATGTCCAACAGCCTTGTCCTGGCGGTAGTGATGTTGGCCATTTGCACGCATCTTGTGGTCGTCCCCCTGGCGGGCGCGCTCTCTGACAGAATCGGGCGCCGCAGAATGATGCTTATCGGGTTTGCCGTGACGGCGTTATCCGCCTTTCCGTTCTGGACCCTGTATTCCAGCGGGGAATTTATGCCGATGCTGGCAGGGGCAAGCTTATTAATGATCAGCTATGGGCTGGTTTACGGTGCCGTCGCCTCTTTCACCGGCGAGGCGTTCAGCACCGGAGTCCGTTTTACCGGCTTTGCCATGGCAACCAATGTCGGGGGAATTGTCGGTGGCGGCACTGCGCCGATCATTGGGGCTTTTTTACTGAGCTATTTCGGGACGCCTTACGCCATCGCGTGGTATATGGTCTTTTTAGCCCTGGTATCTGCGGCATGTACGTATTTCAGCAAAGAGACCAGCAATAAAGATATCTCGATCGAGAGCTGAGGGTGGGGCTGGGCTTTTAGAGGGTGCCGGTAAAGCGTGTTTACCGGCACTGCACCGTGTAGGGGATGTTGAAGGGATGAACGGCGGCCTGCTGAGTAACGCAGGCACACCGGCCGCGATGAGTGGGGAGCAACGTTAACTTCACCGCGCATACGGCCCCTGGGCGATGGAGTCGCGGATGACCAGCTGGCCGGGCATCAATGACAGCGGGGCGACCTCTTCCCCATCCAGCATGTGGGTCAGTTGCATCAGCGCGCTGGAGACCATTTCCGCCATGGGCACATGCACCGTGGTTAAGGCCGGAATGAAAAAGGGCGCGACCGGAATGTCATCGAAACTCAGTAACGAGACGTCACGGGGAATATGCAGGCCCGCCGCGTGCAGGGCGCAGGCGGCACCGATGGCCATGTCGTCATTACTGGCGACAATCGCGGAGAAAGCCACGTTTCTCTTAAGCAATGCTTCAGCCGCCTGACGGCCGCTTTCGTTTGTCCAGCTGCCTTCCAGAATCAAATTTTCATCATATGCCAGGCCGTTTTCGGTAAGCGATGAAATATAGCCCCTTAAGCGGCTCTGCCCGGTATAGGAACTGCCCATGCCTTTGATAAAGGCGATCTCTCTATGGCCCTGTGAAATTAAATGGTTTACCGCATTCAGCGTGTCATTTTCATGGTCAGCGCAGACGGAATATTGCGGGAATTTTTTTAACCGGCGGTTTAATACAATTAATGGTTTGCTGATGGTGGGAATTAACGCATCAATATCATCAACGCTTAAGTATCGCGGATAAATAATCACGGCATCACAGCAACTGTCGATCAGGAAATTAATTGCCTGGCGCTCCTGTTCCGCATTGTGCTTACCATCCGCCAACACCAGCTGGGAGCCTAACTGTTCGGTTAACGTCGCTGCCTGAAAGAGGAGCTCAGTAAAAAAAGGGCCGTGGTACAGCGTATTGGGAACCATCAGGCCGATGCTTTGCGACCGGTTTGTGGCCAGGTTCCGGGCCAGGAGGTTAGGGCGGTAGCCCATCTGGTCAACGGCCAGCATGACCCGATCCCTGACGGTTTTCGACACATAAGCGTGCCCTGCCAGCACCCGTGAAACGGTGGCTTTCGAAACGCCTGCGCGTTTTGCAACATCGAGCATCGTAGTCATTCAGCGTCCTTTTCAGCGTACCCAGGCATTGTAACGCAAAATCCCGCATTGAAAAACGGCCGATTCCGGTAAAGCCGGTTACCCATTTCGCCGCGGGTTAATTAATCCGGTGCCGCCGCCGGTAATTATCATGATTTAACTGAAAAATAATCTGAAACCGGTATCAGATTATTCTTTTGTCGTGCCTGAAAATAGGGGGTTTCGGTTTGAGTTATGGATCACAAAAGAAACAAAACAAATCTGTAACCGGTTGCAGGCGCGCGGCGTAACGCGTACATAGTTAAAAAAAACGGAGGATATCATGATGAGAATTCTATTGTGCTGTTCCGCAGGTATGTCTACCAGTATGGTCGTGCAAAAAATGCAGAAAGCCGCGTCACAGCGGGGTTTGGCGGCCGAAATAGAGGCCGTCGGCATGGAAGAGTTTACCCGTAAGATCGCCGATTATGACTGCTGCCTGCTCGGCCCGCAGATCAAATATAAGCTGGCGGAGTTTGAACGGAATGCGCAGGAATATAAAAAACCCGTTGCCGTTATTAATACGATGGATTACGGCATGTTGAATGGGGAAAAAATCCTGGCGTCGGCGCTCGCACTGATTGATGCCAATAAGGGGGCGTAATGAGCACACTGGCTGATTCCTTATTCGGCGTGATTGAGAACCGCATCAGTCCCATTGCTGCGAGGCTCTCTTCGCAACGGCATGTGGTGGCGATCAAAGACGGCTTTATCGCCTCCATGCCTTTCCTGATTGTGGGTTCGTTTATGTTGCTGTTCTCCCACCCGCCCTTCAGCGAAAACAGCCAGTGGGGGTTCGCCCAGTGGTGGCTGGGCATGATCAAGCAGTACAACGACCAGCTGATGATGCCCTACAACATGACCATGGGCATCATGTCGATTTTTATCACCGGTGCCATCGCGTACAACCTGGCGCAAAGCTACAAAATGAATGGCCTGATGGCCGCCCTGCTGTCGCTGATGACGTTTCTGGTGGTGGCCTCACCGCAGAAAGACGGCGCGCTGTCAGTGGCTTCCCTCGGTGGGGAAGGGATTTTCACCGCCATCCTGATAAGCCTCTATTGCACCGAAGTGATGCACGTGCTGGTGAAGTTCAACATCGGCTTCAAGCTGCCGGAGCAGGTGCCGCCGAAGATCCGGCAGTCGTTTGACCTGCTGATCCCGATTATGGTGATTTTCCTGACACTGTATCCGCTGAACCTGTTTATTGAGAACCACTTTGGCCTGTTAATCCCCCAGGCGATTATGTCGGTGTTTGCGCCGGTTATCTCGGCGGCGGACTCCCTGCCTGCGGTGCTGATCGCCGTGCTGCTGTGCCACCTGCTGTGGTTTGCGGGCATTCATGGTGCGGCGATTGTCGGCGGTATTTTGCAGGCATTCTGGCTGAGCAACCTGGGGCTGAACCAGGAGGCGTTAAACGCCGGCCAGGAGATCCCTAAAATCTTCATTGAGCCTTTCTGGCAATTCTTTATCACCGTGGGCGGCTCGGGTGCCACCATGGGGCTGGTGATCCTGTACCTGCGCAGCCGCTCCGCGCACTTGCGCTCCATCGGCCGCCTCGGCTTCGTGCCCGGTTTGTTCAACATCAATGAACCGATTATTTTCGGCTCGCCGGTGGTCATGAACCCGCTGCTGTTCATCCCGTTTATCACCACACCGTTGATTAACGCCGTGATTGCCTGGACGGCCACCCGCACTGACCTGATTAACCACGTTGTCTCGCTGGCACCCTGGACCACCCCCGGCCCGATTGGCGCGGCATGGTCAACCGGGTGGGACTGGCGCGCGGTGGTTCTGGTGGCGTTCCTGATCTGTTTATCCACGTTGATTTATTACCCGTTCTTCAAAATGTACGAACGCCAGCTGCTTGAACAAGAGGCGGAAATGGTGAGCGAAAACCTGGCTGCGGAGATGAAATGATGGAAGAGATGCAGGAACTGGAAAGCACGGTCATGGCGTTAATCATCCATGCCGGGGAAGCGCGTTCATCGGCCATGCAGGCGCTGCAGGCCGCAAGAAAATACCAGTGGGGCGAGGCGGATGAGCTGCTGGAAAACGCCGGTTCAGCCGCCCGGGAAGCCCATAAAATACAGACGGCCCTGATCGGTGCCGATGAGGGCTGCGGCAAAATTTCCGTCAGCCTGATCCTGGTGCACGCCCAGGACCACCTGATGAACGCCATGCTGTGCCGCGACCTGGTGGAAGAGTTGATCTATCTGCACCGCGAAGTGCAGGAACTGTCAAAAGCGAATACGCAGTAAGCCATTGTCAGCAATTTAAAAGGATGAATTATGTCAACGTTACCGGCTGGTTTTCTCTGGGGGGGCGCGGTGGCCGCGCACCAGGTTGAAGGTGGGTGGAAAGAGGGCGGCAAAGGCCCCAGCATTGTGGACGTGCTCACCGGCGGCGCGCACGGGGTTGAGCGTGAAATTACCGACGGGATCGTCGAAGGCAAACACTACCCCAACCATCTGGCCACCGACTTTTACCATCACTACAAGGAAGACATCGCCCTGTTCGCGGAGATGGGCTTTAAGTGTTTCCGCACCTCTATCGCCTGGACGCGCATTTTCCCCAACGGGGATGAGCAGGAGCCTAACGAGGCGGGGCTGAAATTTTATGATGACGTATTCGATGAGCTGTTGAAGTACGGCATTGAGCCGGTCATCACGCTTTCACACTTCGAAATGCCGCTGCACCTGGTCACGCAGTATGGCGGCTGGCTCAACCGCGACTTGATCGATCTCTTTGTGCGTTACAGCGAGGTGGTGATGACGCGCTATCAGCACAAAGTGAAATACTGGATGACCTTTAACGAGATCAATAACCAGCGTAACTGGCGCAGGCCGCTGTTTGGCTACAGCAATTCCGGGGTGATTTTTACCGATCATGACAAGCCGGAAGAGGTGATGTACCAGGTGCTGCACCACCAGTTCGTGGCCAGCGCGAAAGTCGTGAAGCTCGGCCACCAGATTAACCCTGACTTCAAAATCGGCTGTATGCTCGCCATGGTGCCGCTCTATCCCTGGTCCTGTAACCCTGACGACGTGATGTATGCGCAAAAATCGATGCAGGAGCGCTACCTGTTTGGCGACGTGCACATGCGGGGCGCTTATCCGTCTTACATCCTGAAAGAGTGGGCGCTGCGCGGTTTCCATATTGAGATGGCCCCGGAAGATGCGCAGACCCTGCGTGAAGGCTGCACGGATTACCTCGGTTTCAGCTATTACATGAGCAACGCCGTGGAGTACGCGAGTGCCGCCCAGGGTGACGGCGAATTCGAGGCCTTCCCCGGCAGCCGCAAAAACCCTTATGTACCGGCGTCTGACTGGGGCTGGCAAATCGACCCGGTGGGCCTGCGCTATACGCTGAATGCCCTGTATGAGCGTTATCAGAAACCGTTATTTATTGTTGAAAACGGCTTTGGGGCGGTCGACAAGGTCGCAGAAAACAGCGAAATCCATGATGACTACCGCATTGCCTACCTGCGTGAGCACATCGTGCAGATGAAGAAAGCGGTGCTGGAAGATGGCGTCGACCTGATGGGCTTTACTCCCTGGGGCTGCCTTGATTGCGTGTCGTTCGGCACCGGCCAGTACAGCAAACGCTACGGCTTTATCTACGTGAACCGCCATGATGACCAGACCGGCGACTTTTCGCGCTCGAAAAAGAAAAGCTTCGGCTGGTATAAAAACGTCATCGCCACCCGCGGTGAATCACTCTGAACAGCCGTTGATGTTACAGGCTGATATCGCCGGTGGCGGTCACTGAGCCTGCAAGGAGCGGGGCATGAAAATAGCAGCGTTTGATATTGGCGGTACCTCATTAAAAATGGGGGTAGTCAGCAGCCAGGGGGATATTCTTCACAAAGATAAGAAAGAGATTCCCCACCGTTCCGGCGAGGCCATTCTTGCCGCCATCCTCGGCTGGCTGAAGCAGCACCCAGGGTGTGAGGGGATAGCCATCAGTGTGCCGGGTTATATCAACCCCCACAGCGGCTTTATTACCATGGGCGGCGCCATCCGCGATTTTGATCATTTCGATATCACCGGGTGGCTGGAAAATAAAACCGGTTTGCCTGTCAGCGCCGAAAATGATGCCAACTGCGCACTGCTGGCGGAGCGCTGGCTGGGCAGTGCCGGGCAGATGGACAACGTCCTGATGATGACCATCGGCACCGGCATCGGCGGCGCGATATTCTGCAACGGCGCGTTGGTGAGCGGCCACCGTTTCCGGGCGGGCGAATTCGGCTACATTCTCAGTGAGCGCCCCGGCAGTGACCGGCTGATGAAATCCACCATGAATGAGACCTGTACGCTCACGGTGTTGCGCCGGCGTTACGCCGGCCATGTCGGGAAAAACCCTGAAGAGGTCACCGGTGAGGAGATATTCGGCTTATACGACCAGGGCGATATAACCTGCCAACGTCTGGTGAATCAGTTTATGCAGGATATCTGCTCCGGCATCCATAACCTCGCCCATATCTTCGACCCGGAATGTATTTTCCTCGGCGGCGGCATTACCGAGCGCCCGCAATTCCTGGAAGAGATTAAACAGCACCTGGCCTGGTATCGCCTCTCCGTTGACGTACGGAGCGCCAGGCATGGGAACAGCGCGGGCCTGTTGGGCGCCGTGCGCCATTATCTCGATCGGCACACATAACCTTTCCGGCCTGCGACGGCAGGCTGAATTTTTAATACCTGCATCTCCTGGAAAACAGCATCCCTACGGTGAGGCTTCCTGCTGCCCTGCGCGGCCTATTCCCCTCGCCTGACTCACACCAAACGGAGTTACATCCTATGCAAAATAAGATCAAGATTGTCACCATCGGCGGGGGTTCCAGCTATACGCCGGAACTGATTGAAGGCCTTATCCTGCGTAAAGACCAGTTACCGATTGCTGAGCTGTGGCTGGTGGATATTGACGATGGCGCAGAGAAAATGGAAATCGTCGGGAATATGGCGAAGCGTATGATCGCCGCGGCGAAGCTGGACTGGCAGGTGCACCTGACGTTAAACCGCCGGGAAGCGCTGAAAAATGCGGATTATGTCACCACACAATTTCGCGTCGGCTTGCTGGATGCGCGCCTGAAAGATGAGGTGATCCCATTAGCCAACGGTTTGATGGGGCAGGAGACCAACGGCGCAGGCGGTATTTTCAAAGCGTTCCGCACCATCCCGGTTATTCTCGACATCATCGATGATATGCGTGAATTATGCCCCAATGCCTGGCTGGTGGACTTCACCAACCCGGCGGGGATGGTCACGGAAGCTGCCATCAAATACGGCAAATGGGAAAAAACCGTCGGGTTATGTAATGTCCCCTTCGGCCATATCACCCAGGCGTGCAAAGTGCTGGGCAAAGAGGAAAAGGATCTCTATTTCAAATTCGCCGGGCTTAACCATTTCCATTGGCACCGCGTCTGGGACCAGCAGGGCAATGAGCGCACCGCAGAACTGATTGAGAAAATCTACTCCCCTGAGCAGCAGGAGAGAACGGATGAAGGGCTGAAAAACATCCACCAGATCCCTTTCTATTTCGACCAGGTAAAACATCTGGGCCTGTTGCCTTGTGGCTACCACCGCTACTACTACCTGCAGGAGCCGATGCTGGCACACGCTGTCGAGGAGTTCGCACGCTATGAAACCCGTGCGGAAGTGGTCAAGAAAACCGAAGCGCGCCTGTTTGAGCTGTATAAAGACGTGAACCTGAACTACAAGCCTGAGGAGCTGAGCCAGCGCGGCGGTGCGCATTACAGCGATGCCGCGTGTGACCTGATCGCGTCTATCCAGAACAACAGCGGTAAACTGATGGTGGTTTCTACCCGTAACAATGGGGCTATTGCTGATTTGCCGTTTGATTGCGTGGTGGAAATCACTGCGGCCATCACGTCGCACGGCCCGGAGCCGCTGCGCTGGGGTGCGTTGCCGCCGGCTGCCCGCGGCATGATCCAGTTAATGAAAGCCATGGAAGAGACGGTGATCGACGCGGCCGTCACCGGTGATTACGGTGCCGCCCTGCATGCCTTCACCATCAACCCGCTTATCCCGGCGGGGGAGACGGCCGTTAAGGTACTGGATGCGCTGCTCTACGCCCACAAAGCCTATCTGCCTAGATTTGCCGATAAAATTGCGCAGATAGAACAGGAGAAGCCTGAGATCGCGGCATTCGTCGACACGCTGCTCGCCGACCGGAAAGCCCATGCCTGAAGGCGTTGCCCGGATACCGCCTCGCATTGAGGCGGTTGTTTTGTGGTCATGGCATGACCTTCCCCTACATCGTCTTCCGCCGTTAAATGCTATCAACGTGTGCTCTTCTGCTCTGTCGCCTGAGATAACCGGCGGTGTCAGGATCAGGCACGGATGAACCCAAACAGCCTGTGTAAACTATTTGTTACGGGAGGCAGCGCCCCGATCCTTCTCTGTTGAGTGACAATAACTGCTGGCTTTAAATAGAATTGCAGCGCTTAATACTTCTTAATTCAATATTTCCAGCCATTTGTCTGGACAAAATGCAATCAAGGACACCTTCCATGACCAGAACGTCCCCGTTGGCCATCTGTTTGCTGATGACCGCCAGTTGCCTTTCAGCAAGCGCTTTCGCTCAGCAGCCGCCTTTAAAAAATATCGCACCTTATCCGCAACCGGAGAAAGGAATAAGCCGGCAGGTGATCCAGCTGCCGGAACGTAAGAATGAGTATTTATATAAAATTGAGCTGATGATTGGTCAAACGTTAGAAACCGACTGTAACCAGCACCATTTGCTGGGCCAGCTGCGGAGCGAAACGGTGGATGGCTGGGGATACCCTTATTACGTGTATGAGCCGGCAAAAACGCCGGATTCAGGCATGATGCACGTCTCGACTATGATGGCCTGCCCTGAAGGGAAAAAGGAAAAGAAATTTGTCGACGCAAATCTCGGGGCGAATGGCATGTTGCGTTATAACAGTAAACTTCCCGTCGTGGTGTATACGCCAGGCAACATTGAGGTTAAATACCGCATCTGGAAAGCCGAAGACAACATCAGTTCTGCCAAAATAGAGTAAACCGTAATGCGTTAAAGTCCGGCTTTTTCCCCCGGTATACGACTGATATTCCACCGCCTTGCTTTCTGGCCGGAAAACCCCTGCGCGCCCGGCTTTCCGTCGCATTGTGGCTACCCGCCCAATGCGCCGGTGCCTGCGCTTTCCGTCGCCATGCTGCCAAACAGCTTACGGTAGGAGGAGAGTGAGACGCCCACCGATTTACGGAATGCGGCACGGAAACTCTCCATAGACCCGAACCCACAATATTCCATGACGTGTTCGTTAGGCAGGTGGTTATTTTCGAGTAACTCGCGCGCAAGGTTCATCCGGGCCTGAAGCAACCAGGCTTTGGGGGTTGTCCCCATCGCCTCTTTGAAACGCCGCAGAAAAGTCCGTTCTGACATTAACGCCCTGTCTGCCATTTGCCTGACTGACAGCGCCCTGTCCAGGTTCTGAAGCGCCCACTCAAGCACCGGGGCAATCTCATCACGCGGCTTCTGTGCAACAGGAGACGGGATAAACTGGATTTGCCCGCCAGAACGTTGCGGGGCCATCACTAAACGCCTCGCCACCACGTTAGCAATATGCGCACCGTAATCACGGCAAATCAGATGAAGGCAGGCATCAATCCCTGCTGCGCTTCCCGCAGAGGTAATAATTTGCCCGCTGTCGACATACAGGACATTCGGGTCCACGGTTATATCGGGATAGTGCGCCGCCAGCTCACTGGTATAACGCCAATGGGTGGTCGCACGCTTGCCGTTCAGTAAGCCGGCAGCCGCCAGGACAAAAACGCCTGAGCAGATAGAGAGCAGGCGCGCCCCGCGCTGACAGGCCTCACACACTGCGTCCAGAAGGGCCTGCGGTGGCTTTTCATCGCGGTTACGCCAGCCGGGAATAATGATGGTCTGTGCTTCGCTGAGCGAGTCCAGCCCAAAATCTGAAACAACCTGGATGCCTTCTGACACTTTTATCGGGGAAGGGTCGACCGACACTATCCGGTGTTGATACCAGGGAAAATCAAATTCAGGGCGATGAAGGCCAAAAATCTCTACCGCGATCCCAAATTCAAACGCACAAAGTCCGTCATAAGCCAGGATGGCGACCAAGCCGGGGTGTTTTAACATTGGCGGAAAACTACCAGTTATTGTCAGTGCCGCCACTTTATCAGCGTGAGGCTGCTTCTTACAATCATCAGACACTTTGAAAGGAGACAGTGCTCATGCCAAGTTTAATCAGTGAAGTTCCCGCCGCCTCACCTGCTGAATCCCTGCAACATTTCAGCCGCCGTTTAGCGTTTGAAACCGATTGCTCCGATGTCCATCAGAGCCAGAAAACAGGCAATGTCGACTATGTGTTGGTCGATGTCAGAAGTGGTGAAGCCTTTGCAAAAGCGCATGTCCCCGGCGCGATCAGTATTCCCACGCGTACCCTCACTGAGGAGCGCATGTCCGGGTATCCACGCGAGACGCTGTTTGTTGTTTACTGTGCCGGCCCCCACTGTAACGGCGTACACCGTGCCGCCATCCGGCTGGCTGGGCTGGGTTTTGCGGTAAAAGAGATGATTGGCGGCCTTACCGGCTGGGTTGACGAAGGGCTTCCCCTGCAGGGAGAACATATTCCCGCCCCGGCCGATGGGTTCTCCTGCGAATGTTGACTCCCCCCTCACTATCCGGGCAGCGATGCCCGGTGATATCCCGGATGTGCTCAGGCATATGCGTTCGCTGGCAGAGTTCGAGCATTATATCAGCGACTTTACTGTCGATGAAAAGTCCCTGTTAACGCGCGCGTTTGGGCCACATCCTGAATGCCATATTTTTGTCGCCGAGTGCCGTGAAGGCATTATTGGCTATGCGGTTGGGCTGGTTATCCCCTTTACCTACGATCTAAAGAAAACGCTGGTTCTGAAAGAGTTTTTTGTGGATTCAGGGCACAGGGGAAAAGGCGCCGGCTCTGCGCTTTTTCGCCATGTGGCGGCCTGGGCTATTGCTGAGGGTGGGGGGCGGCTGAAATGGGATGTGATGGTCGGAAATCAGCCTGCAGAAGCCTTTTACAAAAAGCATGGCGGCTGCCCTGACAGTAAGTGGAGACCTTATGTGATGGGTGAAGACGCGTTAAAAGCGGCTGCGAACGGCATGGTGTCTGAATAAACGCGCCGGTTAAAACATAACATCAGGGTAACCGGAAAGCAGATTCCTTCATCTCTTTGATGGAGGCGTCTCTTCACCCGTTACCTTTTCACTTGCTGAAACAGGGAGGCCTGATGAGCCTGACCGGTGATGTTCACTTACATAAATGTTCTGAACGCTTCCGCCTCTGCATTGGCAAGCATTGAGGCCCGGAGGTGTGGGGCAGCGGCAAGGTAGCGAGAAACCAGGTGGAACCCTGCGCTATATCCCAGCCACCGGGGTAAAGAGCCGGTTCCGTAAAACCAGGCATTGTGATCGTAATCCGTGCGATGCCAGTATTCATTGAGGTGTGGAATATAGGGTTGGAGTATGTCTGAACTGAGGCGCTCCCAGGGCTCTGGTTCCCCTGCAAAAAGCTCAAGCGCAAAATGCCCGGCAAGCCCTTCAGACACCAGCGCTTCACCGAGCGTCCGGCCATATCCCGGCCCGGCCCACCGCGCAGCATGGTGCAGCTCATGCGCAAACATCCGCTCAAGGGCATCCTCTTCATTGTGAGAAAACGCCGGGTTTTCAGGATCAACCGTGATATACACCACCCCCGGTTCCGGGCAATATCCCATATGCCCTTTTTCCGGGATGACATACGCCCCCGCTTTTACCACAACATCGACAGCAGGCAGCGGCAGCAGTTTGTTTGCGAGGGCGTAGGTATGGGGCAGGCAGCTATGAAGCCATTCACAGTAAGGGGTGAGTTTCCCGTGCGCATTCAAAATATGAAGCGTCATTTGCGGCATAATACTGTTACCCAAAAGCATTAACATAGAGCCTTATGTTAACAGACACAGGCGTACTAAGCGGCAAGCGGCTCACCGGCCGCAATGCAGGCGCTCAGTGCCCGGACGCCTGCAAACCCGTTGATTATGCATCCTGCAAGCGTGCCAGCATACTTACCCGGCAGGCGTAAATAATCACGCACAACAGCAGGCTGAGTAACGCCGTGCAGATAAATACCCCCGCACCGGTCATCGACAGCATCACACCACCGATTAACGGCCCGGCAGCGATCCCAAGCGAAGACAGCATGGACGCGCCCAGGTAGGCACCACGATGTGCTGCCGGGGCCAACTGATCGAGCAAAATGTTCAGGTTCGGCATCAGAATCGCTTCCCCCATGCTGAACACACCGGTCACCGTCAGCCATAGCCAGATGTCCGTCGTACGGATGGAAAAAAAGCACAGCTGCGATAAAGCGAAAATGATGCCGCCCAGAAGAATGCGTTTCGGCAGGGCAATGTGCGCCAGAAACCGCATAATAAACGTTTGAAATACCAACACGGTACAGGCATTCGTGACCAGTATCAGGGTAATCAGCTTAACCGCCGCGTTGCCGTCAAGTAACAGGAGATACTGGGGCAATATGGCTTCGTAATGGATAAAAACAACGCTGCACAAAATGCTGCACAGCAGCGCCGCCATGTAGATTTTATCCCTGGCGATAATACCTATCACCTGGTGCAGCTTAACCGCCGGCCCGCTGCCGGCCTGTTGCTCAGCCAGCAGTTTGCCCGCCGGGATAAACAGCAGCACGTAGACGAAAAAAGGCAGATAAGACAGCCCGGTTATCAGGAATGTCCCCTTCTGAGAGGTCAGGCCAAATGCTATCCCCACCAGCGGGCCGCATACCGCCGCAACGTTAATCAGGTAGTAGCGCATTTGCAGGGCAAGCGCCCGGCGGCGGCGGTCACCCAGCAAATCACTCATCAGCGCACGCAGGGGCGGATCAACCCACGCAAAGGACACACCAATGATCATCAGGCCGACGATAAACAGCCCTATCCCGGTTGCCTGCGCCAGGGTGATATACCCCACGGCGGAAAACGCACAGCCCAGCAGAAGAATAACGCGCCGGCCCAGCCTGTCCGAAATTTGCCCGCCATACATCCCGAGCACCACCGAAAACAGGGCGCTGCTGGTCATCGCCAGGCCAATAGCAACCGGCGACATATGGTAATTCTGCGTCATGATCACCGCGATAAACGGCCAGGCCATAAAATAGCTGAACCGTATGACGAGCGTAAAAAAGAGCAGCGCATGGACAGTCGCCGGAAAAGATTTCAGCGTCTGGAACAGGCCTGTTGCCGCACTGGCTTCAACGACCGGTTTACTCGTCATAAGCTATCCTTATCATTATTTTTATTAACAGGCTGGGGTCGCTGTTGGGCATAAGAGACTAAATAGTAATAAGATTATTCTTCTGCGCCCGCAATAAAAATGTTAATGAAGTGTTGAATTCACCAGCTTGTGAGGTAATGGCTCTTTGTGGCAGGGAAATATAAGGGAAAGCGGGAAGCAGAGAATAAAATACGGACGTTACTGCTGGCATCAACGGCAACCCCCTGTGGGAAGCGGGCGTGAACAGGGTTAACCCTGCGCGTTTGTCCCAGCCCACATGGGACTCCTCTTAAAACGCCGTTCCGGCCGGGTTGGCGTTACCCGGTTGCGTAGCGTGCGTGATAAATTACCCCACACATATTCTGATACAGATTATTGCCTGATTCACCGTATTGACTGCAACGGCCGCCTGCCGGCCTGTTCAGGGAGAACGCTATGCGCCATCTGACATCATTAGTGATCGTTGCTTTGCTGGGCGGGGCGGTGGGGGCTGCGGCCACGCAAGCGCCCAGGTTGATCACCCATTTTTCCGGCACACAGACGGCAAAAACCGCCCCGGCCGGGTTCTGGCAGACGCCCACCATCGAGGGTTACGGCAAAATCCACTATCTGCCGGAATCGGCTTACCTGCCGCGTACGGATAAGGTGCATAAAATTGTCTTCCAGATTACCGAACAGGCCGATGCGCCCGACAAAGTGAACAAAGAACTCGATCATCTGGCACGCACGGTAAACCTCTATGTCGCCGCCGGTGTGCCGCTCAGCCAGCTTAAGTTTGTCGGGGCAATTTCGGGCGCCGCCACTGATGCAATTTTAAGCAATGAGCACTACCATGAGGTGTTTGGCATCAAAAACCCCAATGCCGCATTGATTGAGCAACTGACCCGCGCCGGTGTGGATCTGGCGGTATGCAGCCAGGCGGTGGCCGGGCACCACTACCCTTATGATGCGATCGACCCCCACGTCACGCTCGCGCTCTCCAGCCTGACGACCATCACTTCCCTGGAAGAAGACGGCTATGTATTAATGCCGCTATGATCTTCCCCTACCAAACCGGCGTTATTTAGCAGGATAAACAACGCCGGTTTAGTAATTCGTGCTAATAACTTCCCGTAAATTTTGTAAAAAATCGTTTATTTAGTTTATTGCAGCTAAAAGTTTTGTATCGCGTGCATAAACCACTGGATGAACAATACTTCGTCTATCCTGACTCATAAGTGGGATGGACAAACCTGTCCCTGACTTTCTCAAAATAACGATATGTTTTTGCCGAAAGATCCCGTGATTATGCCGTTCTGCTCATCAGTCCGGCATTGGGCTGAGGCCTTTCTCTTTCGCGCGTAGCCGGTCACCGGTACGCCGCACCACACAGTGATACCGTTTTGCAACACGGCCGTTTTCCTGCGGACAGGAGGCGGCTTCCCCAGCGTTTGTGTCGCGATGCCCTGCCTGCCAGAAATGGCCAATGGGCAGGCAAAAGGCAGCGCCGGCTCATTTTATGCAAAAGGAACACGTCATGACCCCATTTTCCAGTTTCTGGCAAGCCGGATATGAAGGTGCGGATCATATCAACCCCCTGGGTGAACCGCTGTCGATGAATGAGGCCACCGGCCATTTCTCGAGAGTGCGGGAGGATTACACCGCGCTGCTGGGTTTTAACATCCGCTGTGTGCGCGAAAGCGTGGGCTGGCGGCTGGTGGAAAAAGACGGGCAGTTTGATTTCAGCTCCCTGGAGGAGCGCGCCCGGATTGCCCAGGAACTGGGCATCCAGATTTGCTGGACGTTCTGCCATTACGGCTACCCCGACGATGTTGAGATGTTCTCCCCGGAATTTATCACCCGCTTTGCCCGCCTGTGCGATGCCCTGACCCGTTACCTCGCCCCGTATACCGACACGCCCATCTACTCCCCGATCAATGAAATCTCCTTTACCAGCTGGGGCATGGAAAACGGCATTTTCCCGGTGCCGGCGGGGGCGGGGGAGAACGTGGCAGACGAGGGCAAACGCCAGTTTGTGCGCGCCACCATCGCCGGGTGTGATGCCATCTGGGCGGCAGACCCGCGCGCGCGCATCTTGCAGTGTGACCCGATTATCCACCTGGTGCCGCCGGAAATAGAGGTCGAAGGGTTTGACGGCTCAGTCGAAGGCTGGCGTCAGGCGCAGTACGCCGGGTGGGACATGCTGTGCGGCCGCCTCGCCCCGGAGCTGGGCGGCTCGCCGCGCTACCTCGACCTGATTGGTGCCAATTATTACCACAGCAACCAGTGGGAGGGCGGGACGGAAGCCCGGCTGTGGTGGCATCTGGGTGACCCGCGGCGCAAGCCGCTGCACCTGATGCTGAAAGAACTTTACCAGCGCTACGGCCGCCCGATTTTGCTGGCGGAAACCAGCCACGTCGGCAGCGGCCGCGGTACCTGGGTCAATGACATTACCAACGAAGTGGCGCAGGCGCTGCTGGCGGGGGTAGATGTGCGGGGGGTGTGTCTCTACCCGATTATTGACCGTCCCGACTGGGACAACGTTACCCACTGGCACCGCAGCGGCCTGTGGGATCTGGACTATCTCGGCCCCGATCCCTATGCCCGGGTACTGGTTCCTCACTATGCCGCAGCCCTTCGTCGTGCTCAGGGAATGCTGCATCGGCTCCACTCGAAACTGTGTTTCAACAACAGCCCCATGGGCCAGGAAAGCTCTATGTCGACAATTATTGTGTTTTGCCATTTGCGCTGGGACTTCGTCTATCAACGACCACAACAATTACTTAGCCGGCTGGCTCAGTTTCACAAGATCCTGTTCATCGAAGAACCGGTGTATGACGAAGGTAAACCCTATCTGGAGACCAGTACCCCGGCAGCCAATATCACCGTTTACCGCCCTCATACCCCTGTGCACGCGCCTGGTTTCCATGATGACCAGATCGCCGTGCTGCAACCGCTGCTGGAAAACCTGATCGACGACAGCAGCGACCCGATTGTCTGGTTCTATACGCCGATGGCGCTGCCGTTGCTGGCCCCGCTCCATGCCAGCCTGGTGGTGTACGACTGCATGGATGAACTGGCGGCGTTTAAAAACGCGCCCAAACAGCTGTTGCAACGTGAGTCCGCGTTGCTGGCGCGGGCCGATCTGCTGTTCACCGGCGGCCCAAGCCTCCATGCCGCCAAACAGGGCCGCCACAACAACAGCTACTGCTTCCCAAGCAGTGTGGACGCCGTGCACTTCGAGCAGGCGCGTGACCGCAACAACGGCCACCCGCTGCAACAGGCCCTGCCGCGCCCGCGCCTGGGCTTCTATGGCGTGCTGGACGAGCGGCTGGATCTCGATTTGATCGCCGCCCTGGCGGACAGCCACCCGGAATGGCAGCTGATCATGGTGGGGCCGGTGGTAAAAATCGACCCGGCCACCTTGCCGCAACGCCCGAACATCCACTACTACGGCCAGCAAACCTATCAGTCACTGCCGCATTTCCTGGCAGGCTGGGACGTCTGCCTGCTGCCGTTCGCGCTTAATGAATCCACGCGCTTTATCAGCCCGACCAAAGTGCTGGAATATATGGCCGCAGAACTGCCGATTGTAAGCACCCCGATTAAGGATGTGGTGGAGCCTTACAGTGATGTGGTGGCCATCGGCCACACGGCGGAAGAGTTTATCGCCGCCTGTGAGCGGGCGCTGGCGCAGGATGAGCAACAACTGGCGGAAACCGCCTCGGTGATGCGTACCCGCATCGCCCGTACCTCCTGGGATGCCACCGCAGAACAGATGGCGACGCTGATGGATGAGGCGCTGCTGCACAACCGCCACCCGGTGCTGGAAACGGAAATGCCGACCCGCGCCGAACTCTCCGGCTCCAACGTGGCGGTGCTCAGCACCGGCAATGTCCAGAGCGAGGCGCTGCGTATTCCGTGCCTGATCGCCGGGGCGGGGCCGACCGGCCTGAGCGCGGCTTACCACTACGGGCCGGGCGCACTGCTGCTGGAGCGCCACGACAGCGTCGGCGGCTGGTGCCGTTCCGTGGAAGACAATGGCTTCACCTTCGATTACGCCGGCCACATCATGTTCTCCAATGACCCGTACGTGCTGCAACTCTACGAGATGCTGCTGGGGGATAACATGCACTGGCAGAACCGCGAAGCCTGGGTTTACAGCAACGACGTGTTCACCCGTTACCCGTTCCAGGGGGCGCTGTATGGGCTGCCGCCGGAGGTGATTAAAGAGTGCATCGTCGGGGCCATCGAAGCCCGCTACGGTGACGAGGCCCAAAAAGCCACCGGTAAAGTCGTTAAGCCGCTGGATGACTGCTGTGCAGACGGCAGCGCGCCGGACGAGAACACCCCGGTGCGCGAGGGCAGCACTAAAAAGCCGCAAAACTTCGAGCAGTTTATCCATCAGGTATGGGGCAAAGGGATCGCCAAACACTTCGCCGTGCCGTACAACAAAAAACTCTGGACGGTGCCGCTCTCTGAGATGGAAACCTCCTGGCTGGGCGGGCGTGTGCCGCTGCCGGATCTGGAGCAGATTATCCAGGGCGCGCTGGAGCCGTCACCGCCGCCGATGGGGCCGAACTCCCGTTTCGGTTACCCGCTGAAAGGGGGCTTCCAGGCG
Source organism: Nissabacter archeti (assembly GCF_018257325.1). NCBI lineage: Bacteria > Pseudomonadati > Pseudomonadota > Gammaproteobacteria > Enterobacterales > Yersiniaceae > Nissabacter > Nissabacter archeti. The sequence continues at coordinate 193,328 of NZ_JAERKB010000004.1, forward strand.
CTGATGGAAGGGTTCCTGCCGCATATTGAGGGCCAGCTGGAAACCGGCGCGAAAATCGTCCAGGTGCAGCCGCGTGAACACCTGCTGACACTGGCCGACGGCCGCCGCTACCGCTATGACCACCTGGTCAGCACCCTGCCGCTGCCGGAGCTGATTAAAATGATGGGCGATGCCGCGCCGCCTGCGGTGCAGGAAGCCGCTGCCGGGTTGCAGCATATTTCGGTGAAATGTGTGAACCTCGGCATCGGGCGTGAAAACCTCACCGATAAGCATTGGATCTATTACCCCGGCGAAACCATTTTCCACCGCATCTTTGTGCAGGGTAACGCCAGCCCGCACTGCAATGCGCCGGGTGGGTTCGGTATCACCTGTGAAATCACCTATTCACCGCACAAACCGCTGCCGGTGGATGGGCAGGCGCTTATTGACCGCTGCATCGAGGAGTGCATCCAGGTCGGGATGTTTACCAAAGAGGACAAGGTGCTGGCGGCCAACATCGTCGACATGCCTTACGCTTATGTGATCTACGACCACACCCGCGCCCAGCATGTGTCGACGGTGCGCACCTGGCTGGCCAAGCATGACATTGTGCTGGCGGGTCGCTACAGCGAATGGGAGTACTACAATTCAGATCACGCCTTTGTGGCCGGCAAGAACGCGGCGCAGAAAGTCAAAGCGCTGCAACGCAAAGACGGTACCGGCAGTTAACCTCCGCGCGCCCCGCTTGCCGGGGCGCCGCTTGTTCTGCCTGCGCTTCGGCCGGGCATGCGTCATCTCCGCCGTCCGGCATGAAATCTCCCATAAATAATAAATATGGCTACACTTTATAGCGGTGACAACGTCACTTTTGAGGCCGCAGGCGGCCTTCAGCACTGCGTAATTGATAAAATCCGCACATGACATGAGAGGCGTAATATGTTGTACCGCAGCTTCGAAAGGATGATTGATATCTTTAAACCCGCCCCGAAGGAGACGCCGCCGAACCGGGTCTGGGCATTTTATTTTTACTATTTGCGTCAGGTCTGGCCCAGTTTCCTTGGCCTGATGTTCGTTGGGCTGATCAGCGCCTTGCTGGAAGTGGTGCTGTTTGACTTCCTCAGCCGCATCATTGACCTCACACGCGACACCACGCCGGAGCGGTTCTTCAGCGAGCACAGCGGCGAGCTGATCTGGATGCTGATCGTGGCGCTGATCCTGCGGCCGCTGTTTATCGCCCTGCATGACCTGCTTATCCACCAGAACATCAACCCCGGCATGTCCAGCATGATCCTGTGGCAGAACCATAACCATATCCTGCGGCAGAGCCTGCGCTTCTTCCAGAATGACTTCTCCGGCCGCATCGCCCAGCGCATTACGCAGACCGGCAATGCGTTGCGCGATTCCGCTGTTCAGGCGGTGGATGCGATCTGGCATGTGCTGATTTACGCCATCGGGTCAATGGTGCTGTTCGCCGAGGCGGACTGGCGGCTGATCATTCCGCTGCTGGTGTGGATTGTGGCCTATGCCATCAGCCTCGCGTATTTTGTGCCGCGGATTAAAAACCGTTCGGTTGCCGCCTCCAATGCCAACTCACGCCTGATGGGCTGCATTGTGGACGGCTACACCAACATCCTGACCCTCAAGCTGTTTGCGCATAAAAACCTCGAACAGGATTACGCCCGCACCGCCCTAGAGGAGCAGACCCACAAAGCCCAGCTGACCAGCCGTCTGGTCACCAGCATGGATGTGGTGATCAGCACCCTGAACGGGCTGTTGATTGTCGCCACCACCGCACTGGCGTTGTGGCTCTGGACGCAGAACATCATCACTGTCGGGGCGATTGCGCTGGCGACCGGTTTGATGCTGCGGCTGGTGAACATGTCCGGTTGGATCATGTGGGTGGTCAACGGCATCTTCAGTAATATCGGGATGGTGCAGGATGGGCTGGAAACCCTGACCCAGCCGGTGAGCGTCACTGACGAGCCGAACGCGCCGGAACTGGTGGTCACGCAGGGTGAAATCCGCTTCGAACATGCGAAATTCAACTACATCCGCGAAGGCACGCCGTTAATCCCGGATTTCAACCTGGTGATCAAACCGGGCGAGAGAATCGGCCTGGTCGGCCCGTCCGGCTCCGGCAAGTCCACCCTGGTTAACCTGTTGTTACGCCTGTATAACCTCGACGGCGGCCGTATCCTGATTGACGGGCAGGACATCTCGCAAGTGAGCCAGCAGAGCCTGCGCGCGCAAATCGGCATGATCACCCAGGATACGGCGCTGTTGCACCGCTCCATCCGCGATAACCTGCTGTACGGCAGGCCCGACGCGACGGAAGAGGAGCTGGAGCACGCCATCAAACGGGCGCACGCGGATCAGTTCATCCCGTTCCTGACCGACGATCAGGGCCGCACCGGGCTGGATGCGCATGTGGGTGAGCGCGGCGTCAAACTCTCCGGCGGCCAGCGCCAGCGTATCGCCATCGCCCGTGTGCTGCTGAAAGATGCGCCGATCCTGATCATGGATGAGGCGACCTCGGCACTCGACTCTGAAGTCGAAGCGGCGATTCAGGAAAACCTGAACACCCTGATGAAAGGCAAAACGGTGATCGCCATCGCCCACCGGCTCTCCACCATCGTCAAAATGGACCAGCTGGTGGTGATGAAAGAGGGGCAGATTGTCGAGCTGGGCAACCACGAGGAGCTGCAAACCGAGCAGGGCCTCTACTCCCGCCTGTGGCGTCACCAGACCGGTGGCTTCGTCGGGGCGCGCTGACTGCAACAGCGTAAAAAAAGGGACGGCATACCGTCCCTTTTTGTTGTCTGTCTGGTCGTCGTGGGCGTCAAAGCTCACCCGTCAGATATTGCGCCACGCCGTTGCCGAAACTCCAGTCGGAACGGTCGTTATTGATAAATGACACCATCACATCGCTGGGGGCAATGCCGCAGTGCTCGTGCAGTTCACGGCACAGCTCGGTAAGGAACAGCGCTTTCTGTTCCGGGCTGCGCGGGCTGGTAAAGACCCGCAACACCACCACCTTCTCCGTGCGCTCAATCCCTAAGCCGGTATCCTGAATCACCATCTGGTAAGCTTTGTTTTCGTGAACAATCTGGTAACGGTCGCGCGCCGGCACCTTGAACGCCGTCAATACGGCACGGTGCGCGGCGTCCAGCATAGTTTTGGTTTCAGCTTCACTGCGCCCTTCAAGGACGTCAAACATCAATAACGGCATGGGTCACCTCACAATGTGCATTCAGGTTCAACGGGATAACGGAAGGCCAGCGTAAAGCAAGAATGCGGCGGGAAAAAGCGCTATCCTTGAACTGATTATTCACTCTATTGAACAATGCGATGAAAGACTTGAAACCCGATGCCCTCTGGACACACCTGCACTGGCTCTCGGTGCTGGCGGAGCAGGGCAGTTTTACCCGCACGGCGGAACGGCTGGACGTCAGCAAAGCCGCGGTCAGCCAGAAAATCAAAGAGCTGGAGCAACTGGCCGGGGTGCCGCTGGTGCGCCGCACCACCCGTACCATGCAACTGACCGACGCCGGGCAGAAACTGGTGGAGGAGCTGAAAGCGCCGTTCTCGGAGATTATGCGCAGCTTTATCGGCATCCGGGATGCCCAGGGGCCGCTGCGTGGGCGGGTGCGCGTAACGGCCCCGGTGGCCTTCGCCCGCCAGCAACTGGTGCCGCACATCATCGGCTTTATGCGCCGTTATCCGCAGGTGCGGGTGCAGCTTGAGGTGAGTGACCGGCTGGTGTCGCTGGCGGCAGAGGGGTTTGATCTGGCGATCCGCCACAGTGACACCCTGCCGGAGACGCATGTCGCCCAGCGGCTCTGCGCCACGCGCACGCTGGTGGTCGCCGCGCCGGACTACCTCCGCCGGCACGGCACGCCGGACACGCCGCAACAGCTCGCCGATCACCAGTGCCTCTACTACCCACGCGGCACCGAGCAGCCGGGCTGGGCCTTTGTTTCAGAAGAAAAAGAGGCGCAGCAAAACATGCTGCACGAAGCATCGCCGGTCACGGTGCCGGTCAGCGGCATGTTCGCCACCAATAACAGTGAGTCGATCCGGGATGCGGCGATCGCCGGGATGGGCATCGCGCTGCTGCCGGACTTCAGCGCCCGGTCGGCGTTAGAGGCGGGAACGCTGGTGCCGTTGCTGGCCGCCTGGCAGCCGGTTGGGGTGTTTGCGCAAAACCTGTATATCGTGCGGCCGTGGAGCGCGCAGGTGCCGCGTGCGGTCACGGAATTTGCTGCTTACCTGCGGGCAGGGTTTACTGACACACAAGGGTGAACGTGCGGACAAACAGCAGGCGAAAAAAAGCCCTGCATCCTGCTGTTCTCTCTTGCCGGAGTAAAACGTCAGGGGCAGGGCAGAAAAGGGGCAGCCCAGGCTGCGCCAACGAGAAACCGCCAAACATGGCGTTATTATTCAGCCGCATTTTTATTCTGTGCGGCTTTATGCCCAGAGGTATTTCCCAGAGGTATTAACCGGTACAAAAGGTGCGCCGGTGCCTGTCGGCATCACTGCCGCAAGCCGGATCAGGCGGTCAGGCCGCCATCAATGATCAGCGTCTGGCCGGTGATATAGCGGCCGGCCTCACCGATCAGGAACTCCGCGGCCTGGGCCACATCATCCGGTTGGCCAAACTGCCGCAACGGAATACTTTTGCGCAGGGCTTCCCGCTTATGCGCGGGCATCGCGGCGGTCATGTCCGTCTCAATCAACCCCGGCAACAGGCTGTTAACCCGGATGCCGAACCGCCCCAGCTCATGCGCCAGCGAACGCCCCATGCCGATCATCGCCGCTTTGCTGGCCGCATACGCCGTTTGCCCGGTGTTGCCGTGAATGCCGGTAATGGAAGACATCAACAGCACCGTGCCGTGGCCCTGCGCCATCATGGCCGGCAGCAGCACGCGATGCCAGAACAGCACCGTGTTGAGGTTGGTGTCCAGGGTCAGGTTCCAGCTCTCAGTCGCGTGGTGGATATGCAGCCCGTCCCGGCAGATGCCGGCGTTGTGGATGATCGCTGACGGTGCGCCGTACTGTGCCAGCAACGCCTGGGCGGTGTCGGTCACCTGCTGCTCATCGCGGCCGTCACACCGGAAGCCCTTCACCCAGCCTGCGCCGCCCGCCTGCTCCAGCGCACGGCTCTCCTGCTCACTCTGCCGCCAGGTAAATGCAACGTTCATGCGGCGTGACAGCCGTGTGACCAGCGCCGCGCCGATGCCCCGGCTGCCGCCGGTGACGAGCACCCAGCTCCCTGTCATGGCTCAGGCCTCCTCACCGGCAAAATGTTGGCAAAACTGGCGCAGCGTCAGCCCTGGGTTCTGCACAAACAGATCGGCTTCCAGCGTCAGGCCGAACTCGCGTTTCAGCAGTACCATCAGCTCCACATAGTCCAGGCTGTCCAGCTTCAGCGCCGCCAGCGGCATATCCGCGTCCAGCGTGGCCGGGTCGAGGTCTTTGGCGTCACACAGGGTGTCCGCAATGGTGGTGTAAAGGGTGGTGTAGTCAGTCATCGTAATCTCCTTGGTGTTGGAATGGGGCGGGCCGAGTTTTCAGCGAAATAAAGTGCGTCATGGCCTGTGTGCCCAGGCTGGCCTGAATACCCAGGCGCAAGATAAAACCGCGCTGCCGGTCGCCCAGCACCAGGGCGGGCAGCACGGCGTAATCCACGGCGGCACCCCCTGCCGCCCCTGCCGGGGTGTCCAGCAGGGCGGCAGAAAATGAGGCCTCGTTGTGGGTCTGCATCAGCGGGAGTTGCGGCATCACGTCCGGCAGGGTGGTGGCCTGCAATTCCGGCAGGATGTCATGCACGGTTTGCATCACTTCGGGCGAGGCCAGCAGCTCGCGGAACAACAGGGCGTCCAGCGCGACCCAGGCGGGAAGACCCGGCGGCAGCACGGCGGTATCACCCAGATCGCACTGCCTGACGGCCAGCCCCGGTTGTAACACCGGAGGGGGGCTGCCGGCCAGGCAGGCACTGATGCAGGGCTGCGCCTGGGCATCGAGCAACCTGGCGCTGACGCCCCTGGCGGTCTGCTCCACGCTGAGCTGATAGGGCTGACAGCAGTAGGTCGGCGCGCGCAACCGGCTGGTGAAATGCCAGGCTTGCGGCGGGTCATTTCGTTTCCCGGCGGGCGTGCTGAGCGCAGCCTTGACATCAAGCAGCGCACGCATCCCCTGGATTGGCGTCTGCGTCAGCCCCAGCCGCCGGGCGAAACCGGCATCGTAATGGACAGGGTTGTTATCCCCGGAAAAGGTGCTCCAGTGGCGGATATGCGCCGCGGTGTAGCGGATCATGCCTGGCCCCGCGACAGGATTAACGCGGCATTCGCGCCGCCAAACCCAAAGCTCAGGTTCAAGGTATGGTCAAAGCGGGCGGCGCGGTGGCCCTCGGCAATGTAATCCAGATCGCACTGCGGGTCAGGGCGGCGGAGATGGGCCGTGGCCGGCATCACCTGTTCGGCCAGCGCCTTCAGGCAGACAATCGCTTCAAAACTGCCCGCCGCCGCGATCATATGGCCGGTGTAACTCTTGGTGCTGGAGATCGGGATGGTATAGGCCGCATCGCCCAGCGCCATTTTGATGGCATCGGACTCATTAAGATCGTTGAGCGGCGTGGAGGTGCCGTGGGCGTTGATGTAGCCGAGCGCTTCCGGGGCCAGCCCGGCCTGCGCCAGCGCCGCCCGGATGGCTTTGGTGCGCGGGATTTTGTCCGCGGCCGGGGCGGTAAAGTTGACGGCGTCTGAATAGTTGCCGTAGCCGGTAATTTCACCCAGGATCGCGGCACCGCGTGCCAGCGCCGCCCCACGCTCCTCCAGGCAGAGCACCGCGCCGCCTTCTGACAGCACAAACCCGCTGCGGTCGAGGCTGAAGGGGCAGCAGGCGCGCGCCGGGTCATCCTGTTCCGGTGTCAGCGCTTTGAGGACATCGATATTCCAGATGGAATTGTCTTTGGTCAGCGATTCCGCGCCGCCCGCCAGCATCATGTCAGCGCGCCCGCTGCGGATCACCTCAAACGCATCGCCAATCGCGAGGGTGCCGGTGGCGCAGGCGGCCACCGGGGTAGCCTGGTAACCGCGCAGCCCCCAGAACTGGCTACAGGCGGCCGTGGCGACATTGGGCATGGTCAGAAAGCACCCGAACATCGACCCCATGCCGGTCTGCTGGTACTGGTCATAATTTTCCAGCGCCTCATCCAGCCCGGCCCAGCCGGTGCCGATGATCGCGCCGCAGGCGAGCGGGTCATAAACCTCAGCCACCGGCCTGTCGCCGAAGGCCATCGCCATTGCCTCACGGGCCGACACCAGCGCCAATTGCGCGAAGCGCGGCAGGCGGCGGCGGATGGCGGCCGGTAAAAAGGCGATGTCCGGTTTTGGGTCGGCCAGCCCATAAAAGTGCGACGCGATCCCGGCGGCCTGCCGGTCAACCCGCCGATAACCGATGTGCCCGGCCATAATCCCGGCCCAGCTCTGTTCCGCGCTGTTTCCCAATGGGGTGACCGCGCCGTAACCGGTGACGACAACCCGGCGTGATGGTGTACTCATCTTATGGTCCTTTTGCCTGGTCAGGGAGCACATCGCGGCCGTCATAGCCCATTGCCAGGCAGAGTGTCAGCGTGGCATTGAGGTAACGGATCCGGGCATCGACCAGATTGATATGGTTGGTGAAGAGATTTTCTTGTGCCGCCAGCCATTCGCTCAGGGGAACGGCACCCGCCAGATAGCGGCTGCGGGTCAGGTCGGCACTCTGTTGGTTCAGCGTTACGCTCTTTTGCAAAAAGGTGAGGTTCTGCACGGCGGCCTGCCGTTCTGCCTGCGCATCCGCCACCTGGGACAAGGCGCGGTACACGCTGTTGCGGAATTCAAGCGACGCCTGCCGGACGCTGATCTGTGCGTGTTCCACGGTGAGCTGCACCTTGTTCCACTCCAGGAACGGCAGCGAAAGCGTGGTGCCCAGCGTGCGCGCCGGGTTATCGAACCACTGGCGGAACAGCGCATTGCCCGCATTCAGGGCCGCGCTCAGCGACAGCGTAGGGTAGAAGCTCAGGCGTGCCGCGTCGGAACCGGCCAGCGCCGCGCGTAACCGCCACTCCGCGGCCTGGACATCCGGCCGGTGCGCAATGATGTCCAGCGGGGCTGAAAGTGTGACGGTGACCGGGGCGGCATCCGCCGCCGGTTTGCCTTCCGGCAGCGGCTGGCTGGGCGACCGCCCCAGCAGCAGGGCCAGCGCATCACGGCTTTTTTCGCGTTCTGCCTGCACATGGTGGATCTGGTTCGCCCCATCCAGCACCCGCTGCTCCGCCTGCAACACGCCCTCACGGGCCTCATTCCCGGCCTGATAGCGTGCGCGCACCAGGCGCTCTGTTTCTTCCCGCAGCGTTTGGATCTGGGCCAGTTGCTCAAGCTGGTGGTTATACTGGCTGATTTGCCAGTAGAGCTGGGCGGTGGTGCCGATCAGGACACGCGCGGTTTCTTGCAGATCCTGCGCGCTGGCTTCCGCTTCCCATTGCGCCTGATCGCGCGTTCTGGCCAGTTTGCCCCACACATCCAGCTCATAGCCGACGTTGAGTGAGGCGCTGTAGTTTTCGGCGGGGTCGCGATCCGCTTTCAGCGATTTACTGTTACCGGCGTTGCCGCCTGCCGACACCGACGGTGTCAGGTTGCCTGCGGTCAGTTCGCGTTGGATCCGCGCCTGCTTCAGGCGCAGCCCGGCTTGCAGCAAATCATTATTGGCGACCAGCGCCTGCTCAATAATGGCGGAGAGTGTCGGGTCGTTGAATTGCTGCCACCAGCGGCCGCTGTGTTGCAGGTATTCGCTGCCGGTGTCCTGCTGTTGCCAGGCGGGCAACGCGAGGTCGGGGCGCTGGTAGTCGCTTTCGGTGAGGGTGCCGCAACCGGCCAGGCACAGCACCCATCCCAGGTTCAGTGTACGTTTCACTCTTTTGCCAGGGCCTCCACCGGGTTAAGCCCTGCCGCCCTTTTGGCCGGGAAAAAGCCGAACACCACGCCAATCAGCACGGAGAACAGGCAGGAGAGCAGGATCGGGGGCCAGGTGACGACCATGACCCACTCAGGTTGGATGCGCGGCACCACCCTGGCGGCCGCCAGCGAAAGCAGAATGCCGGCAACGCCGCCCAGCAGGCAGATCACCACTGCCTCAATCAAAAATTGCAGCATGATGTCCACAGGCCGGGCACCGACGGAGAGCCGGATGCCGATCTCATAAATGCGCTCGGTGACTGACACCAGCATCACGTTCATCACGCCGATGCCGCCCACCAGCAAAGAGATGGCGGCAATCGAGGTAATCAGTTGCGTCAGCGAGCGGGAGGTTTTCTCCATCACTTCGCCCAGGCGTTCGTTGGTGCGGGTATGGAAATCCCGTTTGCCGCGCACCTGGGCAAGCGCCTGTTCAACCTGTTGCTGCACCTGCACCACATTGCGGCTTTCAGCGATGCGCACCACCAGTTTGCTGAACGGCTGCTCACCGCTGAGGCGGCGGGTCAGCGTGGTGTAGGGCATCCAGAGTTCTGCCTGCCCGCCGACGTAGCCCGCTTCTGCGGCGCGCGCCACGCCGATCACGCGGAAAGGGATGCCGTTGACGCCAATCACCTGACCCACAGGAGAACCCTCCGGGAACAGCGTTTTATGCAGGGTGGTGTCGATAATCGCCACCGGTTCGCTGCCGGACATATCCCGTGGCGAGAAGCCGCGCCCGCTGACCAGGGTGATATTCCGCACATGGAAATAGGGCGTATCAACGCCGCTGGCCATCACGTCCTGCAATTTTTTCTGCGCGGCCGCCACCGCGAAGGTCTGGAGCAACGGCGACACACTGTCGATGCCCGGCTGCGCGTGCAGGAACGCGGCATCTTGCAGCGTCAGTGGGGCGGGATGGGAAGTGAACTGTTTCTCCAGGCTTTCGCCGGGCAGGATTTCCAGGGTCTGCGCACCCAGTGCGCCGATCTCTTTTAAAATCTGTTGCCGTGCGCCTTCGCCCATCGCCAGCGAGATCACTACCGCCGTAATGCCGATGATGATCCCAAGCATGGAGAGCAGGGCGCGTACCCGGTGGCCCATCAGGGCGCGCCAGGCCATTTGCATGGCGCATTTCAACCGTTGTGCCAGGCCCGCAGGCGGCAGGATGCCCGGTTCAGGCATAACCAGCGGTTCGCTTTTCGTCGGGGCGCAGGGCGTGTCGCGGGTGATGACGCCTTCATCGATTTCAATGATGCGTTCAGCCTGTTCGGCCACGGTGCGATCGTGGGTGACGATAATCACCGTGCGCCCGGCATGGTGCAGCGCTTTCAGGATCGCCATCAGCCGTTCGCCGCTGGCTTTGTCCAGCGCGCCGGTCGGCTCGTCCGCCAGGATAATGTCCGCGCCGTTCATCAATGCCCTGGCAACGCTGACCCGTTGTTGCTGCCCGCCGGAAAGCGCCGACGGTAAATGGTTCTCCCGCGAGGCCAGGCCGAGCTGGCGCAGCAGGAATTGCGCATGGCTGTCGCGGGTGGCTTCATCCCAGGCGCGGTACTGGGCCGGGATCAGCACATTCTCCTGCGCCGTCAGGAACGGGATCAGGTGGTAGCGCTGGAAGATGAACCCGATATGGCGGCTGCGCAGCCGTGCCAGGCTTTCCTGGCCGGCCTCCGCCACCGGTTCGCCATGAATGAACAGGGCGCCGCGGGAGGGGGTGTCGAGGCAGCCAATGATGTTCATCAGCGTGGATTTGCCCGAACCCGAGGTGCCGATGATGGCGACCATTTCGCCCGGCCGGATGCGCAAATCAACCTCTTTCAGCACCTCGAGCGTTTCATCACCCGAGCGGAAGGTGCGGCAGACTTTCCGTAATTCAACCGCATAGCGGGGGGTGCTCACGATGCCGCCCCCTCCTGCTGCACCAGGGCGACCTGTTCCCCTTCCTGCAACCCGGATTTCACCTCAATCAGGTTACGGTCGCTGATGCCGACGGTGATGTCCCGCGCCTGCGGCACGCCCTCTTTGATGACGCTGACCTGATAGCGATCCGGCGCGAGGGGCGTGCCCAGCGCGCTCAGCGGCAGGCGCAGCACCTGTTTCGCCAGTGCGGTACGGATAAAGACCTGCGCCGTCATGGCGGTTTTCAACCGGCGCGCCGGGTTTTTCAGCGTGAACAGGGCGCTGTAATAGACCGCCCCCTGCTGCTGCCCGCCGCCGCTGCTGCTGCTGTCCGCCTGCTGCTGCAACGCCTCTTCCGGGATGGACTGGATATAGTCCAGCGTACTGTCATAACGGGTATCAGGGTCGGCCTGCACATAGCTCCAGAGCGGCTGGCCCGCCTGCACTTTCAGGATGTCGGTTTCCGAGATGCGGGTATGCACCTCCATCACATCCAGGTTGCCGAGCACCATCAGCGTGGGCGCGGAGTCGGAGGAGACCAGGGTCTGCCCCTCTTTGGCGATGATGCCCAGCACTTCGCCGTCAATCGGCGCGACAATGCGCGTATAACCCAGGTTGGCCTCGGCGGTTTCGACATTCACTTCGGCCTGGGTGATTTGCGTCTGCGAAATCTTGATCTGCTCACGCTGGGCGTAGTATTGCGCTTCGGCCTCTTCCAGCTGGGCAGGCACGCCCGCGCTTTCGCGCGCCATCTTCTGCTCTCGGCGCAGCCGTTTCTCATACTGCTTCAGCAGGACTTCAGCGCTGATTTTCTGCGCCCGTGCGCTGTTCAGCTCCGCCTTGGCGTTACGCAGATCGTTCTGCTGCAAGGTCGGGTCAATTTCCGCCAGCAACTGGCCGGTTTTGACCCTCTCACCCTGTTTCACATAGAGTTTTTTCAGCTGGCCATTGACCTGCACCCCGACATTGACCTGCGCCGAAGGCTTGAGCACGCCGGTCGCCATGACCCATTGCTCGATGTCGCCCCGCGTCACCGGCTGCGCAGAGAGCGCCTGCGGGGCGCTGTCATCTGTGCCCGGCACCATCAGCGCCGCGCCGCACAGGGCCAGCGCGATCAGGGCACTGCCGCCCCACCACACCCCGCGGCGCGTCATGAGGCACGCTCCATTACCACCGGGGCGGCCTGCTCAGCCAGTGCGCCGTGCTCCATCAACAGCGTCCGGTCGAACAGGGGGCATAATGCGGCGCTGTGCGTGACCACAATCAGCGTGCGGCCCTGGCGGCGGCACTGGTCAACGATGCCCGCCATCACCTGGTGCGCGGTGGCGGCGTCCAGGTTGGCGGTGGGTTCATCCAGCATCAGGATGGGCTGGGTGGTGTAGAGCGCGCGCGCCAGCAGCAGCCGCTGCCGTTGACCGAGGGAGAGGCCGGAGTGGCTTTCACGCACCAGGGCGTTCAGCCCGCCCGGCAACTGCGCCACCACCTCTTGCAGGTTCAGCCAGGCCAGCATCGCGTCAATGTCAGCCCGCCGCGCCGGGGGCACGTCCGTAAACAGCGTGATGTTTTCCAGCATACTGCCGCTGAACAGGATGTCCTCCTGGCTTTGCAGGAAACAGAGGCGGTTACGGTGTTCGGCACTCAGCGGCTGCCCGCCGGCTTCAATCGTGCCCTGCTGGGGATCGAGTAAGCCGGTGATAATCTTCAGCAGCGTACTTTTGCCGCACCCGGATTCACCCACCACCGCCAGGCACTCACCCGGCATCACCGTCAGGTTGAGGTGCGCCAGCACCGGCTGCGGCTCGCCCTCATAGTGGAAACCGATATCCCGGTAGGTTAACGGGGTATCCGGCGTGACCGGCGGCAGCGAACCTGCGGCAGGCGGGGCCTCGGCTGAGAAGAGATCCCCGGCGCGCTTGTCAATGATGCTGATGCGGTTCTTCTCCAGCACGGCAAAGAACAGGGTGGTGACATAGCTGGCGAAAATTTGCCGGATAAAGTTGTAGGCAAAGAATGCACCGAGCGAAATGCTCCCATCTTTAAGCTGCGGCAGCGCCAGCAGCATAAAGAACACCATCTCCAGGCTGCTCACCAGCTGGTAGATAGTATTTTTGATGGTTTCGTAGATATTCTTGCGCCGGGCGGTTTCAAACAGCGTTGCGGAGTGGCCGGCATAGGCGATGTTGCGTTGCTGCATCAGCCCGGCGGATTTGATGGTCGCGTAACCCTGGATGCTCTCCATAATGAAATCATTCTGTTTCGCGCCGTACTCTTCTAATGCCTGGGTGTAATAGCGGTCGCGGGCCATCGCCCAGACACTGATCAGGCCCATTACCGTAATCCCGCCAAGCGAGAGCAGGGCCAGCGGCAGGCTGATATACGCCATGATCACGAAAGCGATCAGCACAATCACCCAGTGGGTGCGCAGGCCGTTATCCAGTTCAATTTTCTGCCCATGCGTGCCTTGCCAGGAGATAAAGCGGCTATAGATCTCACCGGGCGCCCGCTTTTCAAAAAAGTTAAGCGAGTTGGCCAGCAGGCGCGAAAAACCGTTCTGGCTGGCGATCACCACAAAGCGTTTGATAAAGCGCTCACTGATAAGCCTCACCCCCAGCGCCAGCAGCGAGGAGGCCACAAACACCAGCAGGTAGAGGCCGTAGGGGAAATCGCTGGTGGTGGGTGAGGTGTAGACGTCATTGATCGCGCTGCTCACCATGATCGGCATGATAAACAGGGAGAGTGAGATCAAAAACGTAATGAGCATCAGCCGGTAAATACCGCGGATGCCTGCCGTCTCCTTCAGGCTCATAAAGGCCAGCCGACGGCGGCGCTTCAGGGCGGTGGCGGCTTTTTCACGCGCTTTTTCCCGGACTTTTTCTTCCGCCGCTTCCGCCGGGGCCACCACCACCGCGTAGCCGCTGATCGCCTGTTTCAGCGCTTGCGCGGGCAGCAGTTGTTGCCCCAGCGCCGGGTTCATCACACAGAGTTTGCCGTTGCGGCAGTAAGCCAGGACGACGTAATGCCCTTCGCCATAGTGCAGGATCGCCGGCAGGGGCAGCGCATCCAGTTCGGAGAAGTCAAATTTTACCGGGTAATGGGGGATCGCGAGATCCTGGAGGACGTCGCACAGCTGTTTCATGGTCATGCCGTGCGCAGAGGCCGGGTAGGTTTTACGCAGCATTTCCAGGGAAGTATCCACGCCCTGGGTTTCTGCCAGCATCGCGATACAGGCCAGGCCGCACTCATTGGCTTCACTTTGCAAAACCATGCCGGGAATAATGGTTTTTTTCATGGGGCTCGATTTGTAAAAAAAAGGGAGTGGAGATGCCATAACAACCACTCGCCGGGATAGCGGCGAAGGGCATCCTCAATGATTTCCGGCATCCGCTGGGGCAGTTGCCGGGCGGGCACGGGCGCGTCAATGGAGATAGCCAGGCCGTTGTCGAAGGAGAGCGAGTAAAACACCACCTGGGCCGAAATGGCCCGAGACAACCGGACGATGCCGTTATGCAGGGAGGCCGGGCGGCCAAAAAGGCGGCAGGGGTAGGCACCCATCTCGCCGCTGGCTGCCGTCTGGGTATACTCCTGCACCATATCGGGAAAAAGCAGCATGGCCCGCGCCCCTGAGGCGCACGCCGGCAGGTCGTTCATCAGCTGTGAGGCGCGCCCTTCGGCCGGGGCGTGGATGGAGCAATAGCTGATGTTTTCCAGCCCGGCCTGTTGGCGCTCCTGTGGGTGATAGACATCCGCATTGGAGGAGACGATCACCGTCAGCGGCAGGCCGATCGCTTTGGCACCGACAATCACGGCAACAATGTCTGACACGTTATGCATCGGGGCGAGGATGATCGGCGTTTTGGCGTCGAGCAGCGGTTGCAGCACCTGGTTGAGCCGGGCCGCGCACGCCTCAATCTCGCGCATAAACGCCGGGTTTTGTGCCCAGGTGGCGGCGATCTCCAGAATCACGCGCCGTTGCGCCACCCAGGTGAAATCCAGCGGCTGGGCATCACCCAGCAAACAGCGGCAGTTTTCCTGGGCGACCAGGCTGCGGTAACGCTGTGCTTTTTCCGTCAGGCCCAGCGCGCGCGCCAGATGCGCCAGCCTGAACAGCCAGCGGTAATGGACATGCCGCAGCAGCACCCGTGCCAGCCTGAAACGCAGCCCGGTGAACCACCGCCAGCCGCGGAATACAGAGGACAGGAGCCCGCCGGCAAAGAAATAGGCAGTAATTAGGTAAGCGGGCATGGTCAGCCTTCACCCCGCGTTTGTGACAATGTCACCCGCTTCAGGGCGAAGGCCGGGAATTCCGCACCGGGGTCACCCCACTTCTCCGGCTGATGGTCAGCCGGTACTCGCGGGTTAATCCGGGCCACGATACAAAAGGAGGAGACTGCCGCCATAAAAAGTGCAGACAGCGTCAGCCTGAGATAATTATTTTTCATAACTGCATCCGGGATAGCCCGTCAAAATGATGTTTGCCTGACGTTTATATCTGCTAAAAGAAAATGTGAGATAGCCGGTGGCGTCATATCCAAAAATTCTGAATGCGCAAAAATAAAACCGCTGGCTGAAAGTGGCTTCCGTCAGTAAGGGAATAAGTAAACGCGTACATTATTGCGCTATATCAGCCTGATTGGCGCGTTATTATTCACGTCAATCAGGCGCATCAACACCGTGAATCCAGTCTCTGAATTGTTTACTCACGAGCCCTCAACTGCCCGGCCACGCCATATTCCGAGCCCTGGCGTCCTGAAGGTTATGTCAGGCGAAGTCAGTTTTCGTCTTGCCACCGATCATCATGGTGGGGGGTTCTGCGCTTAATTTAATCATCATTCCTTTTATTAAACGGGTGGCATCTTGTTGGCACATGTTAATAAAAGAGGATGAAGATAGGATCTTCCCGCTAAACATTATCGGTTTAAATAAAATCTAATTAGAATAACGAGCCTGCTAGCGGTTTAGAACGGGGTGGGAGTGTAACAAGCGTTTTAAAAAAAGAAACCCATTGCTGAATTAATCATGGTTTCATTTATACGAAAATAAATTTAATTAACCTGTTACGTGTTCTCGTAAAAAATAGCCGCGCGGCCGGTGAAAATTTTTCCATGCCAGACGATGACATAGACACAGGCAGGGGCGGGTAAACGTTAAAAGTTTCTTTAGGAAATGGCGGCCCCGGAACAAGGGCCGCCATAAAAGTCTTGGCAGGAGGCGGGCGTGTTACGCCACATTGATGGCGGTGTTGTCCATTGGCCGGGCAGTACCGGCCACGCGGATGCTGCCGCCCGGCTCGTCACTGATGCGGATGTTCAGCAGCGAGCGCATACCCATATCTTCACCCTGAATAATGTCCACCTCGCCGCCGTGCGGCCAGTTGATATCACGCAGGTAGCCGCCGAGCGCAGCCGCTGCCGCGCCGGTGGCCGGGTCTTCATACACCCCGCCGATCGCAAACGGGTTACGGGCATGGAAGCGGGTCGGGCTTTCGGCATGCACCAGGCAGAACGTCGTGATGCCGTGCGCTTCCATCATGGCCTTGCCCTGCGCCTGATCATAGTGCATCGCCCGCAGGGTTTCGCGGTCATGCAATGCCAGCACCAGATGGCGGGCGCCGCCTTCAGCCAGGGCCGGCGGCAGGCGTGCATCCAGATCCTCCTGTTGCCAGCCGAACAGCGCCAGCGCTTCTGCCACCAGGGCCGCCGGGGCCGCTTCACTGCGGGTCGGCGGGGAGTCGAGGGCCGCCGCAGAGAGCCCCGACTGGCTGTCACCCTCCACGCTTATCTCCCCATTGTTCAGAAACAGCCGGTAGCGTCCCGGCCCGAAACGGGTGGCCAGTACCGCACCGGCAGCAATGGTGGCGTGGCCGCAGAAAGGGATCTCAATCTCCGGGGCAAAATACCGGATGCGCCAGCCGTCGTCCTGCGGGGCCAGAAACGCCGTCTCGGAATAACCCACCTCTGCGGCAATCCGCTGCATCTCGGCCGCCTCCGGCAGGGCATCCGTAATCATCACCCCTGCCGGATTACCGCCCTGCCATCTGTCAGAAAAAGCCGCAATACGTGCTACGTTCATCGGTTCCATTTACTCACATCCTCAGGCTATGGGCTAAAAAGTAACTATAGCCAACATACCTGAAATCCGGCAAAACCGCGCGCACCGTAAAAAGATTAATCCTCTGATTTTTCGACTTTTTCACACTGTTTCTGTTGCTCTTCCTGCGTCTTTTCTTCACCCGCTTCGCGCTGTTCCTGCTCCTGGCGGCGGCGTTCCTCTTTTGCTGCCTTGCGCGCCTGCCGCAGGTTAAGCAGCGGCGTGACGGTGATGCCGTGCACAATCACGCTGGCGGCAATCACCGTAAAGGCGATGTCCACCATGCGCGTGGCGTCCGGCCCGTTGCCCAGCCCGTGTGTATAGGCGTAGGCAATGTAGTTGATACTGCCGATGCCGCGGATGCCCAGCCAGCCAAGCAGCCAGCGCCGCAGGGACGGAATGCCGGTGCCGATGCTCACTATCCACACCGACACCGGGCGAATGACCAGAAACAGCACCGCCGCCATCAACAGCCCCTGGAAATCCCAGTGCTGGGCGAGGGTGATACCCAGGACGATGACGATCGCAGCGGCAAAAATCCGCTCCATGATGTCACCGAACGCCAGCGCATCGCCCACCACCAGGCCCACCGAATGCGCGGGGCCGACGGTATCGATGGTGTGGCGCTGGTTAGGGTTAACCAGCTCCTCGGCGGGCGGGTAATTCTCATGCTCGCTGATCTCCTCCGGCGGGTGGCGGTTAATCACTTTCATCTCTGCCCGGCGCAGCCCGACGCCCGCGGCAAACGCCGCCAGAAAGCCGGAGGCCTCCAGGCTTTGCGCCGCCGCATAACTCAGGGCGATCAGCGCCAGCGCCAGAAAGTCATTGGGGGCCACGTCATGCTGCTTGCTGCGCAACAGGGTCGCCAGCAGGCCAACCAGCCGCCCCATCACAAACCCGATGCCCAGCCCGCCCAGCAACGCCCAGACCACATCCACCAGCGCCCAGTGCCGCCACTCTTCGCCGCTCAGGCTGCCCTGTGAGCCGATCAGCATCATCGCCAGGATCAGGATCGGCAGCGCCGAGCCGTCGTTCATCCCGGCCTCGCTGGAGAGCGCGACCCGCAAATCATCATTGTCACTGGCATCGTTGACTGAAATCAGGCTCGCCAGCACCGGGTCAGTCGGCGCGACAATCGCCCCGAACGCCAGCGCCAGCGGCCAGTCAAAGCCCAGCATATAGTGCGCGGCCGCCGTCACCCCGCCGACCGTAAGCAACATCGCCGGGAACGCCAGCCGGGCGCCCATCCGCCAGCTGCGGGTTCTAAACGGCAGGCGCAGTTTCAACCCGGTGATAAACAGCGAGGCCGCCATCGCAATTTCCGTGACCCGGCCGACCAGCACTGAGTGGTCAACCACGTCTACCTGTAACAGGTTCAGCGCCCAGGGGCCGCATAAAATCCCGGCGGCCAGATACAGCCCAAAAGTGCTGACCGGGCTGCGGCTAATCCACCCCGATGCCAGCGACATCATCAGCAACAACCCACCGGTTGCGGCTGTCCACCCTAAAAAATCCATAGCGCGTATCCTCTTATGCTCTGTCGGGGGCGGGTTCACGCCCCGTTTTCTTCTGCCATGTGTGCATAAAAGTGTAGCAGGTGTAGGGGTTTACCTCAGGAAAGAGGAGAGAATACGCGGTTGGCGGTAAAAAAAGCGGCGGGCGGCAGGAACCGCCCAGCATGTCAGGGGCGGTCTTGTTGCTGTCGCCAGGCACGTGGGCTGATGCCGAACCAACGGCGGAAGGCGCGGGAAAAGGCACTGACTTCAGAGTACCCCAGCAGGAAAGCCATATCCGAAATCGGCAAATGGCGCTGCGCCAGATAGTGCGTCGCCATCTCCTGCCGCACCCTGTCCACCACCCGGCTGAACGTGAGCTGTTCGTCACTGAGCCGCCGTTGCAGCGACGCGCCCGACATGCCGAGCAGCCCGGCGACCTGCTCCATCACCGGCTCACCCTGCGGCAACTGCTGGCGGATGGCAGCGCGCGCCTGGTCTAGCACGGATAACGGCTGGCTGCTCTGGTTCAGGCGGCGCATCGCGTCCTGCATCACCATCAGCAGGATCGGGTCACTCTCCGGCATCGGGCGTTGCAGCTCATGGCGCGGGATAAGCAGCGAGTTGAACGGCTGGTCGAAATAGACCGGCGCATCATAATATTTGCAGTGCTCGTGCCACTGTTCCGGCCGGGGGTGTTCAAAATGCACCTCTTTCGGGGCCCACTGCGGCCCCAGCGCATGGCGCAGCAGGTTGATCACCATGCCGAGCGTCAGCTCAGCATCCTGCCGCTGGGAGATAATCGCGCCGTGGCGGATCTGGTAATCGAAACGCAGGCAGTGCGGCAGGTCCACCAGCCGGGTCAGGGTGGCGTGCTGGTGCCACGGGAAAGCAAACACCAGGTTGCGCAGCGCCTGTTCTGCGGTGGCAGAACAGAGACCGACATAGCCAATCAGGCCGAGCTGCTGGGGTTTGAATTGCAGGCCGTAGTGCAGGCCGAAATTATCCGCACCGGTCTGGCGCGCCGCCTCCTCCAGCACCCGGCAGTAACCGGGCAGCGTCAGGCTTTGGGTGGGCTGGGTCAGCAGGGCCGGGGAGATCCGGCACATGCCGAGGATGCGCTCCGGGTCGCCGCCCTGCTGGGCGATAAACGCTTCCAGCCCGCAGGCCGCTGCGGCCAGAATGCCCTGATGGCCGGAGATCGCCGGTTGGGTCAGCGCCGGGAGCACAGCAGGGTGGGGCAAGGTCTGGGCAGTGATCATCGCGTTCTCCTGATAAACGGGCACCTCAGGAGTAAAGCAAAAGCTGTGCCATCGCCCATGCCTGCCAGAGGGCGATTCAGCCTGCACCCACCGGCAGCCCGCGCTGTTCAAGGTAACGGCGGCAAAGCCTGATGCTCTCCTGTGCCCAGTGCGGCCCTAGCGAGCGCGCCTGCCCGGTGTCCGCATGGGAACCCACCCAGGCCAGCAACTGAATCCGGCGCTGGATCAGCATCGACGGGATGACCGCCACCTCAGCCGGGGTGAGCGGGCAGGTATGCTGATACCCTTCCAGCCAGCCCGCGACCCATGCCGGGGCATCAGGATGGTGCTCAACAAAGCTGATGGCTGCCGCCAGATCGTGCAGGTACCAGCCAAACCCGCAATCATCAAAATCGATGACCCGCGTCTGCTGCTGATGGCGCATCAGGTTGGTCAGGCGCAAATCGGCATGGATCAGCCCGAAGCGGTCCGGCCCCTGGCCAAACGCCTGCATGGCGGCACTGACCTGATGCAGCGTCTCCTCCACCAGCGGGATATCCGCGTTGCTCAGCCCCGGCGCGCTGCGCCAGTCACCCCAGTGGCCGTCCGGGCCAGTCATGGTGGCGTGATCCCAGCGCAGGCGGCGGAAATGTGCCGGGCGCTGCCAGCCCCGGCTGTGCTGGTGCAGGCGGGCGGTGGTACGCCCCAGCTCAATAAAATCCTCCCGCGCCACCCGGTTGAGGTCATCTTGCAGCACCTCCCCGGCGATCCAGTCAAACAGCACCGCATAGCGGGTGTCGCCGGTGTCCGTGCGCAGCGGGATCACCTGCTGCCCGTCACGGTTGGTGTGCGCCGCCGGCACCTCAATGCCCGCATCACGCAGTGCGTCCAGCCACAGCAACTCGCTCTGGATCTCCGCCTGCTGGTGGTAATCGGGCCGGTGGATGCGCAGCGCATAACGCCGCTGCCGGGCATCGGTAATCTGAAAGGTGGCATTCTCTGAGCGGCAGAACAGCGCTATCTGCGGCGCGGTAACCTGGGGGCAGGTGGCCAGCGCCTGGGCGGCGAGGCGGCCGAGGGCGGCGTTGTCCAGCGTGTCGTACTGTTTGGCGATGGTGGTCATGGTGGCGTCCCCTGTCATTGGTGCATACGGCCTGAGCGGTTGATGGCGTTAGGATGCGGCGGGACGCAGGGCGTTACCTGACCGCACAGGGCAGGAAGTTGACCGCAGAACACGCGGGCGCGGCGCAAAGGGCAAAGTTGACTTCAGCGCACAGCGGCTGACCGGCTGCGGTCAAGTCAGCCGCGCACAAGGCGTGCATTATCGGGATCACTCTTTTGACCTCGACCGGAGTAACGCAATGAGTCAGTTAAAACCCTCTTTGGGCAGTTGGCATTTGTGGAGTATTGCTGTCGGGCTGGTGATCTCCGGCGAATATTTCGGCTGGAGCTATGGCTGGGGCGTGGCCGGGACGCTGGGGTTTCTGGTCACCACGCTCGGGGTGGCGGCCATGTACAGCTGCTTTATCTTCAGCTTTACCGAGCTTACCACCGCGATCCCCCATGCCGGCGGGCCGTTTGCCTACAGCCGCCGGGCCTGGGGTGAAACCGGCGGTTTTCTGGCCGGGATGGCCACACTGATTGAGTTTGTCTTCGCCCCACCGGCGATTGCGATGGCGATCGGGGCTTACCTGAATGTGCAGTTCCCGGCGCTGGATCCGCGTTATGCGGCGATCGGTGCCTATCTGGTGTTTATGACGCTGAATATTCTCGGTGCGCATCTGGCGGCGATGTTTGAGCTGCTGGTGACGGTGCTGGCAGTGGTGGAACTGCTGGTGTTTATGGGCGTGGTGTCGCCGGGGTTCAGCGTGGCGAACTTTGCCGCCCAGGGCTGGGCGGGGGCCGATCACTTCTCGCTCCAGACGCTCTCCGGTATTTTTGCCGCCATCCCGTTTGCCATCTGGTTCTTTCTGGCGATTGAAGGCACGGCAATGGCGGCGGAAGAGGCCAAAGACCCGGTGCGCACCATTCCGCGCGCCTATATCGGCGGCATTCTGACGCTGGTGGTGCTGGCGATTGGCGTGATGCTGATGGCCGGTGGCGTGGGCGACTGGCGCAGCTTCGCCAACATCAATGACCCGCTGCCGCAGGCGATGAAACGGGTGGTGGGGGATGACTCACGCTGGCTGCATATGCTGGTCTGGATCGGGTTGTTTGGGCTGGTGGCGAGTTTCCACGGCATCATCCTCGGTTACTCGCGGCAGGGGTTTGCGCTGGCGCGCGCCGGGTTCCTGCCGCCGTCTCTGGCCAAACTGTCACGCTTTTCCACCCCCCACCGGGCAATCCTGGCGGGCGGGGCGATCGGGATTATGGCGATCCTGGCGGATGGCCGGGTGAACTTGCAGGGCATGAGCCTGACCGCGGCGATGATTACGCTCTCGGTGTTCGGCGCGCTGGTGATGTACATCATGAGTATGCTGAGCCTGTTCCGCCTGCGCCGTACCGAGCCGGGGCTGCGCCGCCCGTTCCGCGCGCCGGGTTACCCGCTGGTGCCGGGCATCGCGCTTGGGCTGGCGCTGGTTTGCCTGGCCGCGATGTTCTGGTTTAACCCGGAGGTGGGCAGCCTGTTTATCGGGCTGATGCTGCTGGGTTACGGCTACTTCCGCCTGACCCATGCCCAGCGCGCCGCCGCACCAAAAGACAGCATGCTGACCCAGGATTAACCATTATGCGCGGGGGTCGCCCGCGCCCAGCAAACAAGGGATCATTATGGCTACACGCTCAACCATCATGGACACCAACAGCTTCCGCGCGGAACATGCCGGCCAGCTGGACAGCGACACGCGCCGCCTGACCGACCAGCGCAGCCGGGTGCTGGGGGAATCTTACCGCTTGTTCTACCGCAAACCGGTGCATCTGGTGAAAGGCCGCGGCCAGTACCTGTGGGACGCCGCCGGGGACAAATACCTGGATGTCTACAATAACGTCGCCAGCATCGGCCATTGCCACCCGGCCGTGGTGGAGGCGGTAACGGCACAGATGCAGCAACTGAATACCCACACCCGTTACCTGCACCAGCGCATCCTCGACTATTCAGAAGATCTGCTGGCGACGCTGCCCGCCGCCCTCGACCGCGCCATGTATATGTGCACCGGCTCGGAAGCCAACGATCTGGCGATCCGCGTGGCGAAGGCGTACAGCGGCGGCACCGGCATCATTGTCACGCAGGAGGCATACCACGGCACCAGCGAACTGACCTCCGGCGTCTCCCCGGCGCTCGGCAGCGGCCAGCCGCTGGCGGCCACCACCCGGCTGGTGCCGCCGCCGGACCGCTACCGGGTCACTGACCCTGATCTCGGTGCCTGGTTTGCCGGCCAGATCCAGCAACAGATTGATGACATGGCCGCGCACGGCATTACATTCGCCGGTTTCCTGGCGGATTCGATCTTCTCCTCAGACGGCGTGTTGCCGGACCCGGCCGGGTTCCTGCAACCGGTTATCGACGTGGTGCATAAAAATGGCGGGATCTATATCGCGGATGAGGTGCAGCCCGGCTTTGGCCGCACCGGTGAGGCGTTCTGGGGCTTTGCGCGCCACGGCATCGTGCCGGACATCGTCACCACCGGCAAGCCGATGGGCAACGGCATCCCGGTTTCCGCCATGCTGGCAAAAAGCGAGGTGCTGGCTGCCTTCAGTGACACCATCCCTTATTTCAACACCTTTGGCGGTAACCCGGTGGCGATGGCCGCCGCGCAGGCGGTGTTGCAGGTGATTAAAGACGAGCAATTGCAGCAACACAGCCTGGCCGTGGGGCAACAGCTGTTACGTGAGCTTCAGGGGCTGGCCGCGAAGTATGAGTGCGTGGGCGATGTGCGTGGGGCCGGGTTGTTTATCGGTTTCGAACTGGTCAGCGACCGGGCGGCGAAAACCCCGGACAAAGCGCTGGCACTGGACGTGACTGAACGGCTGCGCGAACAGCGGGTACTGACCTCGGTTGCCGGGCCGTATGGCAACGTGCTGAAACTGCGCCCGCCGCTGGCGTTCCAGGCCAGCGACATCGACTGGCTGGTCAGCGCACTCGATACCAGCCTGGCCACGCTGTCACGCTGAAGGCGAAAGGGGCGAATGCCCCTTTTTGCGCCATACGGTTACCCTTTCCCCTGGCACACATCCTGCATTACCTGCTTATCCCTGTTGGCGGCCGGCGCGATCCCCGCGCCCGGCGGCGGAATGAAAGGAACGATAAGTATGACGGCACACACTCTCCCGCTGGGTTTTACGGCACGCACCAAATGGCAGCAACTGGTGCTCGGTTTGATCTGTATGGCGGCAATCTCCAGCCCGCAATATGTCTGGACGTTACTGACCAAGCCGCTGGCCGCGTCATTGGACGTGCCGCTGGCAGAACTTCAGGTGACCTTTTCCCTGCTGATTATCCTTCAGACCTTCTTCTCACCGTTTCAGGGCAAATTGATTGACCGCTTTGGCCCACGGTTGCTTATCTCGCTCGGCACGCTGCTGGCGGGATTCAGTTGGGTGCTGACCTCACAGGTCGCCAGCCTGCCGATGCTCTATCTGGTGTATGGCGGTATGGGCGGCCTCGGTACCGGCATTGTTTATGTGGGCGTGGTGGGGCTGATGGTGCGCTGGTTCCCGGCGCAGCGCGGCTTTGCCGCCGGGATGGTGGCGGCGGGCTACGGCATGGGCGCGATTGTCACCACATTCCCGATCTCCGCATCGCTGGCGGCGTATGGCCTGAGCCACACCCTGTGGCTGTTCGGGCTGATCTTTGCCGCCATTGGGTTTGTCGCGGCGCAGGGGCTGCGGGTGCCGCCGTCGGCCGTGCTGGCGCATCATGACGCCACGGCGGGCGCGCCTGCCCAGCGGCAGTTCCGCCCCGGTGAAATGCTGCGCCAGCCGCTGTTCTGGCTGATGTTTTTGATGATGACCATGATGTCCACCTCCGGCCTGATGGTCACCTCGCAGATGGCGATCTTCGCCCACGATTTCGGCATGACCGGCGTGACGGTGTTTGGCCTGGCGGCGCTGCCGCTGGCGATGACCATCGACCGCTTCACCAACGGCCTGACCCGCCCCCTGTGCGGCTTTATCTCTGACCGCATCGGGCGTGAAAAGATGATGTTCTGGGCCTTTGCGCTGGAAGGGGTGGCGATGACGCTCTGGCTGATGTGCCGCAGCGATCCGGTGCTGTTTGTGCTGCTCTCCGGGCTGGTGTTCTTTGGCTGGGGCGAAATCTTCTCGCTGTTCCCGTCCACGCTGACGGACACCTTCGGGGCGCAACACGCCACCAGCAACTATGGCTGGCTCTATATGTCGCAAGGGGTGGGCTCCATCTTCGGCGGGCCGCTGGCGGCGATGCTCTATCAGCACAGCGGTGGCTGGGGGCTGGTGTTCGGCAGCGCGATTACCCTGGATTTCATCACCGCGGCCCTGGCGCTCTGGGTGCTGAAACCCTGGCGCGCCCGGTTCCTGAGCCGCCAGCCCGCGGCCTTTGCCCCGCAGGCCGTCTCAACCGCGCCGTAACCTGCCGGCCGGACATCCGCTGTCCGGCCCGTTTTTCCCGCTAACTCAGCAGATCGATATAGCGTTTTACCGCCTGTGCCACGACGCGCTTGCCGTCATGCAGGATTTGCTGGCCGGGAAATGCCCCGTACAACCGGTTAAAGGAGAGCGTATCCAACCGGCTGCCGATATGGCGCACATCGCTTGCGCCCAGCGGCAACAGATTGGGGTAACTGCGCATAAAGGAGACGTGGGCGTTGTCCGGGGAGATTTGCAGCGTGTCGCCCACCAGCACCACACCGGTGCGATCGTGGGTGCCGTTCCAGTGCAACACCGTGGCACCGGGGAAGTGCCCGCCGAGGCAGGCGAGCTGCACACCGGGCAGCAGATCCAGGGCTTCCCCCTTCCAGAAATGGATCGCCGGGGAAGGGCGCACCACCCACGCACGGTCGGCGGCGTGCAGGTGAACCGGCACATTGCCGAACGCTGCGCTCCAGTCCTGCATCCGGGTGTAGTAATGCGGGTGGGACACGGCAATATGCGCCAGCCCGCCGAGGCTCTGCACCAGCGCTTTGGTGGCGTCATCCAGCAGGGCGGTGCAGTCCCATAAGATATTGCCGTGCGGGGTTTGCAGTAAAAAAGCCCGCTGGCCGATGCCCAGCTCAGGCGTCGGGTGCAGGCTGAACAGGCCCGGCTCGTGCAACTGCCAGGCGTGGGTGTAGTGTTGGTCAATGTGCTCGGCGGTGGTCCACTTTTGCCCATCAGGCGGTACCCACTGGCGTTCATCATCGCAGATTGCGCAGTGTGCCGGTGCGGCTGCGACCGGCGGGTAAGCGGTGCCGCACGTGGAACATACATAAAGGGTCATCAGCTCCTCCCTGTCGTCTCGCGCCACTCTGGGGCAAGCTCCGGCCCGCAAGGCGCAACGTCAGCACCCCTCATCAGATTATCCGCGACGGGTGCCACCATAGATAAGAATAGTTGATGATTACGCTTGTGCCTGTTATTGCAGCTATTCCTGCCCCGGCTGATTTTATGCGGCACGTTTCCCATTATGGCGAATAGCCTTTTGGTTTGTGTGGCTAAATTTGTATACTCTCCGCGCCTGATTCAGCAGGTAAGCGCCACAGGCGGCCGGGCACCCTGCACACGTGCCGTCTGATGACACATGGTTGTGTTTCCGGAGTGACGGGTTATGAAGAATGAAGAAAGAGACAATATTTTAGACCGGCTTGAACAGGTGCTGATCAGCAGCAAACTGGGGGCCGAGGAGCAGGTGGCGGTCGTGATGCTGCTGACGTTTAACCTGTTGGCCGCCAGCCGCACCAATGCCGTCAGCCTGGAGATTTCCGATGGGCGCACCCTGTCTGTAAAACTGGAAAATCCCCATTCTGCGCCGGTTCATACCCACTGATTCCCTTTGTTCACGGGCAGGCGCGCTGCCCGTGTTTTCCTTCCTGCTTTATTCCTGCAAGGCACGCAGGCGGTTGATGCGCTGCTCCTCCAGCGGCTGGGTGGCCGGGGCCAGCACGAAATCAAATTCAATCTCGGTGTGCGGGTGCGGCAGGTCGCGCCGGGCGCTGAGTTGCGGGTCAGTGATCTCCACCGGTTCAGCAATCAGTTCATCACGGGTAGCGAACGCGAAATCGTCCCACAGGTACTGGTCACCGTTGAGGTTGATCTGGGTGGTAAGGTGCTTGTGGCCGGGCGCAGAGATAAAGAAGTGGATATGCGCCGGGCGGTTGCCGTGGCGGCCGAGGCGGTCCAGCAGCGCCTGCGTTGGGCCGTCCGGCGGGCAGCCGTAGCCGGACGGCACAATGCTGCGCACGGCGTAACGGCCGTCGGCATCGGTTTTCACACGGCGGCGCAGGTTGTATTCGCTCTGTGATTTATCAAAGAACGAGTAATTGCCGAGCGTATTGGCGTGCCAGATGTCAACAATCGCCCCCGGCAGCGGTTCGCCGTCGGTGTCTTTCACCTGGCCATGCAGCCACATCACCCGGCCCTGATCCCGGCCGTCATCCATGCGTGCATAGCCGTCACTTAACGGGGCATTCGCCACATACAACGGCCCCTCAATGGTGCGGGGGGTGCCGCCGCCAAAGCCCGCCTCGGCCTCGCGCGCATCTTCACGCAGGTCAAGGTAGTGCTCCAGCCCCAGGCCTGCTGCCAGCAGCGCCGCCTCCTGCCGCCCGCCCAGGGTGTGCAGGTAATTGGCCGCCTGCCAGAACTCCTCCGGCGTAATATCAAATTCATCAATCAGGTTACAAATATCGCCCACCAGCCGGTGCATTATTTTTTTAAAGCGAAGATCGCCGCCTTCACTATTAAGCCCGCTGCTGATCTCAATTAATTTTTTTACGTCTTCATGCTGGCTGAATTTAGTTGTCATGTTATCGCCCTCATTGCAGTGTAGGGTAGGTCAGGGTAGACAGCGGCAGGGCGGCGTGAATACACCGCCCGGTATAGCCTTTTTTAATTAACGGTCGTCGCTATGAATACTGGAAGGGTGGCGGCATAACGGTGCCACGCTGATGGTCATGTACGGGTAAAGCGGCAACCCGTTCAACAGGTTATGCAATTCTTCATTGCTCTCCACGTCGAAAATACTGACGTTGGCATAACTGCCTGCCACCCGCCAGACATGCCGCCATTTGCCCTGCTCCTGTAATTTCTGGGCATAGGCTTTCTCGTCCGCTTTTATTTTATCTGCCACATCTTTCGGCATATCCAGCGGAATATTCACGGTCATCTCAACTTTAAATAACATCCGGTGACTCCTGTGTAAGATCTATTTGCGTTGGTAGAAGCGGAATTTATCTTCATCCAGCGTGATGCCCAACCCTGGGCCTTGCGGCAGGGTAACCCGGCCATCACGGAAAACCGGGGGGTTGGCAATAATATCGTCTTTCAGTAACAGCGGGCCAAACATCTCCGTGCCCCAGCTGAGCGGCAGGGTTGACCAGGCGTGCAGCGAGGCCACGGTGCCGAGCGTACCCTCCAGCATGGTGCCGCCATACAGCGCGATGCCCGCTGCCTGCGCCACATGGGCCAGCTTCAGCGCCTGCGCCGGGCCGCCTGCTTTGGCAATTTTCAGTGCATAGGCCCCGGTAAACCCGGCCGCCGCCAGCGCGTAACCGTCGTGGGCGTCGGCTACCGCTTCGTCTGCCAGCACCGGCAGCACAAAACGTTGGCTGAGGCTGACCAGCGCGGCACGGTCCCACAATGCTACCGGCTGCTCCACCAGGTCGATGCCGATTTCCTGCAACGCCGCCATGCCGCGCACGGCGGTGACGGCGTCCCACGCCTGATTCACATCCACCCGGATGCTGACGCCGTCGCCCAGCCCCTCTTTGATTGCCTGGGTATGGCGCAGGTCTTCCGCCAGCGTTTTCGCGCCGATTTTCAGCTTAAAGGCCTGATGGCGGCCCTCTGCCAGCAGCCGTTTTCCCTCGTCGATATCGCGCCCGGTATCGCCGCTGGCGAGTGTCCACAACACCGGCAGGGAAGGCGTGATCGCGCCGCCCAGCAGGGTGCTGACCGGCACGCCGAGGCGTTTGCCCTGAAGGTCGAGCAGGGCGGTTTCCAGCGCCGATTTGGCAAACGTGTTGCCCTTCACCGGCAGGTTCATCGCCGCTGCCAGTGATGCCGGGCCGTCAAAACGTTTGCCGCACACCGCCGGGGCGAGGTAAGTGTCAATGGCGGATTTGATGCCCTCCGGGCTTTCCGGGCCGTAGCTCAGGCCGCCGATGGTGGTCGCCTCGCCCCAGCCGACTGCGCCGTCGCTGTCGGTCATTTTGACGATGGTCAGGGTCTGGCAGCCCATGGTGGCCATCGAGAGTTTATGCGGACGGATGGTGGGAATATCCACCAGCCAGCTCTCAATGCGTGCGATCTGAATGCTCATCGGCGGCTCCTTGTCGTTCTAAAAAATGCAGCAATTGGGCGGTGAAGGCGTCCGGCACTTCGATATTGCTGAGGTGCGAGGCGGGCAGAATATGCAGTTCAGCATCCGGCGCGTGGCGGAGAATCTCCCCCGCATCCTGCACGGTGGTGACCAGGTCATCCTGCCCGGCCAGCACCCGCATCGGGCGCGGCATGGCGGGCAGTGCGCTGCGGAGGTCCGCCCCGGCCAGCGCCTCACAGCAGGCGGCGTAGCCCTCTGCATCGGCGGCCGCCAGCGCAGCGGCCAGGGCATTGACCTGTTCCGGATGGCGGCGGATAAAGTCCTCATTGAACCAGCGGGCGGGGGAGGCCTCCGCCACCGGCTTCAGCCCCTCTGCGCGTACCAGCCGCGCCCGTTCCAGCCAGCCTTCGCGGCTGCCGATGCGGGCGGCCGTGTTCGCGACAACAAAGGCGTGGAAGCGTGACGGCGCATAGCGGTTGAGCCACAGCCCGGTCAGCCCGCCCATCGAGATGCCGCAGAAATACGCCTGCTCTGCACCGACGTGATTCAGCAGGGTAATCACATCTTCACCCAGTTGCGCCAGCGTCAGCGGTTCAGCGGGCAGCGGGGTAGTGCCGTGGCCGCGCGGGTTATAGCGCAGCACCCGGAAATGGGCGGTCAGCGCCGCCATCTGCGGCTGCCACATCGTATAAGTGGTGCCGAGCGAGTTGGCGAGCACCAGCAGTGGGGCCTGCTCCGGCCCGTCGAGGCGGTAATCAATCTCCATCATCTCTCCTCAGGCCCGTTCCAGGATCAGCGCGATACCCTGGCCGACGCCGATGCACATGGTGCACAGGGCGTAACGGCCGCCGGTGCGTTGCAGTTCATAGGCCGCGGCCATCGCCAGCCGCCCGCCGGAGGCACCGAGCGGGTGGCCGAGCGCGATCGCGCCGCCGTGCGGGTTAACGTGCGGCGCATCATCCGGCAGCCCCAGTTCACGGGTCACGGCCAGCGCCTGCGCGGCAAAGGCTTCGTTCAGCTCAATCACGTCCATCTGGTCAAGGCTCAGCCCGGTATTCTGCAACACTTTGCGCACGGCGGAGATTGGGCCGACGCCCATAAACGCCGGTTCCAGCCCGATAACCGCGCTGGCGACAACCCGCGCCAGCGGCGTCAGGCCGTTGCGTTGTGCGCCGCGCTCGCTGGCCAGCAGCAGGGCGCAGGCACCGTCATTCAGGCCGGAGGCGTTGCCCGCCGTCACAGTACCCTGGCCGTTGACGACCGGTTTCAGCTTTGCCAGCGCCTCCAGGGAGGTGGCGCGCGGGTGTTCATCCCGTTCAACGCGCAGCGGTTCGCCCCGTTTTTGCGGGATCGTCACCGGCATCAACTGGCGGGCAAATATCCCGCTCTCCTGGGCGGCGGCGGTGCGCTGCTGGCTGCGCAGGGCAAAGGCGTCCTGATCTTCCCGGCTGATGCCAAAGCGCGCCGCGACGTTTTCAGCGGTTTGCGGCATGGTTTCCACGCCATACAGCGCCTGCATTTTCGGGTTGATGAAGCGCCAGCCCATGGTGGTGTCTTCCAGTTGCATGGTGCGGCTGAAGGCGCTCTCCGCCTTGCCCATCACAAACGGCGCGCGCGACATGCTCTCCACGCCGCCGGCCAGCAGCAGGTCGCCCTCGCCGGTTTTGATCGCGCGGGCGGCCATCGCCACCGCATCCAGGCTGGAACCGCACAGCCGGTTGACCGTGCAGCCCGGCACCGACACCGGCAGCCCGGCCAACAGCAGCGCCATGCGCGCCACGTTGCGGTTGTCTTCGCCCGCCTGGTTGGCGCAGCCCAGCAGCACATCGTCCAGCTGGCCCCAGTCCACCTGCGGGTTGCGCTGCATCAGCGCCTGGATCGGCAGCGCGGCCAGATCGTCAGCGCGCACCGCGGCCAGCCCGCCATTCAGGCGGCCAAAGGGGGTACGGACTCCATCACACAGATAAGCGGCGTTCATCGGCGGCCTCGGTTTGCGTCAGGTTGAAAATGAGGCGGACCGGGGTCACCTCCTGTAACTGTTCCGGCGTCAGGCCGCCGAAAATCTCCGTCACCACCAGCCCGTCGGGCGTGACATCCATCACCGCCAGATCGCTGTAGATACGGCTCACGCAGCCGATGCCGGTCAGCGGGTAGGTGCAGTGCTCCACAATTTTGCACTCGCCGTGGCGGGTGAGGTGCTCGGTCATTGCGAACACCTGCCGCGCGCCGATCGCCAGATCCATCGCTCCGCCCACTGCCGGGATCGCGCCCGGCTTGCCGGTGCTCCAGTTTGCCAGGTCACCGCGTGCCGACACCTGATAAACGCCCAGCACGCAGATGTCGAGGTGGCCGCCGCGCATCATGGCGAAGGAGTCACCGTGGTGGAAATAGCAGCCGCCGGTCAGCAGCGTCACGTACTGTTTCCCGGCGTTGATCAGCTCCGGGTCTTCCTCGCCCTCCGCAGGGGCAGGCCCCATGCCGAGGATGCCGTTCTCACTTTGCAGGAAGATCTCTTTATCGTGCGGCAGATAATTGGCGATCTGCGTCGGCATCCCGATGCCCAGGTTGACATACGCCCCTTCCGGGATGTCCTGGGCGATCCGGCGTGCCAGCTGTTCGTGCGTCAGTTTTTGTTCATAGTTCACGGGATCCATCATCGGCTCCTCAGGCGGAAAGGCGGTCAGCCGGGGCAGTCGCCACCAGACGCTGGACAAAAATGCCGGGGGTGATCACCTGTTCCGGGTCAAGCCCGCCCAGCGGCACCAGCCGGTTGACCTCGGCCAGGGTGCAGGTGGCAGCCATCGCCATGATCGGCCCGAAGTTGCGCCCGGTTTTGTCATACACCAGGTTGCCCCAGCGGTCACCCAGATGGGCGCGGATCAACGCGTAATCGGCTTTCAGCGGCCGTTCAAACACATAGTGGCGGCCGTCGATCTCGCGCGTCTCTTTGCCTTCGGCCAGTTGGGTGCCGTAGCCGGTCGGGGTGAAAATCCCGCCCAGCCCGGCGCCGCCTGCCTGGATGCGCGCCGCCAGGTTGCCCTGCGGCACCAGTTCCAGTTCCAGTTCGCCGCGGCGGTAGAGGTCATCAAATACCCAGGAATCGGACTGGCGCGGGAAGGAGCAGATCACCTTGCGCACGCAGCCCGCTTTCAGCAGCGCCGCCAGCCCGGTGTCACCGTTCCCGGCATTGTTGCTGATAAGCGTAAGGTCACGCGGGCGGCGGCGGATCAACGCTTCCAGCAGGGCGAACGGCTGCCCGGCCTGCCCAAACCCGCCAATCATCAGGGTTGCCCCATCGGGGATATCCGCCACCGCGTCGTCGGTGGAGGGGACGCTTTTATCAATCATCGGCTCTCCTGTCCTGTGTCTGCCTTGTCGGCTGCTCTTTTTTCACCCTATGCCTGCCCACCCGGCCGCTGCAAGACCGAATATCAAAACATTGTGCGATTATCGGCCATATTGTTATTGAGGTGTTAAAATTGTGATCTACCCAGAGAAAAGCGCGGGTGCAGGCTTGCCGCGGCGCAACAGGGTGAGGTACAGAATCGGCAGCGAAGAAGGAGGCTCATGGACAGCAACAGTGAATTACAACGTCTTGATGAGATTGGCGCGTTGACGGACGCCACCTACAAAGGCGACCCCAATTTTATGGCGTCGCTGGCGCGCGGGCTGGAGGTGTTGCAGGCATTTACCCCGTTGCACCACCGGCTGTCAGTGTCGCAAATCAGCCAGAGCACCGGCATCCCACGCGCGGCGGTGCGGCGTTGCCTCTACACGCTGCGCGCGCTCGGTTTTGTGCACTGCCCGGACGGGCGGCACTATGTGCTGCTGCCCAGGGTGCTGACCATCGGCCATGCCTATCTTTCCAGTTCAGAACTGGCGAAAGCGGCGCAAAACTCGCTGGAGTTCCTGAGTAAACAGCTCAATGAGTCCTGTTCGGTTGCCACACTGGACGGGGACAATATTCTCTACATCGCCCGCGCCACGGTGAAACGCATCATGACGATTGATCTCGGGCGCGGCAGCCGTTTACCGGCCTATGCCACGTCGATGGGGCTGGTGTTATTAAGTGCGCTGGACGAGGCGGAACTGGACGCCTACCTCTCGCGCGTGACCTTTGAACCGCTGACGCCGCACACGGTGCGCAATGCGGAACAACTGCGGGAGCAACTGGCCAGGGTGCGGCGGCAGGGCTACGCGATTAACGATCAGCAGCTTGAGCTTGGGTTGCGCTCAATTGCCGTGCCGATGCATTCGCGCAAAGGGGGCGTGGTGGCGGCGATGAACGTTGGGGTTAATGCGTCACAGGTGTCGGCACAGACCCTGCGCGAGAAGGTATTACCGCAGTTACAACGTACGGCAATGGAGCTGGCGCTGCTGTTGTAGGGCGGCGGATATATCCGCCGATATGGCCGGGATATTTCACCACGCCTGACGCAGTAACGGCCTGCTATTTCCGCCGCGGCTTTCTTGCCGGGGGAATAAACCCTTTTCCGCGCGCGGACTATATCCGCCCGGAATCGGGTAATAATTCATCTGTTGTCGCCGATTTTCGGCCCGTGGGTATTATTCTGCGGGAAGATATTATACTATCCCGGTTTTTTAAGACATGCATAAATATAAAGCAATAATGTGGAAGGATTTATTATGAATGGTTTTCTGAAGGCGTTGAACAATATCCGCACCCTGCGTACCCAGGCACGGGAGGTTAATCTGTCAACCTTAGAGGAAATCCTGCAAAAGCTGACGACCATCGTGGAAGAACGCCGCGCGGAAGAAGCGTCACAAAAGCAGCAGCAAGAAGAACACGCCTCCAAACTGAAAGAGTACCTGTCCCTGATGCAGGAAGACGGCATCGACCCGGCCGAGCTGCTGGTACTGACCGAGAGCAAACCGGGCCGCAAGACGCGCACCCCGCGCCCGGCCAAATATCAGTTTGTGGATGAAAACGGCGAAACCAAAACCTGGACCGGCCAGGGCCGTACCCCAAAACCGATCAAGCTGGCGCTGGATGCCGGCAAGTCACTGGACGATTTCGCCCTCTGACACCTCCGGGCGCTGCGGCGCCCGTTCATACTGTTGTCCGTTGATACCGTTATCCGTTGCTACTGCCGTCCGTTGATACCCTTTTCGTGCCCGGATCCCCCTTAATTAAACCTTACCTCTCCCGGCCGCTTATTTCCTCTGGTGGTTTCCCCTTTTCCGCTTTACCATCGCCTTTTATTCTGGTGAAAAAAACAAAACATGAAAAAAAGCGTAACCGCTATTCTGACCGTGGGGCTGATATTGGCCGTTGGGGGCGGTGTGATGAAATCCCGCTCGGATAAAGCCCATAAAGAAAATGACGCCTATTATTCTGCCCTGATGTGTGTGATTAGCCAACGGCAGGGAACCGGCCACCCGGCGGATTATTATCTTGCACAATTCAGCACGGTGATTGAGAAAGGGAATGCATCGTATGCGCTCGACCATAAAGCGCTGGATGAGGAGGAGGCCAACCGGGTGATTGACGCCTACCGCGCCCTGACACCGGCGCAGAAAGCGCGTTTCCAGGCTGATGGTGACGCCTGCCGCGCCGGGCTGGCCGCCGCGTTGGCCGCACACCACTAAGCAAAAATGTTATGCCTTTGCTGATAAATCGTTGAAGAAAAGGGATCAATGCCGCTTCTCAAGAAGATAAATTGTCTTATACTGGGTATACATACAGTATCATTGAGGGAAGTGATGTGATTGTGACTGAACTGTTCACCTGTCCGGATGAGGGATTACCGGTACTGGCGTTGCCGCTGTTTGCTGACTATTGCCGTGCCGGGGTGCCGTCTCCGGCGGCGGATTACATTGAGCGTTCGCTTGATCTGAACGAGTACTGCATCCGCCACCCCAGCGCCACCTATTTTGTGCGCGCGGAGGGGGATTCGATGCTGCTGGCGGGGATCAACAGCGGAGACCTGCTGGTGGTGGATCGCGCAGAGACCCCGGTACATGGGGACATCGTGATCGCGGCGGTAGAAGGGGAGTTCACGGTAAAACGGCTCTGCCTGACCCCGCGCCTCTGCCTGGAGCCGATGAACCCGGCCTACACGCCGCTCTACCCGGCCCCCAACCAGCTGGAGATTTTCGGCAAAGTGCTGCACGTGATCCATACCCTGCGGAACCAGGGGCGAGGGTAAACAAAAAGGGCACGCCTTACAGCGTGCCCTTTTCTTTTTATCGCCAGCCTTACGCCGACGGCAGGTTTAGCTCATTAGTGGCCAGGGGCACCGGTATGCTGCCTTGCCGGTCATGTTCATGTGAGCTAAAATAAGCATCAAATGAACATGGGAGGGCCGGCGTATGTCTGTCAATGTCTACAAACCGCATAAACAGCAGGTTGAACGATCATTGCTGTTTTCACTGAATCTGCCGGAAACACTGCCTGAAGCCCATAACCGCATAACGGATGGGCTGAGCGCAACGCTGTTAAAACAGACAGCGTCGCTCTCATCATTCGATGAAGCCTGGTTGTGCCGCCTGGCGGGGATTGACCGGAACACCTATAACCGCCGGGTAAAAAGCACAGAGCAGACGTTTTCTGCTGACCAGAGCGGGCGGATTTATATGCTGATCCGGGTGCTCTCCGCCGCCGGAAAACTGTTTAATGGTGACATGCGCCGTGCGGCTGAATGGCTTGATACGCCTGCCAAAGGGTTAGGGGGCAAAAAACCGTCAGAGCTGACCTCAACCGTGGTCGGTGCAGAGGCGGTGATTAACCTGATCGGCCAGATTGAGCATAGTGTTATCACCTGATGGCCACCGTGACGTTCTATCGGTTGGTTAAAACCACCTATGCCGGTAACGCCTTTGATGGCTTTGGTGCCCGTACCTATGGTGGGCGCTGGAATTCGGTCGGCAACGCCTGCGTGTACCTGGGATCAAGCCGGGCGCTGTGTGTGCTTGAATCGCTTGTCCATCTTACTATTGCCGATCTGTCGCACAACTATTCCATGTTGTCGCTGGACATCCCCGAAGCGCTGATTGCTGAGCTTGATAAGGCCGCCTTGCCTGACGGATGGCAGGACGACCCGGCGCCCGCCTCAACAAAAGAGATTGGCGATGGATGGCTGAGCAGTACGGATAATGGCCTGGTATTAAAAGTGCCCAGTACCATTACCGGCGAATGGAACGCGCTTTTTAACCCCCGGCATCCGGCGGCCTCTGCCGCCCTTAACACCGTTCAGCGAGCCCCTTTTTACTTTGACCCACGTTTTGCCCTGAAGTAAAACACGGGCCAACGCCAACAAAAAGGGCACACCGCAAGGCGTGCCCGGTTTCTTTTATCTGCTGCCTCAGGCCGGCGGTAGGTTCGGATCGGTGGCGTCCTTGTCCTGCGCGATACCGGTTGGCGAGGTGGCGCCCAGCTCAGCACCGGTGGTGGGGTTCACCGACGGGTCAGACTGGGTGCGTTGCGCCATCACTTCATAATCCACTTTCTGCGCTTCCGGAATGGTCAGCACGGCCAGGCCGTCGCCGCCATCCACCGCCGGTTGCGGGTTGGCCACGTAGTTGAAGTTCTCGTCCGAGTTCCAGCTGCCGCGCACTTCTCCTTCATCAGACATGTTGTAGTAGGTGTTGGCGAACTCCGGCACCGGCGGCAGTTTGCCCGGCGGGAAGTTGTTGCGGATGGCGTACAGCGCTTTCTCAAACGAAAGCTGGTGCGCCACTTCACGTGTCATCAGGAAAGAGAGGGCATCCCGTACGCCGACATCGTCGGTAAGATTGATCAGACGTTCGTAGACGATTTTAGCCCTGGCCTCGGCGGCAATATTGGAGCGGAGATCGGCTGTTGGCTCGCCGATGGTATCAATGTAGGCCGCCGTCCAGGGCACGCCGGCAGAGTTGATCAGCGGTGGCCCGCCGCCATACAGCACGCTGGTGATGTGGCTGTCATTGCCGTTGCCGGTCAACGAGCGGTACAGGTCGGCTTCCTTCTGGGTGCCTTCGGCCAGCTCGCCTTTTGCGCCTTTGTTCAGCATGGCAACGATGGTGCCGATGATCTCCAGGTGGCTTAACTCTTCGGTTGCGATGTCGAGCAGCAGATCTTTGCGCCCTGGGTCATCGTCGCCCAGCCCTTGGGTAAAGTAGCGGCAGGCCGCGGCCAGCTCGCCCTGCGGCCCGCCAAACTGTTCCAGTAACAGGTTGGCAAGGCCGGGGTTCGGCTCGGCGACACGGACGGTGTACTGAAGTGATTTCACATGTTTAAACATTCGCCATCCTCAATGTTCGGGTGGTCGATTTTCATGGGGGATCCCTGAAAATCGCATTGTGGTGCTGATATAAACGAGGTGCTCACATAAAAGCTCCAGCCACGGCAGAGGCCGCAACGGAGGGAGGGGCAGAACTGTGTCAGCGTGCGCCGAACCGGCCGGGTTGACATGCTGGCCGGGCGCACAACACGTATAAGTTATAGAACCCGGTTAAAGGCCATGAGAGAAAATGAGCAGGGGAAATCATCAATTAAGATATTTCTTAAAGTCGCAGGCGGGCGGTTGAAAGGCGCATTTTCTTCTGCGTCGCGCTAACCGATTGAATAGGAGACTATTTAACAAAAGAGAAATCGCGGGAAACGGCGTGTTTAAAGATTTCG
The DNA here is from genome assembly GCF_018257325.1 of Nissabacter archeti. Lineage (NCBI taxonomy): Bacteria > Pseudomonadati > Pseudomonadota > Gammaproteobacteria > Enterobacterales > Yersiniaceae > Nissabacter > Nissabacter archeti. Next base: position 231,076 of record NZ_JAERKB010000004.1, read on the forward strand.
TTAAGAAAATTGTCTAAATATTACACAAAATTAGACGGCGTGAGGGCGGTTGTACAGCTTTGGCGGGCCTGAAAAAAAACGGCCTGTGGGTGTGCCACAGGCCGGGGATGACGCGGTGATGTTATTCGTTAATACGCGGGTGCTGCTGGATCAGGTTGGCGCGTTTCGCCTCCAGTTCCGCAATCTGCGCATTGATGTCTTCGATCTTGTGCTCAATGTTGTCGTGGTGCTCACGCAGGATCTCTTTTGCCTCACTGAGGTCAGAAGCGGCCGGAGTGGCACCGCGCAGCGGCTTGTTGGCGGTCTCTTTCATAAAGATCCCGGTTGCCAGGCCGACAATCGCCACCACCATCAGGTAGTAACCCGGCATATAGAGGTCACCGGTGGTTTCCACCAGCCAGGCGGCGGCGGTTGGGGTCAGGCCCGCGATCAGCACGGAGATGTTAAAGGCGCTGGCCAGCGCGCTGTAACGGATGTGGGTCGGGAACATCGCCGGCAGGGAAGAGGCCATCACACCGGTAAAGGCGTTCAGGATCACCGCCAGCAGCAGCAGGCCGCAGAAGATAAGGCCGGTAGCATGGCTGTTGATCAGCATGAAGCACGGTACCGCCAGAAACAGCAGCGCGATACTCCCGCCAATCACAAACGGGCGGCGGCCAAAGCGGTCGCTCAGCAGGCCCATGACCGGCTGGACAAACAGCATCCCCAGCATCACGGCGATAATAATCATCACCCCGTGATCTTCCGCATAATGCAGGTTATGCGACAGGTAGCTCGGCATGTAGGTCAGCAGCATGTAGTAGGTCACGTTGGTGGAAAGCACCAGACCGATACAGGCCAGCAGGCTGCGCCAATGGCGGGTGGCAATCTCTTTGAAGGAGACTTTCGGGCCGTCACGCAGCCCTTCGCGGTCACCTTGCTCGAGCTTGTCCACGTGTTGCTGGAATGCCGGGGTCTCTTCCAGTGCGTTACGCAGGTAGAGGCCGATGATGCCCAGCGGCAGCGCCAGGAAGAACGGCAGACGCCAGCCCCAATCCAGGAAGCTCTCTTCGCCTATCACGGCGGAGATGATCACCACGATACCCGCGCCCAGCACGAACCCGGCAATCGAGCCGAAATCAAGCCAGCTGCCCATAAAGCCGCGGCGGCGGTCAGGGGAGTATTCCGCCACAAAAATCGAGGCACCGGTGTATTCGCCGCCGACGGAGAAGCCCTGCGCCATTTTTGCCAGCAACAGCAATATCGGCGCCCAGATGCCGATAGAGGCATAGGAAGGGATTAAGCCGATACAGAAGGTACTGACCGACATAATGATGATGGTGATCGACAGGATTTTTTGCCGGCCATATTTGTCACCCAGCGTCCCGAAGAACATGCCGCCGAGCGGGCGGATCAGGAAGGGCACAGAGAAGGTCGCCAGCGCGGCGATCATCTGTACGCCAGGATCGGCACCAGGGAAGAAGACCTGGCCCAGGGCATACGCCACAAACCCATACACCCCGAAATCGAACCACTCCATAGCGTTACCCAGAGAGGCCGCGGTAATGGCTTTCCGTAACTTGGCATCATCAATGATGGTTACGTCCTTCAAGCCGATAGGCTTTACTTGTTTCTTACGAAGCTTCATAGCAGAGAGGACCTGTTTTTATGGTTATCAAGGTTTATTGTTTCCGTTGACGCATAACATTTATATCAGAAGGATAGACTACGGGAACAGTAAACGGAGTTTTAACGGTCAATGAATAAGCGAAAAATCCAAATAAACCGCTGATCGGGCGTTTAATAAACAATATTATTCGCTGTTCCATCGCCATACCCTGATCCGCACCGGCAATAAAACCGGGTAGTCCTATCGTTAGTGGGACTTTATTGCGCCGCTTTGGCACCGTTAAGCTAAATTTCCCGGCAGGCAGTGAACAAATAACGTGGCAGCCCAGGCTTTCCCCCCGCGAAAAAAAACCTCCCTTAAGGCAGCCTGATATTTTTCCGGCTCATCACAAGGATTATTCTTAGCCGTTTGCACCATGATGGAAATAGCTGCCGGTTATTAACGGCAGCTTGCAGAGAAATAACGATTCACCGACGGTTAAGAAAATTCGCAGGAGTTTTTTCAGGGCCGGCCCGCGCCGGGCGCAGAAATAAAGGTAAAAAAGCGTAAAAAATCGTCAGCGGGAAAGGCCGGCAACCGGTGGATCAGCGCCTCATCCCCGCGGGTCTTGCCCCGGATTTTTTTATCGTGGCGGCGGGTGCCGCTCACGGCGGACGAGAAAAAAGCATAAGAAATCAACGTAACCCTTTTGGTTTCGTCCGAAATGGTGCGCTTTTCACTCAAAACCGGCTTCGTTGCACACTTTTGAGGCGCCGCAATGGGCGCGTTACTCCCGGTATCGCATGTAACAGGCAGCCCGCCGGTAGGGAAACATTAAAAAAGAGTTGGCACACGAGTTGCAAAGGCTTTTTCAGTCGACCTTCACTGACCCGGAGCCTGTATGCGATATAGTTCATTAACGTTATTTACCACCCTGGGAATATTGAGTTTTACCACCAGTCAGGCCGCAGAACCGTTTAAACCCGAACGCATCAGCGTTGAAAAAAATATATCCCCCGGCCCGAATGTGTTCGTGCTTGATCAGAACTGGAAAGGGGCAAGCACCATTACCGTACTCTCCGCCGATGACCTCTCCACCAAAGGAAATATTTCCGACGGTTTAATCAGCCAGTTCACCCTGTCACAAGATAAAAAACATCTTTATACCGCCTCGGTATATCCGAAACGGATTATGTCCGGCCCCACGGAAGCGGTTGTCCAGGATTTTGACATCGCCACCCTTAGCCAAATCAAAGAGATGGAAACCCTGCCGAAAATGGCACAGGTCGCGCCGTCAATTAACAGTTTCCAGCTCTCCGCGGAGGACAAATATGCCTTTGTGCAGAATGCCACCCCGGCGGCCTCTGTTTCCGTGATAAGCCTGGCGACCGGCCGGCATCTGTTGGAAGTGCCGACGCCGGGCTGCTGGGGAATTTACGCCTCGCAACAACCGGGCAAATTCAGTTCGCTGTGCGGTGACGGCACGATCGCGTCTTACCAGATCGCCGCCGATGAGAAGAACTACCAGGCCAGCAAAAGCGAAAAGCTGTTCGACAGCGACAAAGATGCGCTGTTCCTGGCTGCCCAGCGTGACGGCGATAACCTGATGTTTACCTCGTTTACCGGCAACATGGTGGTGGTGTCTGACAAAGCGGCCAAAGCCACCCTGGTAGAGAAATTCAATTACACCGACGGTGTGGAAGGCCACTGGGTGCCGGGCGGGTTCCAGATCCTCGCGTACAACAAACCCAATAACCTGATGTTTGTCACCATGCACCCTGACGGCAAAGAGGGCAGCCATAAAGATGCCGCCAAAGAGGTGTGGGGCATCGACATGGCCGGCCATAAGGTGGTGACGCGCTTCAAGGTGGATAACCCGGTGGCCGTCACGGTCAGCGCCACTGAGCAGCCGCAACTCTTCACCTTGAAAGATAACGAAGAGGGCGAGGGCGGCACGGTGACCAAATACAGCTTCAGCAACGATAAAAAATTCACCGCCCAACAGCAGGGCAGTGTGAAGGGGCTGGGCGACTTCAACCTGCTGCTGCGGGTGGACAACTAAGATGGCCGCCCTCTGTGACATGCTGCATCTCTGCGTGCTGACCTTCCTGACGCTGCTGTTCGGCCAGGCGGCGCTGCACAAAGCCGGGGATGTGCGGCGCTTCTCCGGTTATGTGGCGGATTACGGCGTGGTTGCCCCCGCGCTGGCGCTGCCGGTGACCTGGCTGCTGGTGGTGGCGGAGGGCGCGGCGATGGGGCTGACGCTGACCCCGGCAACCTCCGCATCCGGGCTGATGCTGATGGGCGCGCTGCTGGCGCTGTATGGCGGCGCAATGCTGTTGGCCCTGCGGCACGGTAAGCGCCACATTGACTGCGGCTGCGGCGGCGCAACCCAGCCACTTTCCCGGCTGCTGGTGGTGCGCAACGCGGTGTTGCTGGCGCTGGCCGGGCTGGCGGCGCTGACCGGCGGCCAGCCGGTCGCCCCGCTTAATCTGGCCGTTGCGATACTGTCTGGCCTGGTGCTGTGGCTCGGTTACCAATTGCTCGACCAGCTGTTGCGTCTGCACAGCCTGCGCGCGCAGTTATCGCCGGGCTCCGTTACCCCTTAACCCTGAGGTGCCTATGAATACCCTGATCCTCTTTATGCTGGCGTTGCTGACGGTGCTGGTGGTGGGTTTGATTGTCGCGTTCCTGGCGCTGTCGCGGCAGGTTGGCGTGCTGTTTGAGCGCATCACCCCGGTGGGCGCAATGATCAATGACAACGGCCCGGCCATCGGCGATCCCTCCCCGGTATTTACCCTGCCGAGCCTTAACCACGGCCCGGTGACGCTGGGCGGCGTACAGGCGAAAAGCACCCTGGTGTTTTTCCTGTCGCCGACCTGCCCAATCTGCAAAACGCTGCTGCCGGTGGTGAAAAACCTGCATACCGCCGAACGGGCATGGCTGAACATCGTGCTGGCCAGTGATGGTGACAGCGAAAAACAGCGGGCATTTATCCGGCAACAGCAACTGGACGACATCCCCTATGTGCTGTCGCAGGAGCTGGGCATGACCTGGCGCGTGGCGAAGCTGCCGTTCTCGGTGCTGCTTAACCCGCAGGGCGTCATCACATCCAAGGGCCTGATCAACAGCCGCGAACAGTTTGAAAGCTTGTTTAACGCGCAGGAGTCCGGCGTTGAATCGATCCAGGCTTACAGCCGCGCTTCCTCTTTGACCGCCAACCCTTAACCGGCAGGAGAATTTTATGAAATTTCTGACTTCACTACTGGCGTCGCTTGATACGCTTTCCGAACGAAAAATGCGGGACTCGGCCCGGCGGCTGGGGCGGCGCAGTTTCCTTGCCAAAGCCGGGGCGGTGCTGGTCGGCACCGGGCTGATGCCGCTGCTGCCGTTTGACCGTTCAATGGGCAAGGCGTTTGCCGCCACCGGCGCAGAGGATGCCAATTCCTGTGATTACTGGCGCTATTGCGCGCTGGATGGCAGTCTCTGTTCCACCTCCGGCGGCAGCATGACCAGTTGCCCGCCCGGCGCGGAGGCCTCCAAAGTGGCGTGGGTCGGCACCTGCCGCAACCCGCACGACAATAAGGATTACCTCGTCTCCTACAACGACTGCTGCGGCAAAGCCACGGTCGCCAACGCCACCAGTTGCTTTACCAGCCAGGGCGAGCGCCCCGGTTACCGCATGGGGCTGCATAACGACATCAACTGGTGCATGGCGAACACCAACAAAGGCTACCACTGCACAGTGGCGACACTGGTGGGGATTGCCAATGAATAAACCGCTTATCCTGGCCGGGCTGCTGACGCTGCTGGCCCCCGCTGCCTGGGCCGACGGCCATGCGGCCTTTGAAGAGAACTGCGCCAGTTGCCACGGTGCTGATGCAGAAGGGATTGAGGGGCTGGCCCCGCCGTTGCACAATGCCGACCTGTGGAAAGCGTTGGGCGACAACCGGCAGGCGTACATTGCCGGGGTGGTCACCGGCGGCATGAGCGGCACCCTCCAGTCAAAAGGCACCACTTATGAAGGGCTGGTGATGCCGCCGCTGGGATACCTCGACACCGCGACGCTGGTGGAAATCACCCAATATGTGCTGCGCGACGTCAACCAGGTGGGCGACGGCCCTTCCGCGGCGCTGATCACCCAGTACCAGGCCAGCCCGCCCGAGCACGCGGCGTTACGCAAACTCAGGAACGGGGGGTAAGCCATGCCGGGCAAACACAGACGAACAGGGTTATACGTGTTGCTGCTGTTGCTGCTGCCTGTCTTTGCCCAGGCTGAAGCCTATCGTGAAAAAAATACGCCGTGGCAGAACTATGTGTTGCGCTGTTCCGGCTGCCACGACATGGACGGCTCAGGCTCTTTGCCGGGGGGCATTCCCCCGTTGCCGGGCTTTTTGGGCACCTTTACCAAAGACCCGGCCGGGCGTCTCTACCTGATGCATGTGCCGGGCATTGTGGCCTCGAGCCTCAATGATGCGCAGCTCGCCGAGCTGATGAACTACCTGAATGATAAATGGGGTGACCCGCAGGGCTATCCGGCCTTTACCGCACAAGAGGTGAATACCCTGCGCAGCACCCCCGTAGAGGATGTCGTGAAATACCGGCGGGAGCTGGTGAAACGTTATCTGAAAGAGGGCATGAAAACTGCCGACTACCCCTGGCCCTGAGTGGCCTGGCTCGCTCTGGAACCCTTTATGCATCGACGCCATTTTCTGAAATGCGGCCTGACGGCGCTGGCGGCAGCCGGTGTGCTGCGCCGGGCCGTGGCCCACCCCGCGCCTGCTGCGGCGCATTCCGCCTCTGCCATGACCCCTCACGCCGCGCCGGCCGCGGCCGCTGCGGAGGCCGCCGCGCTGCTGCCCGCTGACCGCCTGCGCGCCGGGCAGGCACTCCGGCCTTTGCCGCTGCTGCGCAATGAATCCACCCAACCGGGCACCTTTGCCGGCACGCTGGTGGCGGAGCCGGGCAGCGCCCAGCTGACCAACGACCCCAGCGCCACCGCCTGCTGGCGCTATAACCAGTCACTGCCCGGCCCGTTGATTGTGCTGGAAGAGGGCATGGACGTCAGCCTGACCTTTATCAACCGGCTGCCGGAACCGAGCACCATTCACTGGCATGGCCTGCCGGTTCCCGCCAATCAGGATGGCGGCCCGGATGACCCGGTCGCGCCGGGGGCAACGCGGGTCTATCGCTTTACCCTGCCGCCGGGCAGCGCCGGGACGTACTGGTATCACCCGCACCCGCATCAGGGCGTCTCCGGGCAGATTGCCCGCGGGCTGGCCGGGGCGATTGTGGTGCGCGCGCCGCAAGACCCGCTTGCCGCGCTGCCGGAGCAGCATTGGGCGATCAGCGACCTGCGGCTCGACGCCGACGCGCAGATCCCACCGCATACTTATGGCGACTGGGTGGATGGGCGTGAAGGGGAGTTTGTGCTGATTAACGGCCAGTACCGCCCGGCGATGGCGCTCAGCGGCACCCACCGGGTGCGCATCTGGAACATGTGTTCAGCGCGCTACCTCAACCTGTCGCTGCCGGGCTGCCGGTTTATCCCGGTCGGCAGTGACGGCGGCCTGCTGGAGAAGGTGCTGCCCGCCCAGGAGGCGATTCTGCTCTCGCCCGGCGAACGGATGGAAGTGCTCGTCACCGGCGCGGACGGCCACACCTCGCTGGCCCTGCTGCCCTACAACCGCCACCGGATGATGTCACCCCCGCCACAGGCGGCCACCGATATTGCCACGGTCAGTTACCGCGCTGCCCCGCTGCCGGTGAGTGAGGGCGCGGCCCTGCGCACCATTGCGCCGTTGGGCGAGCCGGGCAACCAGCTCCGCGCGGTGATGATGGAGAAAATGGGCGACATCATGAAGAACAAAGGCGGCACGCCGCCGCGCGCCTTCCTGATTAACGGCAAACCCTTTGATATGGCGCGGATGGATTTAAACAGCAAAGCGGGGGTGGTTGACCGCTGGGAGATCATCAATGCCACGACGATGGATCACCCGTTCCATATCCACGGCGGGCAGTTCCAGGTGACAGAGCGCCAGTACCTCGGCAAAAAAAGCGCCCCGGCTTGCCTGGCGTGGAAAGACACGGTCAACCTGCGCCCCGGTGAGATTGTCCGGCTGCTGATGCGGCAGGACTCACCAGGGATGCGGATGTACCACTGCCACATCATCGAGCATGAGGAGCTGGGCATGATGGGCATGTTAAACGTCACCTGATGCCGGTCAGGGTTGGTGCAGCGGCGTTTTCATCAGCGCCTTCAGCGCCGCCACGCTCATCGGCCTGCCCAGCAGGAAGCCTTGCGCCTGATGGCAATTGACGCGCAACAGTTCATCAAGCTGGGCGGAGGTTTCCACCCCTTCGGCGGTGACGGTCAGGGACATCGCCCGGCCCAGCCCGACAACGGACTGGATAATCGCCTGGCTGCTCTGGCTGTCGTCGAGGTTGGCGATAAAGCTGCGGTCAATTTTCAGGCCATCAAACGGGTAGAGGCGCAGGTAGCTCAGGGAAGAGTAACCGGTGCCGAAGTCATCCATGGAGAGCCGGATGCCGAGCGCCTTCAGCCCGCGCATAATCACCAGCGCCTGGTCGGCATCCTCCATCATCACGCTTTCGGTGATCTCCAGCTCGACCCTGGCCGGGCAGATGCCGGTTTCCTGCAACACGTTGCTGACCCTGGCGATCAGGTCACCGCAATAGAACTCCACCGGCGACAGGTTAACCGAAATAAACACATCTTCATCCCAGCCGGTGGCTTCCCGGCAGGCCGTCAGCATGACCCAGTCACTGATCGGCACAATCAGGCCGGTCTCTTCCGCCACGGAAATAAAGTGCGCCGGGTTCTGTAACCCTTTCACCGGGTGGTTCCAGCGGATCAGCGCCTCTGCCCCGGCGACCCGCATCGCGTTCAGTTCAAAGCGCGGCTGGAACTCCAGGAAGAATTCGTTACGGCGTAACGCCTGCCGCAAATCCGTCTCCACCTGGCGGCGCTCCAGGATGCGCTCATTCATCTCATTGACGTAGAATTTCCAGTTATTGCGCCCGGCGGATTTGGCCTCATACAGCGCGATGTCGGAATAGCGCAGCAGGTCGTTGGCCAGCGTGCCGTTTTCCGGGCAGCGGGCAATACCGATGCTCACCCCGACGCTCAGCTCATGCTCGCCGATGAAAATGGTGGTATTGATGGCGTCGATGATGCGGCGACAGAGCTTCTCGGTGTTCTGCTGGTTGCCCGGATCAATGGCGAGGATAATGAACTCGTCGCCGCCCATCCGCGCCACCAGATCGCACTGGCGGATGCACTGTTTCAGCCGCCCGGCGATCTCATTCAGCACCCGGTCACCCGCCGCGTGGCCCAGGGTATCGTTAATCGGTTTGAAACGGTCGAGGTCGAGGCTGAGCACCGCGATCCGCTGGGCACCGGGCATCCCGCCCAGGCTGGCCTGGAGGAAGTTATGCATATGGTTGCGGTTTGCCAGCCCGGTCAGGCCGTCATGCAGCGACATATATTCAATGTGGGCTTTCGCCTCAACCTCTTCGGTAATGTCACACACGGTGCCGCGATAGCCGATGACCGACCGGCCAGAAAGGATCGCCCGGACAGAGAGGCTGCAATGGCGCGTCAGGCCGATGCGGTTTTTCAACCGGCACGGCAGCGGCTTGCGGATGCCGGGGCTGCTGACCGGGTCAAACGCCCCTTTCTCAAAGGCGTCGAGATCATAATCCACCAGCTGGTGGAACGGTTTGCCCAGCCACTCCCCGGCGGTGTAGCCGGTCATACAGATAAACCGGTCGGAGAGGTAGATCAGCTCCTGGCGCGCATTGGTCTCCCAGATCCAGTCTGAACTGCCTTCAATCACATGGCGCAGGCGCTCCTCGCTGAGGGTCAGCGAGGCCTGGATGGTATCGAGTTTCTTCGCGGCGAGATAAAGCCGCGTCTTCAGCCGGTTAAAAATCAGGCAGAACAGGATCGCCAGCGCCAGCAACAGCGGCAGAATGGTTTTCAGCAGGTGGTTACCCGGATACTCGGCATCCCAGCGCAGGTGGAACGGCGTGCCGCCGCTGGAGCTGAGCGTGATAAACGGTTCTTTCAATGATTTCCCGGCAGAGAGATCGAGCCGCAGGTTATGCAGGTCAAAGTCTTCGTCCAGGGCCTTTAATTTTTCGTTATCCAGAATAAACGCATAAATCAGCACCGAGAGGTGCGCGTAATCGGTATAACTGTTGTCCGGGCGGATCACCGCCGCTGACACAATCGCCGGGTTGCCGTTAATTAAAAAATAATCGGAGGCATAATCATCGGTGGCGGCCTTTTCCTGGGCGAGGGCAATAAGCCGCGTTAAATCACCGGTCAGCCAGGTGGCGGCATCGGCCTGGCTTATTTTCCCATCAATCAGCGCATAGCGGGTTTTAAGGTCAGGGGTGACAATAAATACCCCTTCCAGATTATATTGGGTATAAAGTGACTCGCCGATATTGTCGCGGTTGTAGGCCCAGTCCAGATTAATACTGCTCTGGGTGAAAATATAGGCATCCCCCCAGAAGGCGTAATCTTTCAGCACATTGCCGACCTTATCCTGCAAATTCTGCATTGCTTTGGCGACGTCGACTTTACTGTGCTCGATCTGGCGGTGGTTTTGCTGTGCCACAATATAAAACAGCGCGGCGCAGGTAATCAGAAAGAGGGCGCCGGTCAGCAGGGCAACGTTTTTTATTACCCGTTGGGGCAGGGTAAAATAACTTACCACCGGTGTGGGTTTATCGGGGTCGGCTGAAAATGGCAGCATTCTGGCTCTTTTCCTGTCATGGGTAACGTACACCGGCGCATAGGGGGCTTCACCGATCTTTATCGGCCCGGCCAGAAAAAGGTTGAAAGTTTACCAGGGAAATTATTTTTTCTTTTTGAGAATCAAATCAATGCACAGGCCAAAAATAATGCGGCCGGTTATTATCTCAAATTAGCCGCAACCCTATCTCAAATTAACAGGCTGCCTATCTCAAATTAACGGGGAATAACGCGGGGAAGGGGATGAAAACCAGGCCGGGGTGCCCCGGCCCGCCGGAAATCACAACGCGATTTCCTGGTGGTTATTTTTGTCATCCCAGTAGGTGATGTGCTGCGCAGTGACTTTGATTAACAGCAGATCCGGCGTATCGATGCCCTGCGGGAACCACTTCTCGACGTCCGGCGTCCAGTACTCTTTCAGCGCGTCTTTCTCGCGGATTAACGAAGACTCGCCCTGGATAGAAATAAACAGGCTCGGCTTGTCAGAGGATTTGGCCGTGACATAGTTCAGGGTGGTGGTGGCGTCGTTTTCAATATCCGCCACGATCTGGTTGTCTTCGGTGGTAAAGAAATAGGCGTCGCCGTTATATTCCACATTACGGTTATTGCTCATCGGCCGGCTGGCAATAGTGCCGCCTTCGCTCAGCGTGGAGAACATCGCGTAATCGATATCTTTAATCTCTTTCGACAACTGGGAAAGGGTGACCTGGCTCATCGTAATCTCCTGTTTATCCATTATTGGTGACGTCTTTAAAGGCTAGTAGACGAAAATAGCCGTGTCCAATGAGCGGCTTACAACAAAACGGAATAACGATTGCGGCCGGGCAGGAAAACGGCGGCACAGGGCGTGCCGCCGGGGGCCTTATAACGGCATGAAGGTGTAACCCTGGTGCTCCAGCACCGTCACGGTGGTCAGGCCGGAGAGCGCCTGGGTCACGCTTTTATCCACCCAGGAGGTCTCATAGTGGTGGGCTGCGACGGACTGGTCACACACGGAGACATCCACGCCCGCTTTGCGCAGTTTCTCAATCAGCGGCAGGTTCGGGTTATCGACACCGTTGATTTTACGGTACTGCTCGTTGTTCAGGGTCGCCGGGGTCGCGCCGCCGGTGAGGATAGCCACGAATTTCAGCTGATTCAGCGGCACGCCGGAACCGACATACAGGTTCACGGCGCGCGCCACGCGATCCAGCCCTTCGTTAATCTGTGCCGGGCCGACTTCTTGTTTGTTCACAAAGAAGACGATTTTGTACGGGTCACCATTGCCTACGGCAGGTTTGTAAGCCACATCTTCAAAGTTGTGGACCGGGCCGTAACCTTCGATGGTCGGCGTCACCCAGAACGCCGGGTCATCTTTTGGGGCGGTCATGGCGTGGTATTTGTCAACCAGGGCCGGGGTTTTCATCACGACAGCACTGACAACGGCGCTAACGATTGCAGCAGTAATTAAGGTTGAAGCCAGACGCATAGTTTTCTCCAGAAAAGAAGCAGGACACAAAGGTTTCCCGGCGGGTAAAACCCGGCCAAAAGCAAGCCCAGTGCGGTTGTGGGGGGATTTATAGCACAGTGATTTACCACATTAATCAGTCTGGAAAAGAATCAGAATAAGATTAGAGGGATACATAATGAGCGCTTACGGAATAAAAAATCGTCCCCCAGACAGGCTGCCCTTTACGGTAAAGTTATGTAAAAAAGAGGTAAAGAAAGCTTATAGGTAACTTTTCCGAATCAACCAACGCCCTGCCAGTAAAACCCTGTTCCAGGTTTACTTTATTGCCCGCGTGCGTCCGCCCACGCCATCTCTACGCAGGCAAAATAACTGCGGGTCCGGGCGGAAAAATAGTGGCTGTCGCGCAGGCGGGTAAAACCGTGCCGCAGGTAAAACCCGGCCGCATTGGGCGTGGATGAGAGCGTCAGTGTCCTGATGCCGCGCCGCAGCGCCTCCTGTTTAATGGCCGTCAGAATCGCTGAGGCATAGCCGCGCCCTTCGCAGCCCGGCAGGGTAAAAATCGCCTCGACGCTCTGCTCCCGCACATCAAGAAACCCGGTGGCCGCCAACTGCCCCTTTTCGCGCGCTTCAAAGACAAAAAACGGGTTCTCCTCAAGTGCCCGGCGATAGTTGGCGGGCATGGCGTCCGGGGTAAAGGCCGCCAGCGCGTCGGCGTCATACACCGCGCGGCAGCCGTGGCGCAACGCCAGGTTGCGGATTTTCCAGGTCTCTTCGGCCTCATCCGGCCGTGCTAAACGAACTCCCATCGCTGCCTCCTGTGCTCTGCCTGAATAGACGTTAGCTGAGCGTGCGCAATCAGGCCATTCATTGTGAGGTTTTTGTAAAAACAGGCCTCGCCCGGTACGCCATTAACTACCTTTTAAAGAACATGTCGATAAAGAGGAAAAAAGGATGGCGGAGAACGCGCAACAGGAAGAGATGATTTATCAGGCCACCGCACCGGCCGATCGCCAGGCGGCGGCGCTGGTCAGCAAAATGACGCTGGATGAGAAAATCATGCTGGTGCACGCCCCGCTTGGCTTTCCACTGGGGCCGGGGAGCAAACCGGCCGGGGCGGTGGGGTCAGCGGCGTATACGCCGGGCATTCCGCGCCTCGGCATCCCTGGCCTGCAAGAGACCGATGCCAGCCTCGGCATCGCCAACCCCGGCAATATCCGCCCTGGTGACAGCGCGACCGCCTTGCCTTCCGGGCTGATGAGCGCCGCGACCTTCTCGCCGGAGCTGGCGTACCGGGGCGGGGAGATGCTGGGCGAAGAGGCGCACGCCAAGGGGTTTAACGTGCTGCTGGCCGGCGGCATGAACCTGATCCGGGAGCCGCGCAACGGCCGCAATTTTGAGTACCTCAGCGAAGACCCGCTGCTGACCGGGCGCATGGCCGGTGAGGCGGTGGCGGGCATCCAGAGCCGCCACGTGGTGTCGACCGTCAAACATTATGCGCTGAACGCGCAGGAGACCGGGCGGGTGCAGGCGGACTCAGTGATTGAGGAGGCGGCCGCCCGCGAATCCGATTTGCTGGCATTCCAGCTGGCACTGGAGCGCGGGCAGCCGGGGTCGGTCATGCCGGGCTATAACCTGGTCAACGGCGAGTACGCCTCTGAAAATGCGTTCCTGCTGAACCGGGTGCTGAAGGGGGACTGGCAATATCCCGGCTGGGTGATGTCTGACTGGGGCGCGACCCATTCCACTGAAAAAGCGGTGATGGCCGGGCTGGACCAGCAGTCCGGCGAGGAGCTGGACAAGGCGCGCTTCTTTGTGGCGCCACTGAAAGAGGCGGTGGAAGCCGGGCGCGTGCCGGTGGCGCGGCTGGATGATATGGTGCGCCGCATCGTGCGCAGCCTGATTGCCGTCGATGGGCTGGCACAGCCGCCGCGCCCGCGCGCCGTGGATGAAGCCGCCCATGCGGAGGTGGCCGCGGAGGTGGCGCGGCAGGGCATGGTGCTGCTGAAAAATGCGGAACAGCGTTTGCCGCTCAAGCCTGACGTGCGGCGGGTGGTGGTGATAGGCGGCGATGCGGATAAAGGGGTGATGTCCGGCGGCGGCTCCAGCCAGGTGGTGCCGGCCGGCAGCATCAGCCTGCCGACGCCGTTCCAGAATGCTTTCGTCAGCAAACGGGTCCTGCACCCCTCCGCGCCGCTGGCTGCCTTGCGCGCAGCCTTCCCGCAGGCGGAAATCAGCTATGACGATGGCCGCGACCCCAAACGGGCGGCTGAAAAAGCCGCGGCCGCGGAGGTGGCGATCGTCTTCGCCTGGCAGTGGATGGCGGAGTCGGTGGATGCGCCTGATCTCTCACTGCCGGACAACCAGGATGCGTTGATCGAGGCGGTGGCGCAGGCGCGCCCCGGCACCGTGGTGGTATTGCAGACCGGCGGGCCGGTGAAAATGCCGTGGCTGGAAAAGGTCGGCGCGGTGCTGGAGGCGTGGTATCCCGGCAGCCGCGGCGGTGAGGCGATCGCTGACGTGCTCAGCGGCAAGGTGTCGCCGTCCGGCCGGTTGCCGGTGACGTTCCCGGTGGATGAGTCCCAGCTTCCGCGCCGCACGCTGCCGGATCCGGAAAGCACCACGGCGATGCCGGGGCTGCCGCTGAAGCAGGCCATCCGGGTGGATTACAACATCGAAGGGTCAGACGTCGGTTATCGCTGGTTTGAGCGGCAGGCGCTGACGCCGCTGTTCCCGTTCGGTTATGGCCTGACCTACAGCCGCTTCCACTACCATAACCTGAAGGTGGAGCCGGTGGCGGGCGGCGGGTTGCGGCTGCGGATGACGGTCATCAATAATGGTTCGCGCGCCGCCACCGACACGCCGCAGTTCTACCTGCGTAACGGCAGCAGCGGCCACGGGTTTGTGAAACGGCTGGTGGGCTGGCAGCGGATCACGCTGCAACCGGGCGAGCAGGGGGATGTCACGGTTGACGTCGACCCACGGCTGATCGCCCGCTGGGACAACGGGAAAGTGCAGTGGCACCTCTATCGCGGTGACTATCAGGTGATTGCCGGGGCACATGCGATGGATGAGGCGCTAAGCACCACGCTGCACCTGCCGGAAGGCTGGCTGGCGGTGAACGGCAAACCGGTGGCGGCGGCACCGTAACCGCTGGGGTTCCACCAATAAAAAAAGCCGCGAGGGATCGCGGCTTTGTTGTGATGGGGCGCTTACTTCACATGCAATTTATCAATGGAAGGATTGCCGAGCATGATCGGGTCAGTGATCACGTCCTTATCATTGCGCACGTCAGCCACGTCTTTCGCGGTAATGGCGGGTGCATGGTTACCCCAACTGCTGCGGATAAAGTTCACCACGTCCGCCACCTGCTGGTCGTTCAGCCGCCAGCCGAAGGCCGGCATGGTGACGGCACTTGGCGCGCCTTTCACGCCCGGCAGGGTGTCGCCGGTCAGCACCACGTGGATAAGCGAGGTCGCGTCGTCAGATTGCACCACCGGGTTGCCGCGCAATGCCGGGAAGAAGCGGGTATAGCCTTTGCCGTCAGTGCGGTGGCAGGCGGCGCAGCTGTCCACATAGAGCGAGGCACCGGGTTTGCTGTCATCGCCTTTGAACAGCTGTTGCGCCACGGTGTCATCGGGTTTGAACGCCGGTTGGCCTGGGTCAGCCGGTTGCAGCGATTTCAGGTAACGGGCGATGGCGGTGGCATCGTCCGCGCTCAGGTATTGCAGGCTGTGCTCGACTACGCTGGTCATGCCGCCAAACACGGCAGTATGGTCATTGCGGCCGGTACGCAGGAACTGTACCAGCTCCTCTTCGCTCCAGCGGCCGAGGCCGTCTTTGTTGTCACCACGTAAACTGGTGGCGACCCAGCCATCAATCGGCGCGTTGCTGCCCGCCAGATAGTCACTGCCTTCGCTGTTGTTCAGCGCTTTTTCCTGCATCGTCAGGCTGCGCGGCGTATGGCACGCGCCGCAGTGGCCAAGGCCCTCAACCAGGTAACGGCCGCGCGCCAGCACCGGATCTTCCGCTTTCGCAGGTTGGAAATCTTTCACCTCCGGCGCAAAAATGCCGCGCCAGAAACGCAGCGGCCAGCGCATCGACAGCGGCCACGGGATGTCGCTGTCACGGTTGGCGGCCTTCACTGGTGCCACGCCGTGCATAAAGTAGGCGTACAGGGCGCGCATGTCACTTTCGGTCACCACTGCGTAAGAGGGGTACGGCATCGCCGGGTAGAGCGTCTGGCCATTTTTGGCGACGCCGTGGCGAACCGCGTTATCGAAATCCTCAAACGAATAGTCACCGATGCCGGTTTCTTTGTCCGGCGTGATGTTGGTGCTGTAAATGGTGCCGATTGGCGTTTTCATCCCCAGCCCACCGGCGAACTCGGTGCCGCCCATCGCGGTGTGGCAGGCCACGCAGTCACCGGCGCGCGCCAGGTATTCGCCGCGCGCAATCTGCTCGGCGCCGTTGTCCTGCGCCCAGGCGCCCACGCTGATTGCCCCCAGGGTGAGGGCAAAGATCATCTTTTTCATGGCTGTTTCCTTATGCCTGCACCATCGGGCCTGGGTTTTTCAGATACTGATCGCGGATGGCGCGTGCTGACCAGTACGTCAGCGCAGCCACGGTGCCGGTCGGGTTATAGCCCAGCCCCTGCGGGAACGCCGACGCGCCCGGCACAAAGACGTTATGCACATCCCAGCTTTGCAGGTAGCGGTTCACCGCGCTGGTTTTCGGGTCTTCGCCCATTATCGCGCCGCCGTTCATGTGGGTGGTCTGATAGATGGTGGTATCAAAATGCTGGCCCGGATGTTTCGGTGCCCCGGCGATCACTTTCGGGTTCATCGCCTCGGCAATCTTGTGCATACGGCCATGCATAAACTGCGACATCTTGATGTCGTTCTCCTGCCAGTCGAACGTCATGCGCAGCAACGGCTGGCCGTGGACATCTTTGTAGTTCGGGTCGAGATCCAGGTAGTTGGTGCGGTAAGACTGGTGCGCGCCGTGGGCATCCATCGACAGGTGATGGGTGTAGACGTCCGCCACTTCCGCTTTCCATTTGCTGCCCCAGGCCGGGGTGCCCGGCCGGGTCGGCAGGCCGGAGATCGGCTTGGTGCCCGCCTGGTTCACCCAGAACGGTGACCCGCCGACAAAGCCATATTTGCCGTGGTCGAAGTTGTCCGCATTGAAGTCATCCACCCCGACGCCCGCGCCGCCCGCCCCGATAAACGGGTTGGTGTGCACGTCTTTGTCAAAGAATGCCTTGATGGTGGAGATGTTCTGGTAGGCGAAGTTACGGCCGACCACGCCCTCGTTGGTTACCGGATCGTAAGGTTTGCCGATGCCGGAGAGCAGCATCAGGTGGACGTTGTGGAACTGGAACGCAGCGAGGATCACGATGTCCGCCGGTTGCTCAATCTGGCGGCCCTGGGCGTCAACGTAGGTCACGCCGGTGGCGCGTTTTTTGTCATCGCTCAGGTTCACACGCAATACGTGGGAATTGGCGCGCAGCTCAAATTTCGGCTCCTGGCGCAGTGCCGGCCAGATGTTAACGTTCGGTGAGGCCTTGGAGTACATGTAGCAGGCGTAGCCGCTGCAATAGCCGCAGAAGTTGCACGGGCCCATCTGCGCGCCATACGGGTTGGTGTACGGGCCGGAGGTGTTGGCGGAGGGCAGGTCATACGGGTGGTAACCCACGCTTTCGGCCGCCTGCGCGAACATCTGGGCGGAGAAGGTGCGCTTTTGTGCCGGCAGCGGGAAATCACTGGAACGGTCAGGCGCGAACGGGTTGCCGCCTTTGCCTTTGCCAATCACCTTACCGTTGACGCTCCAGGCGGTGCCGGAGGTGCCGAACACTTTCTCGGCCTTGTCGAAGTAGGGCTCCAGCTCGTCGTAGCTGACGCCGAAGTCCTGGATGGTCATGCCTTCCGGGATGAACTTCTTGCCGTAGCGCTCTTCATAGTGGCTGCGCATCCGCAGTTCCATCGGGTCGATACGGAAGTGAACGCCCGACCAGTGCAGCCCCGCGCCTCCGGTACCGGTTCCAGGCAGGAACGCAGCAAGCTGGCGATAGGGCTGGGCGGTCTGCCCGCTGTTGTGGCGGATGGTGACGGTGCTTTTGGAGAGATCCTGGAACAGCTTACGGCGGATGTTATAGGTCAGCTCGTCGATCACCTGCGGATAAGCGCCGTCCGGGTAGGTATCCCGGTGCGGGCCGCGCTCCAGCGCCACCACGTTTAAGCCGGCTTCCGTCAGCTCTTTGGCCATAATCGCCCCGGCCCAGCCGAACCCCACGATCACCGCGTCCACTTTTTTCATTGCATTTGCCATCGCTTACGCCCTCTCGCCACGAATGGATACCGGCGGGAAGGGATAACGCTCGCCCCGTTCTACCCAGTCCATAAAATCTGCCCGTGCACCGGGGAATCCGATCAATTTCCAGCCGACCATATTCTGGTTGCCGCCGTGTACCGGGTCACTGAAGAAGCCCTCACGGGTGTTTTGCAGCAGCATGGCGAAAAAGGTTTTTGACGGCACCTGGGTAAAGTCCGCTTTACCGCTCTCCATCAGGCCAAGCAGGGTATCCTGTTGATCTGCATTGAGTTCAGCAAAGACTTTCCCATGCTGTTTTTTGGCAAAGGCATCGGCTTCGGCCAGGCCGAGGCGGTAGACATCCCGCGGCACCAGCGGTAACTGGTAGCCCAGCGCCGGGTCAGCATCCGGGTTAAACGGCCCCTGCATGTACCAATTGGAACCGGTTGCATACGGGGTCGACATTTGGCGGTCGATGTATTCGGGAGCGCCTGCTTCCAGCGCGCCGGGGCCGCGATCGTCCGCGGGGATCAGGCGCGCCACGGCCGCCTTGATAAAGGCAAACTCTTCCGGGGTGAAGAACGTTGGGGTGTACGCTTTCGCGTTCTGATTGGCAGGCGCGATATCTTCCGCGGCGTCCGCTTTACCTGGTGAGGTTAACGCCCCCAGCCCGCTGGCACCAATGGCTACGGCCGGGGCAAGGGTAATGGTTTTCAACAAGAAATCCCGGCGGGAGTTTCCTGAAAATTGTTTAGACATTTACTGCGCTCACTTACTTATGTAATACAAAAAATTAACAAGGACGCATTAAATTCTCATTTGTTTACCTTTTCTTTGCATTTAGAGGGATTAAATATAATCTTACAAATTAGGGGTTTATGGTGAATAAATAGACAAATCATAGGCGTGAAGGGGGGAGAGGTGAACGCCGGTAGCTCTCTTTTACGTTAACTTATTCCTTCATGACGTAAAGTATGACAACGATCAAATTATCGACGGTAAAACTATTCAGGCGCGCTTACCTCATTGGTTACGTTAGTATACCGGAATACCAGTCGCTAAATAGAGAGTGTTATCATAATTAAACAAATGATTTATAAGGTATTTTTTATTTATAAATTAGCGTGAAACTAAAAGATGTCTGGGCGGGAATAAGATGTTACTGAGTTCTCTTTAATTATAAATCGAAATTTTAAGGTTAAAAATAAGATCATAGTGGTGATTAACGCTGCCTGTAGTGATTCAGGGCAGACCATTATCCTGTAAAACCAAGGTATTATCGGTTTATTTTAATTATTAAAGAAAAAGCAGCAAAAAGCGGTGGATCACAACAGAATGATTTCATTGAGTTATTTTTTTTGTCTGCAAAAATACCGCCGATGCAGTAAAAGAGGGGCTAATTGACAGCCAATAATTAGTAATGATAAAAGTTGCGCTGAAGTGTTTATTTAACATTTCATTAACTAGGCTATTTGGTTTGAATCGGCCTTTCTCACTGGAAATAAATGAGGTGTCTTATGAGCAAAATAAATGACATTGCAAATCTGTATAAAACCAGACCAGTCGTAGAAGAAAAAAATGTAGAAGGCAATAGCTTCACAGATATGATCTTTCAAACCAAAAATGCAGCTACAGCGGCTTTTGATAAGCTGGCCTATCTGGCCGGTATCAAAAATGCCCCTGCAGATGATAAATACGCTCAGTTAAATACCAGCAGTTTAAGTGAACTGATGAAAAGTGCTAAAAATGCAGGTTATGACATTGAAGTAGTCAACCTTTAAAAATGAAGGCAGCCGAAAGGCTGCCTTATACTCAGGAGCACTCTATGAGCGATGAAATTAATGAGTTGAATAAAAATATCAGCATTGAAGGCTTGCACTGGGTGCCACGATGGAGAGTCAATAACGGCAAGGATGATTCCTACGTCGTGCCATTTTCAACCACGTTCCCGATCAATGTTGTTTATCATGGCGAACACGATTTTAAATATGGCCAATATGGTATTCATCTTGGCCAGCAAGACACGCTGACTTTTTTAGGTGACGAAAAACAATCCATACTCGCGAAATTTATTGATTGCCGGAAAAACTCACCCACCTTCAGAAAAAGCCTGATGTTTTCTATCTTTCCATCGTCAGGAAAAACCTTGATCATCCCTCCTGGGGTTGCGCATACCTTTCATAATCTGGAAAACGTATTTACATTAAATTCGTATAAGCTATTTTTACCCAGTGTCGACAGGTTATTAAGCAGCAAGCTGACATGGTCGCCGGGAAATGACGTTATTAATATTCCAGAAGATATATCTGCTGATGATGTCGAAGGTTATGAGCCTATGACGGAAGAGGCGTCTGATTTGGTTTATCATCGAATTGGCGAATTTCAGCAGGAAAACCTCAAGAAGCATAAGTTCCAACATTCCGAAACGCGCGAATTCATCCTGGAGGATGGAAGCCAGGTTAATGTGCGGATAAGGGAAAAAATCACAGAGGAGAATGAACTGGTTCTACCTGTTGTCAAAATATCGGGTGTTGAATTCAGGGAGATCCCCTCTATCAAAACCGGTAAAGAGAGTTGCATCGTCCCATTAACCAGGCAATCGCCAATGTACATTGTCGAACATGGCAATGATAATTATGACTTTGACTCTTACGGTTTACATTTAGGGCAAGAGGATCACTTAACATTCCTGGGGCATTCAGCACATGAAATAACCCTGAAGTTGGTGGATATGCGGGAGGGATCCGATACCCTCTTTGTTGAGGAAGAAATAACCTTTACCCCCCATCCCAATGTTGAGTTGGTCATACCCTGCGGCGTAGCACACGCGCTGGTTAACATGGCCCGGATAACAACCATTAACCGGCCTGTTATATATCTTGATGAAAATAAAGAGTATATTCCTGGGCATGATGTTATTGACTGGCCAATCAATAATAAAAACTATCTGAGTTATAAAACAAATACTCTCGAAGCCGATCTTGATTATTATACTTTCATTGTTTCTAAACAGAAAGAGATCGTTAAAGATGCGCCAACGCATCGTACACCAAAATCGATAGTGGTTTATGATGAAGAGACAGGTAAGCATGTTAAAGTCCTTTTGAAGGAAAAGGTGTAAACCGTCACTATGAGCATCCTATTTTTTTATCTGCTTTTTTTTGTTTTGACAGCAGATGGTCTGATGGTTTTTCTGACTTCAGTCATCGTTTATCAGCTTACTGGAAGTATAGAATATTCAGGCCTTTCTTATGCGTTGTGGTGGTTACCCAGGATTTTTATCATCCCCTTAATTGGAAGATATATAGATAAAATTGGCGTCAGAGCATTATCAATATTTTCTGATGTGGTAAAGGTTATGGGGTGCTTATTCCTTATCTGTGTGGATTTCTCTTCAAACATCATGGTTGCCGTGTCTTTTGGCATTGTCGGCAGTATAATATCTATAGGGAATTCACAAACGATTATTGCTTACGAAAAGATCATTGCCTTGATAAGTGATGCGAAAGAGCATCATGTTAATATTATGTCAAGAATGGACTTCCTTGCTATGATTGCCGGCCCATTGGTTGGCATGGCGCTGCTCGATTATGGCTACAAATATGTGTTAGCCCTGCCTTGCCTGCTCTATATCAGCAATGCATTTTTCTTTTACGTAAAAAAAGAGGCGCTGCGCGCCGAAGAAAATGACGTTCACTCTCATTGCACCGCCGATGAGCGGGTTAATAGTGATGCACTGAGCCTTAAAAGACATGTCCTGTTTATTTTTACAACCCCGATTATCGTCAGTGCTGTTTTGCTGGCGGTAGGGAATAATATGTTTGATGGTCTGGTCGAGTCCAGTGGGGCAGCATTGATTCACCGGGAAATGAGCTTGCCCATTAAGTATTTCGGCATGATTGATGTGGCGGCAGGTGTCTGCGGCGTTATCGGAACCTATTTATATGGGTACATTAAACGTGCGTTTGACAGGCGGGTGTTATTGGGCTTGTCAGTGACGTTGATAACCGTCAGTTCGTCAGTATTGATTTTTAATCAGTCCTCATTTTTATTCTTTGTTGGGTGTTACGCCGTATCAATCATTGGTAAAGTGTTTTCGGGGAATATAGGCAGAATGATCAGGATAGAAGTCATTCCTTCTCATGTCCTGGCAAGCACATCGTCATTAATTATGCTGTTAAATCAATCCATATTGCCTTTGGTCGGGATGCTGCTGTATTTTTCAACCGGCTCGACGATATTGGTTTACGCGTTAATGGGCGTCTCTATTCTCATCACCCTGGCGTCAGGTTGTCTGCTGATTATTTATAGCAAAAGGCATTATGAGCATCAGCGTGCGAAAGAAAATAGTGTGTCTAAGCCCGCGTAATGAAGAGAATTACCTGGGCCATATAAGATTTTATTATCACCGTAATCACAGCCCGGGCGTATTTTCTCCGCCCTATGTGTGAATGACCTGGATAAATGAGCATGCTTTACCCGCCCGGCTGCCAGATGGCGTCGCGTACCTGAATCGGGCGGGGCAGCAGGCCGAGGGCGTAGAAACGGTCGGCGATGGTTTGCTGGTCGCGGATCACCTGGTTGTCCATCAGTTGGGTGCGGTGGCTGCGGCGGGAGAGCGCCTGTTCCAGCGCCGGGGAGGGCAGCCCCAGTTCGCTTGAGAGGTGCCGGGCGGCCTGCGCCCGCTCGGTGTCGATGTAGTGCCCGGTCTGTTGCAGGGCCTGGAGCAGCCGCTGGAGGATGTCCGCAGAGTGGTTGGCATAGTCACGGCGCGCCAGATAAAACTGCTGGTTCAGCACCCGGCGGCTGCCGTCAGCCACCACCCGCAGGGTGCCGCTGCGCTCGGCGTCACTGAGCAGCGGGTCCCACATCATCCAGGCCTCTGCCGCGTGGTAATCGCTGGGGGAGAGCGGGTAGGTGGGCGGCGCGTAGACGATGCGCACATCCTCCAGCGATAACCCCTCTTCATCCAGCATCTGCACCAGCAGATAGTGCACGTTCGACCCTTTATTTACCCTGATCCGCTTGCCGCGCAGGTCAGCCAGGGTGCGCACCGGGCTATTGGCGGGCACCACCAGCGCCACGCTCTGCGGCGCGGGCGGATCGTACGCCACGTAGACCAGCGGGCTGCCGTCCGCCTGCGCAAAAATCGGCGGCACTTCGCCGGTGGTGCCGAAATCAATGTCGTTATTCTGCAACGCCTGCAACAGTTGCGGCCCGGCGGGGAACTCGCTCCACAGCACGGCGATATCGTGCTGGGCGAACAAGGTTTCCAGGCTTTGCCGCGCCTTAAGAATGCCGAGATTGCCGAACTTCTGATAGCCGATGCGCAGTTCGCGCCCGGCCGCCGGCCGTGCCGGTGCAGGCTGGGCGGGTTTGTTGCGCCCTTTAATCATGCCCAGGTTGGCGAGGTGGGTGCGCAGGGTATGGCGGCTGATGCCGAGCAGCGCCGCCGCCTGCATCTGGTTGCCGCCCCCGGCCTCAAGCGCCTGGCGCACCAGCGCATTCACCATCCGCGGGAAAAGGTGTGGGGTGCCGCTCGCCAGTTGCCGATGGATAAAGCCGTCCAGCCCGTCGTCCTCGTCGGCCTGCGGCGCGGACAGCTCCTGGTTCAGCCGCAGGTGCTGTGGGGCAATCACGCTCTCTTTATTCAGCAGCACCGCGTTATGCAGGGTATTTTCCAGTTCGCGCACATTGCCGGGCCACGGGTAGGCTTTCAGCACCGTGAGCGCCTCCGGCGAGAGCCGCATCTGCGGGCGACCCAGGCGGCGGGCATACAGCGACAGAAAATGCGCCGCCAGCACCGGGATATCCTCGCGGCGGCGGCGTAACGGCGGCAGGGTGACGGCAGCGACGTTCAACCGGTAGTAGAGATCTTCCCGGAACTGTTTGTCGCGGATCGCCTGCGCCAGGTCGACATGGGTGGCGGCAATCACCCGCACGTTGATGCGCACCGGCCGGCGTGAACCGACGCGGGTGATTTCGCGCTCCTGCAACACCCGCAACAGTTTGACCTGTAACGACAGGCTCAGCTCACCAATTTCATCCAGCAGCAGGGTGCCGCCCTCGGCCGCCTCAAACCAGCCCGGTTGCCGCTGGCCTGCGCCGGTAAATGCCCCTTTCTCATGCCCGAACAGCTCGGCTTCTGCCAGGGTTTCGCTTAACGCACCACAGTTCACCGCCAGAAAAGGCTGCTGGCGCCGCTCGCTGTGATGGTGCAGGTAACGCGCCACCACCTCTTTGCCGGTGCCGGTTTCCCCAACAATCAGCACCGTGGCATCGGTGGGGGCCAGCCTGTCCAGCACGCTTTGGAAGGCCAGCGAGGCGGGGTCGATCAGCACCGGGTGATCAGCGGTATAAGGTAACGGGCTTTGCATGGTGTGCACTCCTGGCAGCAGCGGTGGAAAAAGCTTATCCCACTCTTTCCGGCAGAACGAGGGGGCAACCTGCCGCAAAAGTTGCAAAAGCAACTGCCGCCGCGTTGCCGCTGTTGCATTTGCAACAGGCCTGTTTTACCCACGTTCCTCTAATCCATTGATAGTAAACAGTAAAAAATTTTCAGAAATCTGGCACGGTTCCTGCTTTGTCTTTTATAACCAAACTCGGATATTCATCCGATAAATAACAGATAACGTTATATAGGAAACGCATATGAGCCAGGCAGCAGACGGGACAATCAAACTATTTTGGTTCTTACCTACCCACGGCGACGGCCGTTACCTCGGCACCACGCAGGGCGGCCGCCCGGTGGATTTGCAGTATTTACAGCAGGTTGCGTTGGCAGCCGATAACCTCGGATACTATGGGGTGTTAATCCCGACCGGCAAAAGCTGCGAAGACTCCTGGCTGGTGGCGTCTGCGCTGGCCCCGATCACCCGGCGGCTGCGTTATCTGGTGGCGGTGCGCCCCGGCTTGCAGCCGCCAAGCCTGGCGGCGCGCATGGCCGCGACGCTCGACAGGCTCTCTGAAGGCCGTTTGCTGATCAACGTGGTGACCGGCGGTGACCCGGTCGAGAATAAAGGCGACGGCATTTTCCTGAGCCATACTGAACGCTATGAAGTCACGGACGAGTTCCTGAACGTCTATTCCCGCTTGCTGAAAGGCGAGAAAGTGGACTTCAAAGGCAAACATATCCATGTGGAAGGGGCAGAGATCCTGTTCCCGCCGGTGCAGGAAAATGGCCCGCCGCTCTACTTTGGCGGCTCCTCACCGGAGGCTATCGACGTGGCGGCCGGACAGATTGACAGCTACCTGACCTGGGGCGAGCCGGTGGAACAGGTGGCAGAGAAGATTGCCGTGGTGCGCCAGCGCGCTGAAGCACGGGGCCGCACCCTGAGTTACGGCATCCGGCTGCATGTGATTGTGCGCGAGACGGAAGAGGAAGCCTGGGCCGCCGCTGACCGCCTGATTGCGCATGTGGATGACGAAACCATCGCTGCGGCGCAGAAAATTTTTGCGCGGATGGATTCCACCGGGCAGGCACGGATGAGCGCGCTGCATCAGGGTTCGCGTGACGGGCTACGCATCGGGCCGAACCTGTGGGCAGGCGTCGGGCTGGTGCGCGGCGGGGCAGGCACCGCGCTGGTGGGCAGCCCGGAACAGGTGGCCGAGCGCATCCGCGAGTATCAGGCGCTGGGGATTGAGAACTTCATCCTCTCCGGGTACCCGCATCTGGAAGAGGCGCACCGCTTTGCCGAACTGGTGATGCCGCTGCTGCCGCTGGACAGCGCCGCCCAGCCGCGAGCGCGCACCATCAACACCGGGCCGTTTGGGGAAACCATCGGCAACGACAAGCGGCCGGGTAAATAAGTGCCCGGATAAACAGCGCCGATGTCCCTCTGCCTTCAAAGGAGCTTTTGATGCCTGAGCAAACAAACCGACATGCCCCTCTCCAGTTCGCTTACTGGGTACCGAATGTCTCGGGCGGGCTGGTGGTCAGTAAGATCCCGCAGCGTACCGGCTGGGATGCGGAGTACAACCGGACACTGGCGCAGATCGCCGAACGGGCGGGGTTTGATTACGCCCTGACCCAGATCCGCTTTACCGCCGGTTATGGGGCGGATAACCAGCACGAGTCGGTGGCTTTTTCCCAGGCGCTGCTGGGCGCGACGACGCGGCTGAAAGTGATCGCCGCGCTGCTGCCCGGCCCCTGGCACCCGACGCTGGCGGCCAAGCAGATCGCCACCATCAGCCACCTCAGCCAGGCGCGTATTGCGGTGAACATTGTCAGCGGCTGGTTCCGGGGGGAGTTCAAGGCCATCGGCGAACCCTGGCTTGACCATGAGGAGCGTTATTTGCGTTCTGAGGAGTTTATCCGCTGCCTGCGGGGGATCTGGCAACAGGAGAGTTTTACCTTCGCCGGGGATTTTTACCGCTACCGTGACTATGTGATGAAACCCAAGCCGCTCGACCCGTTGCCGGAAATTTTTCAGGGCGGCAGTTCGCGGGCCGCACGGGACATGGCGGCGCGCGTTTCGGACTGGTACTTCACCAACGGCAACAGCGTGGACAATATCCGCCGCCAGATCGAAGATATCCAGGCCAAAGCCCAGGATAACGGGCATCAGGTGAAAATCGGGGTCAATGGCTTTGTCATCGCCCGTGATACTGAACAGGAGGCGCAACAGGTGCTGCAACAGATCCTCGATCAGGCCGATCCGGCGGCAGTGCAGGGCTTCCACCATGAAGTACAGAATGCCGGCCGCGCTTCGCCGGAAGGTGAGGGCAATTGGGCCGCCTCAACGCTGGAGGATTTGGTGCAATACAACGATGGGTTCAAAACCAACCTGATCGGCACGCCGCAGCAGATCGCGGAACGCATCATCGCCTATAAAAATGCCGGTACTGACCTGATGCTACTCGGCTTCCTGCATTTCCAGGAAGAAGTGGCGTATTTCGGCCGTGAAGTGCTGCCGCGGGTGCGGGAACTGGAGCGGCAACAGCAGGCGGTCACTGAGCATGGCTAAGCGGCGGGTGGTGATTATCGGCGGCGGCTTTACCGGCACGGCGCTGGCGATCCATCTGGCGCGCCTCAGCGCAGAAGGGCTTGAGATCACGCTGGTCGAGCCGCGCCCGCTGCCCGGCCACGGCGTGGCTTATTCGGCACAAGACCCAGCGCACCGCATCAATGTGCCTGCCGGGCGGATGTTCCTGTCGGCAGAAGAACAGGGCGATTTTGAGCGCTGGTACCAAAACAGCCCGGCCTTTGCCGATGACCCCGGCGCGCGCTGGGAAGACGGCAAACTCTACCCGCAGCGTTCGGCATTCGGCCGTTATGTGGCGGAGAAATTCCTTCAGGCGGCGGCGACCACGCCTTCCACATTGCGCCACCTGCGTGACCGGGCGACGCGGCTGCACGGCCACACGGTAGAAACCGCCAACGGCGTGCAACTCCGGGCCGATGCGGTGGTGCTGGCTATCAGCCACCCGCCGCCCACCGTGCCCGGTGCTGTGGCGCACGCGCTGGCGCAGCATCCGGCGCTGATTGCCGACCCGTGGCAGCCGGGCGCCTTTGACCGCATCGGCGAACAGGACAGGGTCGCGATTATCGGTACCGGGCTGAGCATGGCGGATGTGGTGGCGTCGCTGCACCGGCGCGGCCATCGCGGGCCGGTCACGGCCTTTTCACGCCGTGGGTTGCTGCCGCGCCCCAACGCACGCGGGGATTATGCGCCGTGGTCGCTGCGTTCATCGCCATTGCCGCACGCCCTGCGCGGCTGGCTGAGGCGTACCCGGCAGGAGATCGCCGCCGCGGCGGAACAGGGCATCAGCTGGCAGGCGGTGCTGGATGAGATACGCGCACAGGGCCAGCAGATCTGGCCGTCGCTGTCGCTGGCGGATCAGCAGCGCTTTTTACGCCATCTCCGCCCCTGGTGGGACGTGCACCGTTACCGCATCGCGCCGCAGGTGGCGGCAGTCATCGACACCGCGCGGGCGGAGGGCCGTTTGCAGGTGCTGGCAGCCAGGCTGAAACAGATTGCGCCGGACGGGGAGGCCGCCGCGCTCCTGCTGCAACGCCGTCACGGCAGTACCGAACAGGTACAGGTTGACCGGGTGATCGTCACCACCGGCCCGGCGCACAGCGCATTGCTGGAGAGCCAGCCGCTGTTGCACCATCTGGCGCGGCAGGGCGTGATTCAGGCCGACCCGCTGGGGCTGGGTATTCTGGTGAATGCACAGGCAGAAACCCTGAACCGGCAAGGCGAGGCCAACCCCCGGCTGCTGGTGGCCGGCCCGGCGGCACGCGGCCGCTTTGGCGAGCTGATGGGGCTGCCGCAAGTGGCGGAACATGCTGAAGCGGTGGCACGCCGCCTGCTGCATACCCTGCACGCTGACGAGCGATGTCCCGGCTCACGCTGATCCCTGATTTTCCCCCTTACTGACCTTTCCCTGTGTGGGCCAACCGGCCCAACGGACGCCTTTTGGAGAAAAACCATGTCTCTGCCATTGCCCCTGTCTCAAAAACGTGAAATCCGCCTGAATGCATTTGATATGAACTGCGTCGGCCACCAGTCCCCCGGTTTATGGGCGCACCCGCGTGACCGCTCCTGGGAGTACAAGGATCTGGCGTACTGGACCGATCTGGCGCGCCTGCTGGAGCGCGGCAAATTTGACGGCCTGTTTATTGCCGATGTGCTGGGGGTGTATGACGTGCTGAACGGCAGCGGCGATGCCGCCATCCGGCAGGCAACGCAGGTGCCGGTGAACGATCCGCTGGCGTTGATCACCCCGATGGCGCTGGTGACGGAGCATCTCGGTTTCGGCCTGACTGCGTCGCTCTCCTTTGAGCACCCTTACCCCTTTGCCCGCCGCCTTTCGACGCTCGACCACCTCACCAAAGGGCGCATTGGCTGGAACATCGTGACCTCCTACCTGGAGAGCGGCGCGCGTAACCTCGGCCATCAGGCGCAGAGCGACCACGATGCGCGCTATGACTATGCCGATGAGTATTTGCAGGTGATCTACAAACTGCTGGAGGGAAGCTGGGAAGAGGGCGCGGTGCTGCGTGACCGCGCCCGACGCCTGTTCAGCGACCCGGCTAAAATCCACCCGATTAACCATCAGGGCACCTTCTTCCAGGTGCCGGGGATGCACCTGTGTGAACCTTCGCCGCAGCGCACGCCGGTGCTCTATCAGGCCGGGGCGTCGAGCCGCGGCAAGCAGTTCGCTGCGGAACATGCGGAATGCGTGTTTGTGGCTGCGCCGTCCAAAGTGCTGCTGAAGAAAACCGTGGCCGACATCCGCCGCCGTGCCGCAGAGGCCGGGCGCGATCCGCGCAGCGTGCTGATTTTCAACCTGCAAACGGTGATCGTCGGTGAAACCGACAAACAGGCCCAGGCCAAATGGCAGGAGTACAAATCTTACGTCAGCTATGAGGGCGCACTGGCGCTGATTTCCGGCTGGACCGGCATTGATTTCGGCCAGTACGCGCCGGATCAGGTGCTGAAACACCTGCACACCAATGCCATTCAGTCGGCGGTCGAGACCTTCTCGACCGCTGACCCCAACCGCCAGTGGACGGTGCAGGCGCTGGCGGACTGGGTCGGCATCGGCGGGTTTGGCCCGCTGCTGGTGGGCAGTGCGGAAACCGTGGCCGATGAGCTGCAAAGCTGGGTGGACGAAACCGACGTGGACGGCTTCAACCTGGCCTACGCCGTCACGCATGAGACGTTTACCGATGTGGTGGAACTGCTGATCCCGGAGCTGCAAAAACGCGGCGTGTATAAGCGTGACTATGCCCCCGGCACGATGCGCGAAAAACTTTTTGGCCAGGGGCCGCGGCTGGCCGCACCGCACCCGGCGGCAGGGTATCGCCGCAGCGTGCGTGACAGCGTCACGGCGGCATAACACCTGGGGGGCGTAAGCTTGCCCCCGGTGAGAAAAACAGGTTTCCCTACCGGGTCCGCGCAGGCTGACCCGGTATTTTTGCTGGCTGGAATCTGCGCTATCTTTTTGAATTATCAGTATTTAAAAGCAGTTTTTGTTGTTTGTGATGTCAGCCGGTAACTTTTATAACGGTCTCCTCACCTGCCTGAAAACAACAGAGGATGCCATGAGCACCATACCGATTGATGACAGCCTGGCGGTGCCGCCGCCACACTCTGCGCCGGTCAGCTCTGCCAGTGATGTGGCCCGGTTGATCAACACCCGCAGTGACAAAAACAGCTACGCCCGCATGATCGTGTTTCTGGCGCTGGGCGGGGTGTTTCTCGACGCCTATGACCTCACCACACTCTCTTACGGCATTGATGATGTAGTGCGCGAATTTAATTTGACGCCGACCCTGACTGGGCTGGTTACCTCGTCGATTATGATCGGCACCATCGTCGGTAACCTGCTGGGTGGCTGGCTCACCGACAAATATGGCCGCTACTCGGTATTTATGGCCGATATGCTGTTCTTTGTGGTGTCGGCGGTGGCTGCCGGGCTGGCACCCAACGTCTGGGTGCTGATCGGCGCCCGTTTCCTGATGGGCATCGGCGTCGGCATCGACTTGCCGGTAGCGATGGCCTACCTGGCGGAGTTCTCCAAATTCAGCGGCAAGGCCAACAAAGCCTCGCGGCTCGCGGCCTGGTGCCCGATGTGGTACGCCGCGTCGTCCGTCTGTTTCTTCATCATTTTCGGCCTCTATTTCCTGCTGCCGGAACAGCATCTCGACTGGCTGTGGCGTGCTTCGCTGCTGTTCGGGGCGGTGCCGGCGCTGCTGATCATCGCGGTACGCAGCCGGTTTATGAACGAGTCGCCGCTGTGGGCCGCCAGCCAGGGCGACCTGAAAGAGGCGGTGCGCATCCTGCGTGACTCCTACGGCATCCATGCCCATGAGGCACAACCCGCTGCCCCACAGGTAAAAAAGGTGGCCGCGCCGAAAGTCAGTTTCCGCGTGCTGTTTGAGAAGCCTTACCGGGAACGCACCATTGTCGCTGGGGTGATGAACGTCTGTATCTCCTTTGAGTACACCGCCATCGCCTTTTTCCTGCCGTCGATTCTGGCGCAGTTCCTGGGTGCCGGGGTGTTTGAAACCATCTCCGCCTCGCTGGGGCTGAATGCGCTGTTTGCCTTTACCGGCGGGCTGCTCGGGATGCGGCTGGCGTGGAAATACCCGTCACGCCACGTGGCGATTGCCGGTTTCGCCCTGCAATTTATTGCGCTGGTGGCACTGGCGCTGATTGGCCACCCGCAGGCCGCGCTGGGCATCGGTTTTGCGGTGCTGATGCTGGGCCTCTGGCTGTTTGCTGAAGGGTTTGGCCCCGGCGCACAGCTGATGATCTACCCGGCACTCTCTTACCCGACCTCGATCCGCGCCACCGGCGTGGGGTTCAGTCGCTCGCTCTCCGGCATCGGCAGTGCGCTGGCGCTGTTTATCTTGCCGATCCTGCAAGCTTCGCTCGGCACCAACATGTTCTGGGTGGTGTCGCTCAGCGCCATCATCCCGATTATTTTTCTGCTGGTGGTGCGTTTTGAGCCGACCCGCCATGACATTGACGATCACCAACCTGAAGGGGAATCTTTATGAGCACGCCATTACTCTCAACCGGTACAGATTACGCGGCGCTGGCGGCGCATTTCCGCCCGGTGTTTGCCCGCATTGCTGAGGGCGCGCGGGAGCGCGAACATCACCGCACACTGCCGGTAGCCCCGATCCAGTGGCTGAAAGAGGCGGGGTTCGGCACGGTGCGCATCCCGCAGGCGAAAGGCGGGTTTGGGGCATCACTGCCGCAACTGTCCAGTTTGCTGATTGAACTGGCGGAGGCGGACTCCAACCTGCCGCAAGCCCTGCGGGCGCATGTGGCGTTTGTGGAAGACCAGCTTAACCAGCCCGACTCCCCGGCGCGCGATCGCTGGTTCCGGCGTTTTATTGACGGCGAGATTGTCGGCAGCGGCTGGACGGAGATCGGCAATGTCAAACTCGGCGAGGTGAACACCAAAGTCACGCCGCAAGGTGAGGGCTGGCAACTGGAAGGCGAGAAGTTCTACAGCACCGGCACGCTGTTTGCGGACTGGATCGATGTGTTCGCGCAGCGCAGCGATACCGGCAGCGCGGTGATTGCGCTGGTCAGCACCCACCAGCCCGCGGTGGAGCGTCTGGATGACTGGGACGGCTTCGGCCAGCGGCTGACCGGCAGCGGCACCACCCGCTTTAAGGCGGCGCAGGTGGAGCAGGAGCATGTGTATGACTTTGCGGATCGGTTCCGCTACCAGACCGCGTTTTATCAGCACGTGTTGCTGGCGACGCTGGCCGGGATTGCGCGGGCAGTGCTGCGGGACGTGAAAGAAGAGGTACAGCAGCGCCGCCGGGTTTACAGCCACGGCAACGCCGGGCAGGTGCGCGATGATGCCCAGGTATTGCAGGTGGTCGGGCAGATCGCCTCCTGGGCGTTCGCCACCGAGGCCACGGTGTTGCAGGCCACGCACTCGCTGCAACAGGCGTATGAGGCGCATCTGTCAGGGGATGAGGCGCTGAAACAGGCGCTGAACATAGCGGCAGAAATTGACGCCGCCAAAGCGCAGGCGATCGCCACTGAACTGGTGCCGCGCGCTGCCACTGAGCTGTTCAATGCGCTGGGCGCGTCAGACACCCGCCTGAGCAAGGCGCTGGACCGCCACTGGCGCAATGCGCGCACGGTGGCGTCACATAACCCGGTGATTTATAAACTCCGCAACGTGGGGGACTGGGAAGTGAACGGCAAGGAGCCGGTGTTTGTCTGGCAGATTGGCAACGGCGGCTAAGCAGAACGGGCGGCCGGTTGGCCGCCTGCGATCTTGTTTCTTCGGCGGGGCCTTACTTCTTCAGCGCGGCGTCCTGTGACCAGGTAGCGCTGCGTACATCCACCTTGACCGGCAGCAGGCCAATCTGGGTGAATTTATCCGCCAGTGCCTGTTGCTGGGTGAACACCTCCGCCGTCATGCGTTCGGCACCGAACGGCATCCGCGCCAGCGCCCGTGACCAGATGGCCTGTTCCAGCCCGGTGGATTGCGACAGGATTTTTGCCGCGTCATCCGGGTGGCTGTTTGCCCACGTGCTCAGGGTCGCCAGTTCATCCACCACCTGTTTGGCGGTGTCTGGGTAGTGGTCAGCAAATTTGCGGCTGGCCAGGTAGAAGGTGTAGTGCGGTACCAGCCCTTCGGCATCCTTGATCAGGCGGGCGTTGGCATGGGCTTCCACTTCCGCGTAGAACGGGTCCCAGATCACCCAGGCATCCACCGAGCCACGCTGGAACGCGGCGCGGGCATCGCTGGGCGGCAGGTAGACCGGCGTGATCTCTTTGTAGCTCAGACCGGCATTTTCCAGTGCGCTGACCAGCAGGTAGTTCACATCCGAGCCTTTGTTGAGCGCCACGCGCTTGCCTTTCAGATCGGCCACCGTTTTGATCGGCGAGTTTTCCGGCACCACAATCGCCTCGGTCTTCGGGTTCGCCGGGGAGTGGCCGAGGTAAACCAGATCGGCCTGCGCCGCCTGGGCAAAGGTCGGCGGTGCATCGCCGGTGGCTGCCAGGTCGATACTGCCGACGTTCAGCCCCTCCAGCATCTGCGGCCCGGCAGGGAATTCTACCCAGCGCACCTTAATCCCCTGTTTTTTGAAATCCTCATCCAGCGTGCCGCGGTATTTCAGCAGCGCGAAGATATTGGCTTTCTGGTAGCCGATATTCACGGTCTCGGGTTTCTCTGCGGCCACGGCAGAAGAGGCGACCAGCGCCAGCCCAATGGCCGCCGCGCTGAACAGAAGAGGGAATCCTTTTTTACGCATGTTTTCGTCTCATCTCAGGGATCAGGGTGACCGTGCCAATGCCATTGCGCCGCACGGAATGCCCCCATCCTGACGAGCTGACACTGAATTGAAAACGGCTTTATCGGAATAATATATGCCTAATGATTAAATGCTTTTTGTGGATTTGGTTAGCTGGGAAATGGATAAATCATGGCGAAACGGCGGGAGCAGGGCGCATCAGATCATACTGTGCCGGACGGCACACTTTTTCAGCGATTTTGCGGCATTCTCTTTTTTAAGATCAATGCGCTATCACAGGTTGCCGCGATACATTCTTGTGTCTAGACTTCAATAAAATCATTATAATTTTGCGATGAAAGTCTCAAAATATTTGTTCACTTCAGCGTAGGACGCGTAAATTGCATCATGACTGACACCATTTCGGAACTCCCCCAGACTTCACGCCGCGTTCAGTGGTCCCGCGTGCTTCTGCTCAGCATCAGCGCCTTTATTTTTAACACCACGGAATTTGTGCCGGTGGGCTTGTTGACCGACATCGCACAAACCTACCAGATCGATACCGCGCAGGCGGGCTGGATGCTGACCATCTATGCCTGGGTGGTGGCGCTGATGTCGCTGCCGCTGATGCTGGTCACCAGCAAGGTAGAGCGCAAAACCCTGCTGCTCTGGACGTTCGTGGTGTTCATCCTCAGCCATGCGCTGTCGGTGCTGGCGTGGAATTTCTGGATACTGGTGGCCGGGCGCATCGGCATTGCGCTGGCGCACGCGATTTTCTGGTCGATAAGCGCATCGATCGCCATCCGTGTCGCCCCGCCGAGCAAGAAAACCCAGGCGCTGAGTATGCTGGCAACCGGTACGGCACTGGCGATGGTGCTCGGCCTGCCGCTGGGGCGGATTATCGGCCAGTTGCTTGGCTGGCGGATGACCTTCGTCGCGATTGGCGTGTCTGCCGTCGTGACGCTGGTGATGCTCTACAAACTGCTGCCGCCGCTGGCGAGTGAGCACCATGCCTCGCTGAAAAGCGTGCCGACCCTGTTGCGCCGGCCGATGCTGCTCAGCCTGTACCTCTTCACCGCGCTGGTGTTCACCGCGCACTACACCGCATACAGCTATATTGAGCCGTATATCAAAGAGATCGGCCAGATGGGCGATGGCTTTACCACCTTGCTGCTGCTGGTGTTCGGTGGGGCGGGCATTCTCGGCAGCCTGCTGTTCGGCTTTATGGGCGAGCGGTTCACCACCGCGCTGCTGATGCTGTCGGTTGCGCTGATCACCGTCTCGATGTTCCTGCTGAATTTTGTGGCGACCAGTGCGCTGGAGATGCTGATCCTCAGCGTGTTCTGGGGCATGGCGATCATGATGGTAAACCTGTCATTCCAGGTGAAAGTGCTGGCGACGGACGCCAATTCGCCGGACATCATCATGTCGATTTATTCATCCATCGTGAACCTGGGGATTGGCCTCGGCGCGCTGCTCGGCAACCAGATCATCCTGTTCTCCTCGCTGGGCGACATCGGCGAAACCGGCGCGGCGATTGGGCTGCTGACCTTTATCCTGCTGGCGCTCTATCTGCGCAAACAGGCTACGCGTCGCTGACCGCACCTGTTTTAACGTGATATAAAAAAATCCCGCTGCGTTCAGCGGGATTTTTTATGGGGCAGGCAGCCACCTCAGCGGCCTCATTCATAGGTAATCGAGAAATTCACCAGTGCATCGGCGTGGCCTGCCTGCGGATTATTTTGGGTGACGACATACTGTGCCACGTAATCCAGCCGGTTGTTCTGGTCTTTGACGAGGTTCCACTGCATCCCTGCTTCTGCGGCAGAGAGTGGCTGGGGGCGCTGCTGTTGCCCGGCGGCGGTGCTGAGTTTCAACGCGACACCGCGTGCGCCGCCGCTGAGTTTAAACAGGGTATCGTCGTCACCGTCGGCTTCGCCATCCATTTTGACGTACGCGCGTGCCACGTCACCGCACTCTTCCAGCTCCAGCGCGAACGGTTTTTCACCCAGCACGGTGCCGGGCGTATCGTTGCCCTGGCTGCCGCCCCGGCTACGGTGCAGGTAGAGCGTGCCGAGATCCACCTCCAGCATACTGTCCGCCAGGATGCAGGTGCCCTGGATAATGCGGATGCTGAAATGCAGCTCGCCGGGTTTACCGATATGGGCCATCTCCGCCTGTGAGGCCGGCGAGAGCAGCGGGGCGACGGCACAGGCCGCCAGCAGGGCGCATGTTATCTGTTTCATCCCGTTACTCCACATCCAGGCTGAGGGTGGCAATGCCTTCGAATTCACCGCTCTGCGGAATTTTGCCGGTGGTGCTGATGGGGTAAGCTCTTAACGTCACGCTGGAATAACGGTTAATACCGTCAGTGGATGTTGTCGTCAATTCCACATTATCGTTAGTACCAGGGCGGATAGGCATATTACTCTCTTTCCGCAGGATGACGGCCCCAATATCAGGGTTACCCATATCAATCGCCATCGGATTATTGGGGTTAGGCGTCGCTTCAAGTTTTAAATAAATTGTGGAATGCTCAGAAATATTATTGCATTTGAAGTCCAGTTTCTTTTCAATGGCACGGGCATTCACCGGAACATTACCGGTTCTGTTTTTGAAATCCCTGGCGTTATAGTCACCAAAATCAATTTGGGTGCTGTAACCAGCCGGGATTTCACACCCCATCGGAATCTCAATCCGCCCCTCAATTTGCATGATGGTGACCGGAAGATCGTCTTTATAAACGCCGGGTTGTTTTGTCGCCCAGACTGAGACAAGGGTAGTTAACGGGATGACTTTTTCGCCGACAAAAGGCTTTTTAATATAAATATCGAGATGTCCTCTATAACCCGACCCCCAGTCTGCATTGGTCTCAGGGCAGCCGGAACGGTTATCCGATGAATTAGGGATGTCCTGAAAAGGCGCTCTAAACTGGCCGCGGTTACCTACACTAATATAAGCTGCAAATTCGAGGTTTTCATTGATTTGATAAAACCCTTCTTCATGCCCAATAGGCAAGCTGTAATTAGGCTCTGCTTTAAAATAAGTATATCTGTGCTGCGACGTATCGGTAGGGCAATCACATAACAATTTGTACGTGGCCGAGTGATTCCAGCTAAAGGCCGAAGGGTATAACGCGCCTGCGTAGTTTTTTTCCGGGTCAAGGGGCTTATCTATCGTGGCAGAGAACAGGTTTGGCCCATTCTTCGGCCAGCATGCCCCCCAACCATCCTCTGCCCTTGCCGAACCATTCAGCAGCAGCAACCCGGTAACCAGCGCCGCCAGCGTACCGCCTGTTTTCCACTTCATTGTTTTCACCTTTTGCATAGTTATCGGCTTGCAGCGTTATCGGCATTGCGCCGTCAGGGTGACCACGGCAACAGGTTCCGCACCTAAAGGCGGCACCTGATAGGGTGCACTGCATTGCTGCCCGGCCTCTTTGCCCCAGCTCACCGTCAGGGTGCCTTTTTCCGGCAGGCCGCTCATATAGAGCTGGCCCGCTTCCCCGACGATGCCGCTTTGTGGGGTTTTCACGTTTTCTTTCTGTACCAGCGTGGCGGCCGCGCCAAACGGCACCGCACTGCCATCCGCCCGGCTCAGGCTGACCATCGCCCGGTAGCCCACCTGCGTGGTGAACTGCGCCCGCACCACTGCGCCGCGGGTCGGCACCACGTACTGGATCGGCTCGCTGAGATCGACGTTGTCGCCCAGCGTATCGGTACGCAGCGACACCTCGGTTTCCCGGTACGGGGTGGCGTACGGAATGATGGCATTGCCGAAGTGGTCCAGCGCCACGCCGCTGTTATTACTGACGCTGGTGCCCGCGGCACCCGGCGCGTTCACCAGAATCATGGATTCACTCAACGGTTGTGACAGCGTCACGCCCTGGCTGTGGACGATCACGCCGCCGCGCAGGCCGTAATTCACCTGGTTGCTGTCACGCGAATAGTTGTAGCCGAGATCGATGTTGCCTTTGCTGCCCTGGTAGCCGAGCGAAGCATTGCCGCTGTTGCCGACGCCGTCTGAGCCGTAGCCCTCCTGCACGCTCCAGTTCAGGTTACGTTGTTCCAGCGCGGTGCCGCTCAGCCCGACCTGATGGTTGGTGCGGCCGTGCAGATCGCTGGTCATACGGTAGGAGCTCCAGGCCTGCCCGAGCGGCACCGAAACGTTAAAGGAGAAGAGATGGTCGGCGTCGTCATAGTCCGGCGAGCGCGTATAGCTGTAGGCCATGCCCCAGCTCACTGCGCCGATGCGGCCGTTATAGCCGCCGCTGACCGAGCGCTGCGTATCATCATCGCCCCAGTAATCCTGTAAGTTCATGCTGAAATAGACCGAGCCGTAGCGCCCCATCTGCTGGGTGATATTGCCCTGTAACTGGCTGCGCTGGTGGTAGCGGGCATAGTCGCTGTCAGCGTGGTTGCGCACGTCGGTGGCTTCCTGGAAGCTGTAATAGCCCTGCGTGGAGTAGCGGTAGCCCAGCAGGCGGAAATCGGTGCCGCTGTCGGCAAAACTTTTGGCATACAGGAACCGGTAAGACTGGCCCTGTTCGTCGCGGCCGTCACCCAGATCGCTTTTTGCCTGGGTGACGTCGAGCGAGATGGCCCCGATGTCACCCAGGTTAATGCCCGCGCCCAGCGCGAGGGCGTTATAGTCTTCAGAAAACAGGGTGCCGCCATAGGCGGTAATGCCGTGCGGCAGGCCATAGATCGCATGGCCCTGGACGAACTGCGGGTTACCGGACTCATAGTTCCCGCCCTGGTATTCACCGCCGCTGACGCTGTATTTCAACTGCCCTTCGCGTAGCAGGATGGAGACGGCCGCAAACGGCTGGATAAAGCGCTGCTCACGGCCGTCGCTCTCTTTGACGGTCACCGTCAGGTCGCCGCTGCTGGAGGTCGGGTAGAGATCGGTAATCTCAAACGCGCCCGGCTGGACAAAGGTGCGGTAAATCACATAGCCATTCTGCTCGATGACCACTTCCGCATTGGTGCGGGCAATGCCGCGCACCACCGGCGCAAAGCCGCGCTGGCTGTCCGGCAGCATTTCATCATCCGAGGTGAGCTGCACCCCGCGGAATTGCACGCTGTCAAACACATCGGCGGCGGTGTAGGTGTCACCCAACGTCAGGTCGGCTTTCAGCGGCACAATATTGCGCGTGAGGTAGGTGCCGAGGTTATCGGTGCTGGTCTGCCCGTCGTAACGGCTCCAGGTGGAATTATTGCGCAAGCGCCACGCGCCGAGGTTAACGCCGCTGCGCAGGTTGAAATAGTAGCCGTTGCTGTAACTGCGCCCGCCGCTGCTGTCATCATGCTCACGGCCCCACTCATCGGTGTAGTGGTTCTCCTGGTAGTCGGTGTCGGTGCGCCCGTTACTGCCGGAGAAGCTGTAGTCCAGCAGCAGCGCCGGGATGCCCTCATCCCAGCGGCTTTCCGGCACCGTGCCTCGGGCGGTCTGCACCATCGCCGCCTGGGGGAAGCTGAGGATTAAAGTCTGAGTGTTGAAATCAAAATGGCTGGCGGCGTTGGGGATAAGCTCCGTAAACGGCGCACACGCCTCTGCCGGGTACGCCTCCAGCGCCGGGAAACTCCCGACCCGCACGCCCATTTCCGCCAGTTGCACCCGGCTCAGGCAAGGCGTCAGGGATTCACCGGCGGCCTGTTGGGCGGCCGTCGCGGCGCTGAATGCCAGCTCGCGTACCTCATGCTTACGCTCATTAACGATAATCTCTACCCGGTAATTGCCCGGCAGTTGCTTCCCGGTGGCGCCTTCGTAAATCGACAAATCGGCCAGTGCGCTGCCGGTACCGACATCTTCCAGAAAGCGAGGGTTAAACTGCGCGGCCTGCGTGTGACAGGCAGCGGCGACCAGTACCGCCAGGGCCGAACGTATAAAAAGTTGACAGAGGGCCGGGTGTGGGCGTTTGTGCATCCGCTGCATGGTGAAGGTCACTCAGGTAAGAAAGAAAAGGAAGACATTCAGGATTTAACCGGCTGATTCAGGGAGTCACTTGAGGCCCCGAAATCATTGATCACCGAATAAGTCACGTTGGCGACGCTCTGCATACCGGCAGGCAGCGGCTGGCTTACCTGGCTTTTGGCCGGCACCATCGGCACGCGGCCGGCATCCCGGCCATCAAACGCGAGATGATCAAACGACATGGTGTAAGGCGTGGGGTTATGGATCACCACCTGGTCGCCCTGGCGGGTAAACGTCAACTGGCGGTAGGCCTCATTGGCATTGCCCGTCAGCCCGGCCGGCCGGTAGAACAGCTTCAGCCGGGTACGCACGGCAATTTGCAGCACGTTTTTGCTCTGGCCGGCTTCCGGGGTAGACGGAATGGCCTTCACATTCACCCAGTAAACGGATTCCCGATCCTGCGGCAACGGCGTACCGAGATGCACAATACGCAGCACATTGTCTTTAGCCGGGTCGAGGCGGAACAGCGGCGGTGTAATCACAAAGGGGGTTTTTTTATTGCCGCCCGCGTCTTCAACCCAGGTCTGGATCAGGAAGGCTTCTTTCGGGTTGCGGTTACTGACGGTAAGCGCGGCTTCCTTTTTATCGGCCTGATAAATCACGCGCGTGGCACTCATGGCGATGCCCCCGGCGGCGTAAGCAGTTTGCGCCAACGGGAGAAGGCATAAAAAAGAGCAGAGGAGTTTTTTGGTCAATTTCATGGTTGCGCCCGGCATAAAAAGAAACGGGCGGTATGAAAAGAAGATGCCGCCCGCAAAATACAGCGATTCACCTGATAGAGGTGCGCCTTGCGTAATTAGTTGTAGGTCACATCGAAATCAACCTGGCTGTTGCCGTAACCCGGCGTTGCGCTGCCTTTACTGACATAAGCCGCGGAGTAATAGAGCACGTGCTGGCCCTCTCTCAGTATTTCTTCTGCGGTGGCGGTGCCGACTTTAATATCCGCGCCCGCTTTGTCGAAAAGACCAATGGTCACATTCGTGGCCGCCCCGGCTTCATTATTCACCAGCAAGCGGCCATCTGCGTCGGCAAGGCCGTTGAATTGCACCTTCACCTTGGTTTTGCTGGTGATATCGCACTCTTCTAATTTAATCTGGAAGGGTTTTGCCGGGGATTTATCCCCCGCTGTGGCTAATGTCGTGGCTTTCACCTGGCCCAGATTGATTTCCTGGTTTTGGGAATCCGCGGACACCACGCAAGGCGCATCAACAATCTCGCCTTTAAAACGAATGGTGCCGTCTCCGATATCTGCAGCAAAAGCGGAGTGGCTTACCACCAGGGCGGTAACGGCAGAAACAAAAAATCCTTTCTTCATTTTTAAAAATCCCATGAGTAATCAATATAAAGAAAACACGCTCACCCGTTTTGGGAAAGCGGGGTGGAGAAGTCACAGGCATCTTAAATAAGAGAGGCGACATATCAATTTACAGATTTTTAATGTTTATATTATTTTCACTTAATTGTTTTTAATGTATTGATTTTACTGTCTCTTGGTGCTTTTATTTGCCTGATGGATCAATCAAAGTTGAATGATCGAAAAA
Source organism: Nissabacter archeti (assembly GCF_018257325.1). NCBI lineage: Bacteria > Pseudomonadati > Pseudomonadota > Gammaproteobacteria > Enterobacterales > Yersiniaceae > Nissabacter > Nissabacter archeti. The sequence continues at coordinate 272,449 of NZ_JAERKB010000004.1, forward strand.
ATATATGAGACGTAAGTGCGCGCAGTAAGTGCAAATCATTAACTGAAAAAATACATAATCTTAAATCGATCAATAATCTATATGTTTTAAGGGTGTTTTTTAACCCATAAAAACAGGGTGCGCCGGCTGTAAAAATAAGCCTCCTATTTATTTTCTTATCCATTAATTCAATGCTTAATAGAAATGGTTATTTATGTGCCGTTTCATCCTTCTTTACGGGAGTTTATTCCGCTTGGGCATTTACCGCCGGGTAAGAATGCGTTTATATTGGCAGCGCAAAGTGATAAGCAAATAAACCTTTCACAAGGAGAACAGTGTGGCCACAGACAATGAAACGTACTGGAACAAAATGGTGCCGGAGCTCACGGTCATGGATTTCGCCCAGTCGCTGGATTTTTACCAACGTATTCTGGGATTCCATGTCCGGGTACGGCGGGACGATCCTGATTTTGCTTATGTGTGCCTGGGCGAGGCACAACTGATGCTGGAAGCCTTCCACACGCAGGGCTGGAATGTGGCCACGCTGGCACGGCCGCTGGGGCGGGGTATCAACCTGCAAATTGAAGTCGATTCCCTGACGCCGCTGCTGACCAACCTCGCCGCCAATGGCGTTATGCTCTACCGGGACGTACAGGAGAGCCGTTATCTGATTGGCGAAACAGAGGCGTGCCAGCGTGAATTTTTAGTGCAGGACCCGGACGGATATCTGCTGAGGTTCTGCGAATTTATGGGGGAAGAACCCCCGTCAGTCTAAAAATGAGGGTTAAGTTGCCCCTCTCGTTTGCCGGCGTTGCGGCACTGAAAGCCGCGTAGGGTTATCAGGAATACTGTATCGGCGATGCAGTATTCTGTTCAGCAAAATTACATGGTCAGCCTCATATAGTGATTGTCCCCTACACACACGGCCAGCCCCGCATCAAGCGTCATCTGTTTAATGTCCTCCCTACAGGTGTTGAGATCATCATATCCGGCAGGGTTAACTGCAATAACCCGCCCGCCCCGCGACATCAGCCGCCAATTCCATGTCTGCCGCGTATCCTGGTAAATATAGAAATAAGATAAAGATTGCTGTTTCATGATATTCCTTCAGTCTGGTCATTCACATACCCGCTCCCCTCACCGGTCATGCCACACTTGCAATGTTGTGAAATAACGGGAAGCGAAGCGGTGAACATAGGATGGCGTCATTTTCTTTGATTGAAAAGCACGGCTAATATGTTTTGAGAAAAAATGAGACTGTTTATCTTTTTGCGGTGGATATCATTAATAACAAAGATCCCCTCATTTTTCTAAAAATAAACATAAAAAAACATTGTGGCTGTTAAATTATGGCCGCGCGCTTTTGCAGTAAAAAGGGCGTCGTTATACTTATTTCAAGGGATAACTACGGAATACACACCTGGCGTCAGGAAAGGCGTGATGATTAATACAGCACGTTTATCAATGTGCTGCATTTATACCAGGGAAAACAGATATCGCGGCCGGGTAAAAAAGTTTACTGAAAGTTACCCGTTCACTCGCTGCCTCTTACCATGAGAAGGAGAGTATAATGTCTGCTCAAAACAAGTTTTTTAAAAAACTCGACCATAACATCAGCAAAAAAGCGGCTGCTGACAATTTGCAGGAGGATATTGAGGCGTTCAGGAAAGAGACGAAACACCTGCTGGTAACGGTCGAAAAATGGTTTGCAGATACACCGATTCACTGCAAAAAATGGGAAAACAGCCTCACAGAACATATCGCCCCTGAAGTGATTTACCACATTCCGGGCATGACATTAATTAATGAAGAAAAACACCTGCATATTACGCCATTGGGCATGTATTGCCTGGGTGGGGTAAAAGGGCGGTTGCTTGTGTCATTACATATGAACGGGGAAGAGAAAAAACTGTTTGAATGCCGCCTGAATGACAGCCGGGCCGACTTCGATGATTGGGCATTAATCGATTGTGCCAATAAAAAGAAAATCTTGCCCTTCAGGGAAGATACGTTTTTTGATTATATTTTTGAATTCGCCTGAGCACTGGCGGCACCGCCCCGCGCATGGCTTTATGCAGCATCAGCCCGCTTCCGGCGGGCTGATGCGTATTCAGTGGGACGCGGATTACGCTTCCGGCGTGATGACCACAGGCCGGGGGCGGGAGACGCGCTCATTCAGCAGCGAAACCAGGAAAATCACCAGCCCCAGCAGCGGCAGGATGGCGCCATACGTCGCGGTATAGGTGACCGGGTAGCCATTTTCCACCACATAGGCCCCCACGCTGGCCCCCAGGGCATTGGCGATGTTAAACGCCGAATGGTTCAGCGTGGCGGCCAGCGTCTGCGCTTTGCCTGCCACCTGCATCAGCCGTACCTGCAACGGGGCGCAGAGCGCGAGGTTAGTGCCGATCAGGAAACTGCCGAGGATCGCGCCAAACAGCGTCGGGGCCAGCAGCGGGAACAGCAGTAGCACCGCGATGCTCCAGAGCAGGATGCAGAACATCGACAGCATCACCTTTTTGTCCGCTGCCCAGCCCCCGGCCAGATTGCCCGCCACCATGCCCAGCCCAAAGGCGAACAGAATCACCGGCAGCCAGCTATGGGAGAGGTGCACTGCATAAGTGACGACCGGCGAGATGTAGCTGATGACCGAGAACATGCCGCCGAAACCGATCGCCGCAATCCCCAGCGTCAGCCAGATGCGCCGGTTCATCAGCGCTTTAATCTCTTTTAATGGCGAACCGGCAGGCTCTTGCGCGGTTTTCGGGAAAATTGCCGCGATCAGTGCCACATCTACCAGCGCGATTAGCGCCACGGTGCCGAACGCCCAGCGCCAGTTGATGTATTCCCCCAGCATGGCCGCCAGCGGGTTACCCAGCAGTGACGCCAGCGTCAGCCCGAGCAGCACGTTCCCCACGGCTTTGCCGCGGCGGTCAGGCGACACCAGCGACGCCGCCGCCAGCGCTGCCACGCCCAGAAATGCCCCGTGCGGCAGGCCGCTGACGAAGCGGGCCAGCACCAGCGCGTGGTAATCGGTCGCCAGCACACTGGCCACATTCCCGGCCAGGAACAGCGCCATAAACAGCATTAACTGGTGTTTGCGTTGCAGTTGGGTGGTCAGCAGTGAAAAGAGCGGCGCACCAATCACGACACCGATGGCATACGCGCTGATGAAATGGCTGCCTTGCGCCAGCGTCACGGACATCGACCGGCAGACTTCAGCCAGCAGGCCCATGATAGAGAACTCGCTCATGCCGATGGCAAAGCTGCCGAGCGCCAGGGCAAAGATCGCCAGGGCGAGGGAAGGCGCAGGCGCCGGGGTATAACGATTATTTTCCATGGTGAAATACGGCTTAGGTTGTGGTTCAAAAAAAAGAAAAACGACGGCGACAGGGCAATGCCCGGCGCTGAAGAGAGAAGGAAAAACCCGGAAGTGATTATCACGCCTGCGGTAATGCCGCCCGGCGCGGGCAGGCTATCCCTGCGTTTGACTCCCCATCCCTTGCGGGCCGGGCAGTGTAGTCGCCCCATCCGGCCACGGCAAGTAGTGATTTGCGTCACACTTTTTACAGCAGCGCGTTATTCCCGGCAGGCATAACCTTATGCCGGTACGGGTGCACTGCAGCTGGAAATTGCCCGGTGACAGTGCACAAAACCTGGATTTGCGCCCTGGTACGCCGCTGCGCATTCCTCCTGCTATTATGCCAACGGATTCGGCAGGAAATTTCTTCCCGCCGCTGCTTACGCGTTAAAATTTTCCCCCAGGTTGGCATGTAACCTGCACCCTCTTTCCCTTCTGCGCTAACCGCGTTATTTATTAATGCGTTAAAAAAGGCGTTCGTCTGCCTTTTCAGGTCACCAGTAGGGACGCTGCTATGCTGAGTATGAACCCTGACGACGTGGTGCCGTGCCGTCACTGCCGGGGCTGGGCTGTCGGCCGGGTAAAGCGACCCCGGCCTGGGCATCAGGCCGGGCGGCTGGCTGCCGATCTGGTGATGAATGATGATCCGGTGGTTGACCCCACCTCATGCCGCTACGCGCGGCGGGTTAACGGCCCGGGGCTTGACGCGCCCGGCATGATGTAAGGAGAAACAGGATGCAGATTCGGATAATGCGTGAGGGCGATCTGCCCACGGCGTTGACGCTGTCACAGCAGGTGAAATGGCCGCACCGCCTGGAGGACTGGCAGCAGGCGCTGAGCCTGGGGGCAGGGATTGTGGTGGAAGAGAAAGGGCAGGTGGTCGGCACGGCCCTCGGCTGGCGCTGGGGTGAACACTACGCCACCCTCGGGCTGGTGATCGTTGACCCGGCCTGCCAGGGGCGCGGCATCGGCAAACAGTTGTTGCTGGCGGTGCTGGAAAACATGCCGGGCTACACCGTGCGGCTGCACGCCACCGACGCAGGCAGGCCGCTGTATGAAAAACTCGGTTTTCAGGTGACCGGTATTATCCAGCAGCACCAGTGCGCAGCGCTGGGCCGGATCACCCCAACCCTGCCGACGGCGCACCAGTTCCTCAGCGCGGCACGGCCGCAGGATGCCGCGGTGCTGACCGCGCTTGACCAGCGGGCGCACGGGCAATCGCGTCCGGCCTTGATCGCGATGTTACTGGCCGAGGCGGAGCGGGTAGTGATAGTGAAAGACCAGTATGGCCTGCCGCAGGGCTTCGCCGCGCTGCGCCGCTTTGGCCGTGGCCTGGCTATCGGCCCGGTGATCGCCCATGACCCTCAGCAGGCCAGGGTGCTGGTCAGCGAGCTGTTGCAACCGCTGGCCGGGGAGTTTGTGCGCATCGACAGCGATCCATTACTGGGGCTGGGTGCGTGGCTGGAAACCCAGGGGCTGCCGGTGGTGGATGTGCCGACCGTGATGATCAGGGGAACGCCCTGGATACCGGCTGCCGGTGCCCCGCAGGCATTCGGGCTGATGTCTCAGGCGCTGGGCTGATGAATAGGGTCTATCACTCCGGCCCGGAACGCGTCCGCCGCTGGGCTGCGCTGTTCGCATTCCCTACCGAAACCTGTGCCACGGCGTGACGGAGGCGGAGGGCCTGAAATGCTCATCGCCCGCCATCCACCTCGTGCGTTATAATCCTGGGATTCTGGGATTCTAGAATCCCAGGATTCTGAAATCCTGACATCTTTGCTGTTTTTTGCTTATCTTTCAATCACCCACCGATTCCGCGTGTATCCGGCGCCCGGCCAAATGGCTTGTAAAAGCGAATGATATTGATTATCTTTCCCGGCCACATTACATGGCCGGGATAACCCCATGCGCATCGCCGCCTTATTACTGTTGTTAGCGAGTTTCACCAGCCAGGCCAGAGAGGTGACCGATCTGCTCGGGCGGCAGGTCACAGTACCTGACCATCCGCAGCGCGTGGTGCTGGGCGAAAGCCGGATGCTCTACACGCTGGCATTGCTGGAGCCGGGTTACCCGGCGGCGCGCATCGCCGGCTGGCCGGGCGACCTGGCGAAATACGATCCGCAAACCTGGGCGCAATACCTCCATGCCTTCCCGCAACTGGCCACAATCCCGCAATTCGGTAACGGCAGCATCAATGACATCAATGCGGAAAAGGTACTCGCCCTGCGCCCTGACCTGGTGATTTTGCCGCGCCTGGCGAAAACCACCGCCAACAGTGCCGCCTTCATGCAGCTGATGGCGCAGGCCGGGGTGCCGGTCGTGGTGGTGGATCTGCGGGTTGACCTGCTGAACAACACCGTGCCGAGCGTGCGGCTGCTGGGCGAGATTTTTGAGCAGCCGCAGCGCGCGCAGGCATTCATCGATTTCTACCAGCAGCATATGGAGGCTGTCCGCCAGCGGCTGGCGGCATACCACGGCCCGAAAACCCGCGTGATGCTGCACCTCCACCTTGGGCGGCGTGATACCTGCTGCACCACGGCGGTTAACGGCAACCTCGGGCAACTGCTGGCGTTTGCCGGGGGGGAGAATATCGCGGCATCGCAGGTCAGCGGCGTATTTGGCGAGCTGAACCCGGAAAACGTGCTGGCCGCCAACCCCCAGGTCTACATCGCCACCGGCATGGCCGCGCCGGAAGAGGGCGCGCGAACCGTCAGCCTCGGGCCGCAGGTGTCGGCCGAACAGGCGTCTGCCAGTTTCAGGCAGATCATGGCCGCGCAGCCGGTGCTTACGCACCTCAGTGCCGTGCAGAACGGGCGCGCTTATGCGCTCTGGCACAACTTTTACCTCAGCCCCTATCACGTGGTGGCCACCGAATTCTTTGCCAAGGCGCTCTACCCACAGCAGTTCGCCGATCTCAACCCACAACACACATTACAAGACCTTTACCAGCGCTTTTTACCGCTGGCATTTTCAGGGACCTTTTGGAGTCAGTTACCACCATGAAAACCATCGCCACCTGCCTGTTGGGCAGCAGCCTGATCATCCCGGCCTTAACCCAGGCCGAAGAGGGTGACACGCTGATCGTCACCCGGCAAAACAGCAGCACGCCGGACGCGGCTACCAACTACCAGCCGCACACCAGCGTCACCGCCACCCGCAGCGAAAGCCGCATCATTGAGGTGCCGCAGTCCATTACCGTGGTGCCGGAGCAGGTGCTGAAAGATCAGGCGGCCACCAGTGTGGATCAGGCGCTGAACTATGTCAGCGGCATTACCCAGTCCAATACCCTGGGCGGCACGCAGGACGCAGTGATCAAGCGTGGTTTTGGCGATAACCGTGACGGCTCGATCCTGCGCGATGGCCTGCGCTCGATTCAGGCGCGTAACTTCACGCCGACCAGCGAGCGGGTCGAGGTGCTGAAAGGGCCGTCGTCGATGTTGTTCGGCATGAATGAGCCGGGCGGGATGATCAATATCATCAGCAAAAAGCCGCAACTGACGCCGCATGTGCATCTGGAAGGGCGCACCACCAGCTTCGGCGGGGGCGGCGGGCAACTCGATGTTACCGGGCCGCTGGGCGGCGGCTTTGCCGGGCGGCTGATTGTTGACCACAGCGAAACCGACTACTGGCGCAACTTCGGCCGCAACCGCCAGACAGTGGTCGCGCCGTCGCTGATGTGGTTTGGTGACAGCACGATGGTGCGAGTCTCGTGGGAGCACATGGAATACCTCGTCCCCTTTGATCGCGGCACGGTGATCGACTCAAACACCGGCAAGCCGGTCAACACCCCGCGTGAACGCCGCTTCGACGAGGGCTACAACGCCACCCGGGGCGATCAGGATACGCTGACGCTACAGGTCGATCAGGCACTGAGCGAGAACTGGGCGTCCCAGTTTACCTATTCGTTTAACCGTAACCGCTACAGTGACAACCAGGCCCGCGCCACTGCGTATAACGCCGATACCGGCGTGTTAACCCGGCAGGCGGATTCTACGGCCGACGCCGATGCCCGCACGCAGATTGTGCAGGCTTCGGTGAAAGGGGATGTGGACTGGGGGCGCGTCAACCATCAGTTGCTGATGGGGTTTGACTATGAGGCGGACCGCACCTTCCGCGGTGATATGATCCGCGGCAGCAAAAATACGGCGTTCAACGTCTACCATCCGGTGTATGGCGAGATGGCAGCGAGCACCACTGTCAGCGCCAAAGACAGCGACCAGCGCGAGAACATCGACAGCCGCGGTGTGTTCTTACAAGACGAGATCCGGCTGAACGACCGCTGGCGGCTGATCGGTGGCCTGCGTTACGACAGCTTTGAGGTGATGGCCGGCAAAGGCCGCCCGTTTGTCACCAATACCCAGAGTTCTGACAGCAAACTGGTGCCGCGCGCCGGCGTGGTGTACAGCCTGACGGACTGGTCAAGCCTCTATGCCAGCTATACCGAGTCGTTCAAGCCTAACTCATCGATTGCCACACAGATTGGCGCGCTGCCGCCGGAGCAGGGCAAAGCGTATGAAATCGGCGCGAAGATCGACACCCAGAACGGCATCACCGGCACGCTGGCGCTGTATGACATCCGCAAGCGCAACGTGATGGTGAGTGAGCTGGTCGATGGTGACACTGTCACCCGCACTGCCGGGCAGGTACGCTCCCAGGGCGTTGAGCTGGACGCTTCCGGCCGCCTGACTTCCACGCTCAGCCTGATGGGCTCCTATGCCTATACAGATGCACGGGTGACGGAAGACCCGGACAACCGCGGTAAACTGATGCCGAACACGGCGCGCCATACAGCTGCGCTGTTCCTGACCAATGACTTCGGCGGTACCGGGCTGCTGGCGAATGACAACCTGCGCGCCGGGGTAGGCGGGCGTTACGTCGGCAAACGCCCCGGCGATGCTGCCAACAGCTTCTGGCTGGAGTCCTACACCGTGGCGGATGCCTTCGTCGCCTGGCGCACACCGTTCAGTGGTTACGATGTCAAATGGCAGTTGAACGTGAAAAACCTGTTCGACAAAACCTATTACACCTCCAGCGGCAGTAACCTGCGTATCGCCATCGGCGACCCGCGCGAAGTGGTGCTCTCCGCTGCTGTGGATTTCTGAAGAGTGACGGCCGGGGCGAAGGCTCCGGCTGTTTTCTGGTTTTTCGCGCCAAAATTTACAAATACATAAAACATTTATTCATGACGTTAATAATTACAACTTGCTTTATATAATTATAAATATAAACATACCGGAACTGGCCGATAAAAATTCATCTGCCTGACAGGCATAATTGTCACGTTTTATTGACTACGTCTCTTTTTCAAATTTTATGAAACTGCTTATATTGCTTTTTAAAAACTTACACTATTTAATCCTTGTTTTCACTAAGGTTAAAGATGGGAAGTGGGTATATGTTCAAATTGTACCGAACATGGGACCTGGAAAGAGAGCTTGTTCCTGAAGATTTTCAGTTCATTCAGTCACCAGACGTTGCTTTCAGAAATGCCGCAATTTTCTATGAATTGGATTATCTGAAGTATCCTTATCGGGTTTCTCCCCATGAGGTTCCTGAAAGAAAAAAAGGTTTGGTCACCGCCCTTACTCTTCCTGCAAAAAGAAAATATCGCTCTTATTATGATGGGCTATATGACGACACTCAGCGGAACCTGAATCAGGGCTGGATTGTAGGTGTGGACACAGATGAGCCGTGGGATCATTTCACTAACCCTTTTTACTTCGATGACAATGGTGATCTTATTTATGACTGTTTTATGGATCACTACTGCAGCATATTTGAAGAGGAAGTAAGGCGGGCTTATGAAAAATGCGTTCATTATTACCACAGAGGAAAGCCTGCCCCAACAGTGAAACGGCAGTATGGCGAAGTTCCACGACAATATACTCAGGCAGCAAAAACACTGAACAGTAAAAATGTTGGTCGGCTTCTTGCAGTTGGTGGTATCTATAACGGAAACATTGACGGATTTCGCGAAACGGCCAGCCAACTGGGAGGTGAGGCGCCAGAAGGTTTTACACAAATTCTCAATGAAAAAACAGTAGGGACAGCAATTGCGCTCGCGTCTGTCGCTGCGGGGTTAGGCGTTGGAAGAATAGGGGCAGCAAACCGGATTTCCCAACATGGCGAACTGCATTTTCTGGGAAAAGTGGAAGGTGAATACTCAGCAATAAATCCTGGGCCTTTAAGCGAGAGATTAGCCGAAACATTTTCTGGAGGGATTTATAAAGAGATTGTTTTATCTGAGAATACTATTTTTTTTCGTGCAGGTTTTAATGGGACGGCACTTGGACGATTTTTTAGCTACGAAAAGCCATTGAGCATTATTCAAGCTAGAATTGATAAGGCACTGCTGCCAAAGTGGCCTGATGGCGGGACATCTCCCCTTGATAGCTTTTATCAGGTGGAAATTCCAGCAGGAACAAAGATCTACGTTGGAGACATAGGATATCAAAATGGTTTCTATATGGGGGGTACAGAACAAGTTGTTATCCCTGCACCTTGGAATATACCAGGAATAAAAGTCATAGAAAACGGTGGGTTGAAATGAAAGAAGAAATAAAAAAATTGATGATGAAAATTATTGTTCTTCTTGCTGAAAGCGATGAGGCTTTATGGGTAAATAGGTTTGAATGGCTTAATTATTGTATTGATACACATTATGATGATGCATTATACGAGATAAAACAGCTATTTGGTAGTGCGAATTCTTTCAATGATCTTATTCTACACAGGAATGGCTATATGCTTAAAAAAGAGAACGATGAGTTAAGTAGCTTACAAGATGAGCTCTATAGCTTATTAAAAAAAGAAATAGCCAATAGAAACGCTATCTGTGGCAAAAATGATATTTAAGATTGCAGCACGATTTAAGGCGTCCCTCTCAAAGGGTGCGCCTTTTTACATCTTTTGATTTACCGCATAATGCGCCCGGCATCCATATGCGCGGCTGGGGGAGCGGGTCAGCCATTTATGGCTGCTGAGTGCGCTCACCAGCCAGGGGGGCAGTGCATTGGAAAGCTATCAGGAGAGCGGGCAGCATGCCGTGGCCGACCTGTGCCGCCTGGATATGCCGGGTGGCCGTCTCCATTTGCAGCATCCTGAGCGTTTCCTCACGTTGCTGGGGCAGGAAGTACCGCTGGCACCGAGTGAGCCGGTGCAGTTGCTGCTTGACCCGCCACCACCGCAGATTACCCGCCTGCGCTGCCCGGTCAGCTACGTCATCACCCAACAAGATGAATTAACCCCACCCCAGGTACAGCAGGCATTTGCCCGGCACCTTAATGCCCGGCAACTCTTCTGGCAGGGAGGGCATGTGGCCCCGATCCACACTACAGACTGGCTGACAGCGCCAAACACCATCCCGGATTCTTAAAAGCATAAGAGAACCATTCATTGCATGAATAGTTACAACATACTAATTCATGATAATATTATATCAGTGCCTGCCTCAGCCCCGGAGAAACAAAAAGCTGCACCCCAGCGCGAAATCCCGTCATAAAAAAAGCGCACGCCTTGCGGGGTGCGCTTTTTGCATTCAGCTGATTTACCGCACGATGCGGCCGGCGTCCATATGTACCGCGTGGTCGCACATATGGTCGATGACGTCCGGGTCGTGGCTGACCAGCACCATCGTGAGGTTGTCCTGCCGCTTGAGGTCATTAAGCAGGTTGAGCACTTCGGCCTGTACTGACATATCCAGCGCGGAGGTGGGTTCATCCAGCAACAGGATTTTCGGTTGCAGCAGCAGGGCGCGCACAATCGCCACGCGCTGGCGCTGGCCGCCGGAAAGCTGATGCGGGTAGCGATCCGCCATTGCCGGGTCCAGCCCGACGTGCCGGAAACCCTGCTGGATGCGGTCATCGATGTTGTCGAAACCAAACAGTTTCAGCGGCTCCGCCAGCGTGCGGCGCAGGCGGTGGCGCGGGTGCAGCGAAGCATACGGATCCTGGAACACCATCTGCACCTCGCGGCGCAGCGTGCCGGTGAAGGCTTTGCCCGGTTGCGCCTGATGTTCCGCCAGCCGCATACGGCCCTCCCAATGCGGGTTCAGCCCGGCCATCACCCACAGCAGGGATGATTTGCCGCAGCCGGACGGCCCGACCAGCCCGAAACACTCCCCGGCCTGTACCGTCAGGGAGACCTCATGCACCACTTTGCGCAGCTCATACCCCTGGCGGTGCGAAACGCTGAGGCCATTCAGTTCAATCATGTTCACGGGCAGCCTCCAGCGCAGCGCGATCCAGCGTCGGCAACGGCTTGCCGTGCGTCGATTTGTTCGGGCGGCAAGCCCACAGCGTATGGGTGTAGGGATGGGTGGCGCGCGGCAGCTCCGCCGCCGGCAACGAATCCAGAATGTCGCCTTTGTACATCACCATCACCCGGTCACAGTGATCCGCCACCTGTTGCAGATCGTGGCTGATCAGCAGCAGCCCCATGTTGCGCTGCTCGACCAGCTTACGGATCAGGCCGAGCACCTGATCGCGCATCGCATGGTCGAGCGCGGAGGTCGGCTCATCGGCAATCAGGAACTGCGGATCGGTGATCAGCGCAATCGCCAGCATCACCCGCTGGCCCATCCCGCCGGAGAGCTGGTGCGGGTAGCGCGTCATCAGCTGGGCAGGTTGCGGCAGGCCGACCGCGTCCAGCATGTCGCACACTTTGTCGCGGCGCTCGGCGCGCCCCAGTTTGGTGTGCAGTTTCAGCGGCTCCTCAACCTGCCAGCCAATGGTGCGGGTCGGGTTCAGGGCGTATTTCGGGTCCTGCATCACCATGGCGAGCTGGTTGCCGCGCATCGCGTTCCAGCGCCGCTCGCTCAGCTGCAACAGGTTCTCCCCGTCAAAACTGAGTTGCTGCGCCTGCACCTTCAGCGAGGGCGGCAACAGCCCCATCAGCGAACGGGCGGTCAGGGATTTGCCGGAACCGGACTCGCCGACCAGCGCCACGCGCTCGCGCCCCAGGGTAAAGCGCAGATCGTTAACCAGCGGCGCGCCGGTCTCTGCCACCGAGACGCGCAACCGCTCAGCGATCACTAACGGTGAAGAAGAATTAATGGCCATGGCGGGTATCCAGTCGGTCACGCAGGCCATCGCCTGTCAGGTTAAAGGCGAGGCTGGCAAACAGAATTGCCCCGCCCGGTGCAGCGGCCACCCACCATTGGTCAAAGATCACTTTACTGCCTTCCGCGACCATCGATCCCCACTCAGCGGTAGGCGGTTGCACACCCATGCCCAGGAAGCCCAGGCCGGCGGAGGCGAGAATGATCCCGCCGAGGCTCAGGGCGGCGCGCACCACGGCGCTCGGCATACAGAGCGGCAGGATGTGGCCGAACATCAGGCGCAGGCCGTTGATGCCCTGCATCCGCGCAGCCGCCAGGTAGTCACTGCGGCGCAGCGCCAGTGTTTCGGCGCGGGCCTGCCGGGCAAACGGCGGCCAGCTGGTCAACGCCAGCGCCAGTGCGCCGTTCAGCAAGCCAGGGCCGAGCATCGCGACCAGCGCCAACGCGATCACCAGGTTCGGCAGCGACAGGAAGATATCGGTGATGCGCATCAGCACACGCTCCGTCCAGCCGCCCAGATAACCGGCGCTGATGCCGATCAGCATCCCGACCGGGATGGTCAGCACCAGGATCAGTGACACCAGCAGCAGCGTCGGGCGCGCACCGTACAGCACGCGGGAGAAGAGATCGCGGCCGAAACCGTCGGTGCCGAACCAATGCAGCGCAGAGGGCGGCAACAAACGGGCGCTCATCTGTTGCGCATTCGGGTCAAACGGGGCCAGCCAGGGCGCAAACAGCGCCACCAGCAGCAGCACCGCAATCAGGCTGCCGCCAATCGCCAGGGTAGTGACCCGGCGGCGGCGGTGCGGCGGCGTGAGGGTTTCCGCATCAGAAAAATGTTGCGTCATCAACGTGTCCTCGGGTCGGTCAGGTAGGTCAGGGCATCGGCCAGCGCGTTCAGGATAATGAAGCAGGTGCCGATCAGCAGCGTACCGCCCAGGATCGCCGGGGTGTCAGAGGCGAACAGCGCGGTAGTCAGGTAACGCCCGACGCCCGGCCAGGAGAATACCGTCTCGGTGAGCACGGCACCTTCCAGCAGGCTGGCATAGGAGAGTGCCAGCACGGTGATCAACGTACCCAGCACATTCGGGAAGATATGGCGCAGCAGGATGCGGCCGCGGCCGGCACCTTTGGCGCGTGCCAGCGTCACATACTCTTTATTGCTCTCTTCCAGCAGCGCGGCACGCAGCAGGCGGGTGATCCCGGCCATCGCCAGCAGCCCAAGCACCACCACCGGCAGCCAGAGGTGGGCGAGGGCGTTGCGGAACATCTCCGGGTCACCGGAGAGCCAGCTGTCGATCAGCACAAAGCCGGTTTTCGGCTCCAGCGTATAGACGTAGAGATCGTCCAGCCGCCCCGGCCCGGCCGACCAGTGCAGCACCGCATAGAACAGCAGCAGCCCCAGCAGCCCCAGCCAGAAAATCGGCACCGAATAGCCCAGCAACGAGATCATCCGCGCCAGGTTGTCGAGCAGGCTGCCCGGTTTCCAGGCGGCCAGCAGCGCCAGTGAAATGCCGAACACCGCGCCGAAAATAATCGCGCAGGTGGCGAGTTCCACAGTGGCCGGGAACGTCCGCAGCAGATCGCTCAACACCGGCTGGTTGGTGATGCGGGAGATGCCCATATCGCCGTGCGCCAGGTGTTCCAGGTAGTGCCAGAACTGCATCAGCACCGGCTGGTCCAGCCCCAGATCGCGGCGCGCCTGCTCATAGGTTGAGGTGCTGGCATGGTCGCCGACGATTTGCAGTACCGGGTCAACCGGGGAGAGGCGGGAGAGGGCAAAAGTGAACGCCAGCAGGCCGAGCAGCGTCACCACCACCGACAACAGGCCGGTCGCCACCCGTGAGGCACGGCGCCAGAACAGCCGGGCGGACCCGGCTTCAGTGGAAGGTGCCGCCATTACTTGGTGACCTGGGAATAGTAGACCATGTCAGGGTTGATGCCCTGCACGTAGCCTTGCAGGTTGTCCCGCACCGCCACCAGGTTACGCGCCTGCAACCCGATCACATACGGCGAGCTTTTCTGCACCTCGCGCTGCATCGCCTGATACATCTCCACGCGTTTGGCTTTATCGCTTTCCGCGGTGGCAGCGATCACCTGTTTGGTCAGCTCCGGGATATGCCAGTTGGAGCGCATCGCCAGCGTGGTGCTGCCATCTTCCGGGTTATACGCGAAGGCGGCGGCGTTGGTGTTCGGGTCAAAGTAGTCGGCACCCCAGGCGTTAAGCGTGGCTTCATATTTATGCGCTTTGACGTTGGTCGCGACTTCGGTGCTGATGCCGGGGATCAATTCCACTTTCACGCCGCCTTTGGCGAAGCTGGCCTGCAACGCCTGTGCGATGTCGAGGTACGGCGGCTGGTTGCTCACGGACAGCTTAAAGCTGACGTTGCTCAGCCCGGCTTTTTCCAGGATCTGTTTGGCTTTCGCCGGATCATAGGTGTACGGGTTGTCGTTCAGCGCGCCGAGGAAGCCTTCCGGCAGGAAGGACTGATGCACCTGGAACTGGCCTTTCAGCAAATCATTGGCGATGCCGTTGTAGTCAAACAGGTAACGTGAGGCTTCCCAGAACGCCGGGTTTTTCAGCGCCGGGGAGGCGTCAATGTTGAACTGCATGTAGTAGAGCGAGGCCATCGGGATGGCGAGCGGCTTCACGCCGGCTTTGCCTTTCAGGGCGGCCATCTGGTCAGCGCCCAGGTTACGCGCGATGTCCGCGTCGCCCTGCTCCAGCAGCAGGCGGCGGGCAGCCGGTTCCGGTACGTTTTTGATCAGCACGTTTTTCAGTTTCGGCGCGCCGCCCGGTGACGTCGGGTTGGCGGACATCAGCAGCACTTCATGCGGGATGAAGCGGCGGATCTGGAACGGGCCGCTGCCGGCAGAGTGGGTGATCAACCACTGGTTGCCGTAGTCATTTTTCTTCTGGTTCGCCATCACGGTTTTTTCGTCCACGATCGACGCCACCGGCGCGGAAAGCAGGCTCAGCACATAGGTCGGGCTGACGTTGGCGCTCCAGCTTACCTGTACCTGGTTCGGGCCGACTTTTTTCAGGCTCGCATCAACGTTTTCCGGCGTCCAGCCCAGCTGGGTCAGAATGAACGACGGCTCCAGGTTCAGCTTCACCACACGGGAGAGGGAGAAGATCACATCTTCCGGGCGCACCGGGTTGCCGCTGGCAAATTTCGCGCCGTCACGCAGGGTAAAGGTCATGCTGCGGTTATCGGCACCCGCCTGCCAGTTACTGGCCAGCGTCGGCTGGATGTCGATAGGGTTTTTCGGGTCAGACTGTACCAGACGCTGGTAAAGGTTAGTGAACGCCTGCACAGAGGTCAGTTCAAAGCCCTGCGCCGGGTCAAGGCTGCTGGCGTCGTCAATCGACTGGGCGATCACCAGGGTGTCCGGCGGGGTTGCCGCATAGGCTGAAAAAGAGGTGGCCAGCGCCAGTGCAATCATCGAGGGAACGTTATATTTCATGGGGTTTCCTTGCTGAGACTTTTTTCGCGAGTGTAGGTTAACTTAGGGTAGGGCAACCAGAACAATATTGGCTATGCTTATGCCTTATCGTTATAAATATATCTGTTATGAATATAACGTAACCAATTGATTCTTCAAGCCACTGTTTTATAACGCAGTGTGAATGTCACCCGCGTTTTCGTTTCCTGCCGTCAGTGAAAAAAATCCATTCTGCTGGTCAAGCCCTGTCAGCCTGATGGGATCGGCTGCCAATGATTAGCAAGATTGATTTTTGTACTAATCTTAACGAACCCAGCCCCCTCTTCACACGGACCCGACATGCTCAGTGACATGAAACTTCCTGAAGGTTTCCGCAGCCGTTTTAACCGGCAGATGCTCTACCCACTGAGCGCGGTGCTGCTGATCCTGTTTGTCGCTATCGGGGTGTTTTTGTTTTGGTTAAGCCACCAGAATGACCAGCGGGCGCAGCAACAGGAAGCGGACATCATTACCTCTTCACTGACCCACAGCCTCTCTGAACTGGCCGCGCAACAGCGCAGCGTGGCGGCCTGGGAGCCGGTGGCGCGTAAGGTGGCCGGGACGCCCACGGATATCACCTGGCTGAATGATAATGTCGGCGCCTGGCTCTATAACATGTTCAAGCACCAGCAGGTGTTTATCCTGTCGCCGGATAACCGGATGGTGTTCGCCTCAATCAACGGTATGGGCAGTGATGACCCGCGGCTGTTGCCGCCTGAGATCGTGCCGTTGCTGACCACACTGCGCGCGCAGAGCCGGCAGGCGACGCTGGCCAATGTCACTGACCAGAATCTGCGGCGCAGCCGCGCCCCAAGCCTGACGGATGTGGCGATGGTGGAAGGGAACCCGGTGGTGTTTGCCGCCAACCAGATCCACGGGGCATTACTGCCGCGCGAACCGACCTTTACCCTGGTCAGCATCCGGTTGCTGAATGACGGCTTTCTGTCGGATCTTTCGCAGCGCGGCCTGATCCAGGGCCTGCACTTTACGCCGCAGGCCACCACCCGCCCGGATGAGACCAGCATTCCGGTGTATGCCAAACACACCCACCAGGTCGGCTACATGACCTGGCAGCCAGACCGGCCGGGCAGCCGGATGCTGAGCTATGTCGGCCCGGCGGCCGCGTTGTTTGGCGTGCTGATGATTGGGGTGATTGCGGTGATTGTGCGCTCGCTCTGGCGCTCCGCCCTGAACCTGAACCAGTCAATGATTGAGCTGCGCGCCAGTGAGGCCCAGGCGCAACATCTGGCTTTCCACGATGTGCTGACCGGGCTGCCGAACCGCGCGCTGCTGGAAGACCGGCTTTCCCATTCGCTGGCGCTGACGGCGCGCAACGGCGGGTTTACCGCGCTGCTGGTGCTGGATCTCGATCGCTTTAAAAATGTTAATGACACCCTGGGCCACAGCGCCGGGGATGGGTTGATCAAAGAAGTCGCGTCGCGCCTTTCTGCGCTGGTGCGCAAAACAGACACCGTGGCGCGCATCGGTGGCGATGAGTTTGTGGTGGTGCAGACGGACGTCCATGACCTGAGCGATGTGCAGGCGCTCTGCCAGCGGATCCACACGGCGATTGAACGGCCGTTTATGCTGGCGGGGAATGATACCTTTATTGGCGTCAGTATTGGGGTGGCGCTGGCCCCGGCCGATGCGATGGAGCGCAGCGAACTGATGCGCAAAGCGGACATTGCGCTTTACGTCGCAAAATATGAGGGGCGCGGCCACTTCCGCTATTTTGAACAGTCGATGGATGACTCGGTGCAGACCCGTCAGGAGATTGCCACCGATCTGCGCAACGCGCTGCTGAACAATACCGGGCTGCAAGTGCATTTCCAGCCGCAGGTTGATATGTCCGGCCAGCATGTGATTGGGCTGGAGGCGCTGTTACGCTGGCAGCACCCGACGCGCGGCACCATTTCGCCGGACGAGTTTATCCCGGTGGCGGAAGAGAACGGGGTGATCATCCCGTTGGGCGAATGGGTGTTGCGGCAGGCGTGCCGGGCGTCCCATACCTGGCCCTCTTTGTTTATTGCGGTAAACGTGTCACCGGTACAATTCCGCTCCAGTGATTTCGCCAACCGGATCAAAGCCATTGTGGCAGAAGAGAAGGCGGACCCGGCCCATATTGAACTGGAAATCACGGAAAGCGTGCTGCTGAATGATGATGACGAAGCACGCCAGACCCTGATGGCGTTGCGCGAAGCCGGGTTCAAAATCGCGCTGGATGATTTCGGCACCGGCTACTCCAGCCTCAGTTACCTCAGCCGCTTCCCGGTGGATAAAATTAAAATTGACCGTTCGTTTATCCGTAATCTCGGCGTCGGCGAGAATTCGGGCGCGATTGTGGAATCCGTGGTGCGCCTGGGGCGGGCGATGGGCCTCACCGTTACCGCCGAGGGGGTAGAAACCGCCGGGCAGATGGCCGCCCTGGCCGAAGCCGGGTGCGACGAGATGCAGGGGTATCTCTTTTCCCGCGCGATCCCGGAAGACCAACTGCCGGCGCTGCTGGCGAAATCGGAATCAACGCCGCATTAAACCCTGCTATAACGCTTTGCCTTTACCTGCGCAATTCCTGAAATGACACCGGCAGTGCCGCCCGGTGTGCCATGTGGCACATCACCCGGCTCTTTTGTTAAGCGTATGATACCCCGCAATTTATCCATATGAATTGAAGGGGCTTCTTATGCCGCACGCTATTACCTGTTCCCAGAGTCGTATCTTCCTCATCGTGCCGATGCCGGAAGATTTCCTGCGCGTTACCGGGGCGTAAATCATGGGATACCGGCCCAATATTCACGGGCGCGGCAAAGCGCTCTCCTGTGACACAACCACCACCGGCGCACGGCTGCTCCCCTCACTCCCGCTCGCCCAGTACAACGTCTATGGCCACGCAGTTATCCGGCGCGGCGATGTCACCACCGACTGCCCTAAGTGCGGCCGGCGCGGCCGGGTGATTGACGGCGACACGCGCTTTACCATTCATGGCAGCCCGGTAGCCGTTGACGGCGGGCTGGTGAGCTGTGGCTGCCCGCCCGGCACCAACCGCATTATCGCCCCGCTGGGGGAGTGGCTGGGGCGCGGCCCCTCGCCGCAACAGGTGGCGCAGGAGAAGCACGCCGCGATGCTGGCCGCCCGGCAGGCGGAGCGGGAAACCCAGGCGTTACAGCAGGCAGCAGCACGCGAGCGCAACCGGGTGTTCGCCAAATCCTGTCTGCGTGGCGAGGGCTGTAACGATGCCGGGGACGCCCCGGAGCCGCACACCCACTTTGCCGAGATGGGGATTTTCCAGGCGCTGCCGGAGGCGGACGTACCGCAGCACGCGCAGGCGGCAAAAAGAAAACCGCCCGCGCCGGAGGATATTCCAAAACCCAAAAAGCGCAGCGCGCTCTACCGCTGGCTGAACGGCAACCATGAGGAGAGGGACTATCAGGCGGCGGTTGCCGCCGCCAGCGCCGCCGCGCGGGCACACACCGCCACCGCCGGGGCGGCGGTACTTGAGCAGGTGGCGGGGCGCTTCACGACCTACGGCACCTGGGCAGTACGCGCAGGCACGGTGGCCGCCGGGGGCTTTGGCGCGCCGGTCGCCGGGCTGCTGGTCGGCATGATGCCGGGGCGGCTCAATGACGGCGAGCAGGACTTTATCGACCGGATGCGCGCTGAGCAGATGCGCACCGCCCCGAGCCGGGTGCGTTTCACCTGGGAAAGCGATGCGCAGGGCAGCCCGGTGCCGCGCGGCTGGCACACGCCGCCGGGCCGGGACAGCGTGCGGGTACGCCAGATGGCCTGGGACAGCGCCCGGCAGGCGTACACCTTCACCACCGAGGAAGAACAGCCCGTCACGATTATCTGGACGCCGGATCATTCCGGGGTGCATGTTCCCACGAACACCGGCAACCAGCACCGCCCGATCCTGCCAAACCCGGTGATGGTGAACCCGCTGCCGGACAGTACCGGTATCCGGGCCACCACCAGCCCGGCGCCGGACGAGAAAAGTTTCGCGGATTACATCCTCATTCTGCCGGTGGCGGACATTCCGCCGATTTATATTTATCTGAGCAAGCCGCCGGTGGAGTTTCTGGAGGTAAAACCGTACCGTGATTTTAACGGACGCTCCAGGCAGGGGCATTATCATGTGGATCACATGCCATCACGTCAGGCCGTAATTTTGTACTTACGCCGGGAATATTCTGAGTTATCACCAGATGAAATTGAGCCTATGGCCGATCAAGTTGCAGCCATTGCCATTCCTGAGAAAGTACACCGCCAGAACAGTGCGACCTATGGTGGACGAAACCGTTCTCAGATGGTACCGGACTCTTACAACCTACGTGTGGCCATAAATAAGGATTTTGACCAAATTAAACCGGTACTGATAGAAGAATATGGCGCTACAGAGGCAGAACTGGACGCGTGCAGACAAGAAATGCACAGAATTAACACAGAATTAGGGTTATACAAATGACTATAAATACTACATTGCTCATACGTAGTTTGGAAAAGCCATATCAAGCTATCTTCGAGGCCGGGGTTATAACCTACCGAACGCCGCCGCAAGGCACACAGTGTGATCCTTACCTGACACTGGATATGAAAAGTGAAGGTATTTTTTTGGTTTTTGATAACGATAAAGAGAAAGCACTCAGTGATATTGCTTTGCGGTTGAGATCTGACAAGACGGAATGGGTTTTTCCTAATGAACTCCCATCCCCACTTAAACAAGAAATGTCCCGAGATTGGGTGCATGAAACCTTTGGAAAACCGGATAAAAGCATCCCCCCTAAAATTGTCATGAAAACAGAGTTCGGCTGGAGGGAACGTTTTAAAATAGAAGATTTTCATATACCTATAACGATGATCATTTTATATGATATGGCTGATATGGCTAAGTCGATAAACTTCCTTCCAACCTCAAGATTAAGATGGTAAATCCCGTCCGCCTGTATAGATTTTTGTGCAGGCAGAGTAATGGCAGGCAAGCCCTGCCGATATGAATAGGGCTGTACAAATGACAGTAAACGTAGACGCCTTAATAAATAGCCTGGGAAAATCCTATAAAGATTTACTTGAGGCTGAACTTATTCCCTATAAAACTCCCCCTACCGGATTTTCAGGTGATCCTGATCTTAATCTGGATATGGCGAAAGAGGGGGTTTATCTATCATTCCGGCGTGCCGGGCGAGTTCTTCAGTAAATTATGCTGACAATCCAGCATGATAAGTTTAAAAACTGGGTTTTCCCAAATAAATTGCCGTCACCATTGCTAGAAAATATGTCCCGCAGTTGGGTACATGAAAATATTGGGTCGCCATTAAGAAGTGCGCCTCCCTTCATTGTGATGAAACGCGCGTTTGGCTGGACAGATCTGTATGAATCAAAAGGGCGGCCTATACCTACCAGTATGCAAATCAGCTATGACGTGATGGATAATGTCAGAGCCGTCGCCTTTATGCCCACGTCCGAACTTCGCTGGTAGCCTTATATCCTTTACCCTCCCGCCCGCGTGTGTCACTGCGCGGGCAGCGCGTGGAGCGGGTTTTTTTTCCCGGCCTTTCCTTTCTGACAGGTAAAAAGCCTGTTTGTGCTTTAAAAGATAAACGCTATTGACGATAGTTAAAGAATACTACACCGTTAGCACGCACAGTTTTCCACCTGCGTTGTACTGATCAGAGGGCAGGAAAATTCAGGCTAAATACACCCGTGGCATGCCAAAGTGACACCGTCACGTTTATACTGCCTTTTACCAAAACGTTGCATCTCAAAAGGATAGGATCATGCATTTCATTACGGTGCCCGGCTACACCAACTCCGGGCCGCAACATTGGCAAACGCTGCTGGAAGAGAAATACCCGCAGATTATCCGTGTGCAACAGCAGGATTGGGACTGCCCGGCGCGCCAGGCCTGGATCGACGGCATCGCCGCGACGCTGGCACCGCTCACCGGCGATGTGATGTTAATTGGCCACAGTTGCGGGGCGGTAGCGATTACGCAGTGGGCGGCGCAAATGTTGCCCATGCCCGGTGCAGGGTTCACCATCAAAGGTGCGCTATTGGTGGCCCCGGCAGATGTGGACGCACCCGACGCGCTGGAGGCGATCCGCATCCAACGGCCGTTAAGCCTCACTGCGCTGCCGTTCCCCTCCTTGCTGGTCGCCAGTGATAACGATGAACACCTGAGCCTGACCCGCGCCAACCAGTTTGCCGCCGCGTGGGGCAGTGAGCTGGTGATTATCCGCGGCGGCGGCCATCTGCACAGTGCGGCCGGGTATGGCGAGTGGCCGTTATGCGAAGTGCTGATTAACCAGCTCTCCGGTAACCAGCTCCAGTCAGTATGATGGAAGCGGGAAACCGGCATTCTGTGTCTGATTGTCTATACTGTTAATTCACTTTCGTTTTTTGACGAAATCTGGATAGTAACGTTAACCATTGAGGAGCACGTGATGAGCCAGCAACAGTTTGCCAGCCAACAACAGGACGATAAGAGCAAAAACCCGTCGCCTTCCCATGCCAACGACAAAGACGATCCGCATAGCGCACCGGAGTCCGGCGACAAAGAGCCGCCCAAAGAGACGCCAAAGCATTGATTGTCAGCCCGGCGCACTGCGCCGGGTTAACCTTCCGCCTTTCCCCCTCCTCAGAATGCAATCTGCATTGACAGTTCCGCCATACGCGGATCGCCCAGTTGCGCGGAGGCATAGCCTGCACCGCTGTAACCATTCAATCCGCCCGGCACAATATTCGTCCAGTAATGGCGATTGGTCAGGTTGGTGATGTCCAGCCGGAAAGTGGTCGCGGTATTGAACAGCGTGGTCTGGTAACTGCTGCCGAGATCAAACGTGGCATAGCTGCCTACCCAGTTATCGTTGGCGTTATCCGTGGGGCGGCGGCCGACATAATGCGCCCCGGCATGAACTTCCGTGCCGCGCAGCCCCGGCAAGGTATAGACTGCCAGCACACTGGCCGTGGCGCGCGGCAGCCCGACAATCTGCCGGTTTTCAGTGTCCGCGCTCGCGGTGTCGCGCAGGCGCGGATCAAGCCAGGTTACACCGCCAAACAGATGCAGATCCGGCATCACGTCGCCATCCGCCATCAGCTCCAGCCCGCGGTTGCGCTGTGCGCCGTCTACCGCGTAGTCGCCCCCGCTGTTGGTGTAGGCGTAAGGCCGGTCAATCTGGAACAGCGCCGCAGTCAGTAACGCATTACCGATCGCCAGTTTACTGCCCACTTCAACCTGTTTGCTGCGGTAGGGCGACAGCACCGATCCGGCGTTGGTGGCACCAACCGGCGCCACATCCCCCTGTTGCAGGCTGTCAGCATAGGTGACATACAGCGTCAGGGGTTCTACCGGTTTGTACATGATGCTGCCGGAGCCGCTGAACCCGCTGTCATCAGAGGCGCTGCTGCGCCGGCCGCTCTTGGCGTAATTGGCTGAGGTTAAAAAGCTCTGGCTGCCGGAAAGCAGCAGGCTCCACTGCGGGGAGAATGTCAGGGTATCGCTGAGCAAAAACGACTGCTGGGTGGTGGTCGCGGAGTGGTAGCGATCGGTAAAGTCAGGGTAATCGGGTTCGGCAAACGCCTGTGGATCCTTCAGGCTTGCCTGGCCCAGCGTCACGGTGCCGCCGTTGCGCGGATTATAATTTTTCCAGACAAAGCCGCGCATCCCGGCTGCGATGTCATGTTTCAGCCAGCCGGTTTCCACCTCGCCGGTGAGGTTGGCGAAATAGCTGTTAATGGTGAAACGGCTGGCAGTCGCGCTGGATGCGGTGGTTTTGTAGTCGCCGTTACCGTTCAGGAAGGTATTGGTGACTGCCGTGGATTCACGATCGGCAATCTGGCGCAAGACCGCGATTTCGCCCAGCCAGTTGCCGTCAAAATCGTGTTTCAGGTGAACGGCGGCGGTCAGGGTTTTATCATCATTTCCTGCATAATACTGGCCGGAACGATCCTGATCGATGCGCGATGCTGATGGAAACGCCACGCCGTCGGCCAGCGCATAACTGGCCGGCAGCCCTTTCTGGTAATAGTGGTAATAGCTGAACGTGGTCTCCAGCACTGTCTGATCGGTGAGGTTAGCATCCAGGCCAAGAGCCACCAACTGGCGGCGTTGGCGGCTGTTGGCGGCATAACTGTGCCCTTCGTCATCCACCAGGTTCAGGCGGTAACGCACCCGGTCATCGCTGTCGAGCGGGCCGCTGAGATCGGCGGCAAGCTTACGGCTGCCGTCAGTGCCGCCGCCCAGCGTGATGGAGCGCTGCGGCAGATCGGTCGGGCGTTTTGACACCAGGTTGAACATCCCCGCCGGATTGGCCGGGCCATACAGTGCACCACCCAGGCCATTCAGCACCTCAAGGTGGTCAAACTGCTCGACCGGATACGCGGTGGTCGACACCACATTCAACCCATCTATCAGGCTGTTTTGTACCACGCTGCCCTGCATACCGCGGCTCTGCGGCCGCGCGCCGTCACCCTGCACAGAGGACAGATAACGGTAAATTTGCTTAATGTCTTTCAGTTGCTGTTGCTGCATCACACGCGGTGATACCGCCTGAACCGCGTAAGGCGTGTCACGGACAGCGCGTTTCCCCAGGTTGCCGAGCGATGCCTGTTTCTCAGGTGCGGGGGTGTCGGTGGCAGAAGGTGTGGCAGTCACGGTCAGGGTGTCGTCCGGGGCAGCGGCATAGGCGGGCAGCGCAGCAGCAACAGCAAGTGCTGCGACGCGGCGGGCAAAAAGGGAGGTGGTCATCATCAGGTAGCAGGCCAATGGCCGGAGTAAAGAATCAAGGGCGCGAAGGTTAACATATCGATATGTATTATTGTATATAACGATCAATAAGCCGCATCCATCATAGCGATGTATATAAAATTATATAACGATATGCTAGCTTAAGGCGTTTGTGTTTCGCCCACGTAGGTATTTATGAACGGTCACCTCAGGCTGATTGCGGTTTGTTCCCTGTTTTTTGCTGCTGTTTCCCCGGTATTCGCCGCAGAAGCAACCCGGCAGGTTGTCGATGATACGGGGAAAACGGTCACCGTGCCGGGGCAGGTCAGGCACATTGCCGATGCCTGGTATGCGCACCACTCCCTGTTAATGACGCTCGGTGCAGGCGGCAACATTGTGGCAACGGTCAACCATCCTGAAACCCGCCCGTGGATGTTCCGCCTGCAACCGTCGCTGGCTCAGGCGCTCAGCGTGCACGGCATCACCTTTAACAGTGAGGCCTTACTTGCGCGGCAGACAGATGTGGTATTTGTTCCGGCAGGTGACGGCGATGCCCCGGCCTACCGCCAGGCGAACATTCCGACGCTGGAGATGCGCTTTACCGATTATCCCTCATTGAAAAAATCACTGCTGACCACCGCCGTGGTGCTGGGCACGCCGGAAGCTGCCGCGCGGGCCGACGCCTATAACCGCTATCTGGATACGCAACTCACCCAAACCACCCAGCGCACCGCTTCACTGACGCCCGCGCAACGGCCGGCCGTGCTGCATATTGCCTCCCTGCATCCGTTAAAAATAGACGGCAGCGACACGCTGATCGACCAGTGGATTCAGGCGGCAGGCGGGCGTAATGCCGCCGCAGCGATCAAAGGCAACCTGCATGAAATCTCCCCGGAGATGATCCTCGCCTGGCAGCCGGATGTGATTATTCTCGGGGCAGATGCCGGCACCCTTGCAGCGTCAGACTACGCCGCGCTGTTCTCCGCGCTGAAGGCGGTGCAGCAAAAGCGGGTATACCGCAACCCGGCCGGTGTCTTCCCGTGGGATCGCTACGGCACTGAAGCTGCGCTCCAGATCCCGTGGGCGGCAAAACTGCTGCACCCGGACCTTTTCCCGCAAAGCGATATGGTGAAAATTACCCAGGATTTCTACCTGCGCTTTTTCGGTTACCGGTTAAGTGAAGCCGGGGCAACGCGCATGTTGAAGGGGTTGGGGCCGGAGTGAAGGGGGGTAGATAAGGAAAATGTTCCCCCGTCCCATCACGGGGGCGCCTGTTTTACTCTTCGGGCAGTTTATCAGGATCTGACAAGGCGGCACTGGCCAGGGCCTCCACTTCCGGCGGCAGCGGCAAGCCGAGGCGGGCGAACAGTTTTTTGGCGCGGCGGGCATCCCGCTGGTTTTGCGCATGTTCAATCACGCGCTGTTGCCGCATTAGTTGTTCAGCGCGCCGCTCGTAATAGTCACGGCGATCCGCCTCTGTCATCCGGTAACCCACCACATTTCCCGCCAGCCGTACCGTCTCCACCGGCACAAACACCACAGAGCGGCAACCGTCCGCTACCCGTGCCAGTGCCTGACGATCGTGGTGTTCATCCGGTTGCAGGATGTGGCCGGCCAGCATCCTTTCCACATACGGCATAAAGTGTTCGACATTCTGCTTCCTGGTTACCGCCATCTTCACGCTCCCCGAGAAAAAAAGTCCTGATTAACAGCATACTGCCGCTCTGCGAAAACGTCTAACCGCGAAGCGCAGCGAAAGGCGATCACGGCCAAAAAAAGAGACGCGGGCCGGAAATCACCGCCGTATTCTGGGTACACCTGAACCCGTCATTTTTCTCCAAAATGCGCTTCTGTGACGCCAGACTTATTAGGTATGGAGTCACAAACCTTTTGAGCTGCTGCACACAACCTGTTATAACTGCCGCCACTGATTTTCTCCCCTTCTTTCCATAAAAATGAACATGATGAAAACCACCGAGATCGATTTCACCAGCGAACATGTCGGGCAGCATGTGGTGGCTTATATGCAGGAAATCCGTGCCACGCCGCTGGCGGTGCTGGACAATGTGGACGAAGAGGGCACGGTTGAAGAGATCATGCGTGTCTGGATCCGGCTGTCACTGATGATCACCCGTCGGCGGCCGGAGATTGCCATCTCTTCCTTGCTGAACCATGTGTTGCCGGGTATTGGCGCTTTGCCGCTGAAAAAAGTCTCACGCCTGCGGCTTAACCGGTTGTTTAACCTGTTATTGGCCGAAGGCAAAATCTCTGAGGCCAAACGGGTGTTCGCCCTGTGCAAACAGTTCCTCGGTTGGGCGGAAACCCAGGGTTATCTTGACCACTCCCCACTTGGGTCAATGAAACGCCGCGATGTGGGTGGGCGCAATGCCCCCCCCCGCGAGCGCACGTTGACTGATGCCGAAATCTGGGTGTTCTGGCATGGGCTGGATATGTGGGAGCTGTCAGAACAGAGCCGCTGGGCATTGCGGCTCTGCCTGCTCTCCGCCCGGCGCCCGGATGAAGTCATCCGCGCCCGGCGGGATGAGTTTGATCTTAAGGCGGGCATCTGGCGGCAGGGGCGGCGCAATAAATCACAACGCGATCACACGCTGCCGATAAGCCCGCTGATGCGGGAATGCATCGAGGCGCTTGAGCGGGCCAACACCCCAGACAGCCCGTGGCTGGTGCCGTCACCGCTGAATGCAGCGCAACCGCTGTCAAAAGGTGCGATCACCCAATCGTTGCGGCGGCTGGTGCGGGCGGAACGTGGGCTGGGGCTGGAGCCGTTTACCACCCGTGACCTGCGGCGTACGGCCCGATCTAAACTCTCTGCGCTGGGTGTCCCCAATGATGTGGCGCGTAAGATCATGAACCATGCGCTTGAGGGTATTGATAAAGTCTATGATACGCATGATTATCTGGCGCAAATGCAGGTGGCGCTGGATAAACTCTCCGCTGATGTGGCCACCCTTATCACGGCCGAAAGTTACCTGACGCTGCCCCATAAATATGGCGGCGTGCAACTGACGCTGCCGCCCACCGCAATGCTCTATACAGAGGCGTGACGCCGTCACGCCGGGGCAAATAACCGCTAAGATATTTGCGTTAAGTTATGCAGTAAATCGGTTTTATAGGAGAATTAAAAATAAAGCTGCAAAAGTAAGTAGTTGAAGTAGAGGCTTCTCCTGCTTCCGCTATAATTCTCCTGTTATTTTAATGTAAATCATGCTGGGTATTAGCTACCAAAATATTTTATATGCACCATACTCATTAGGTGATGCCCCTCTATAGAAAGTGAATAAGGGAACCGCTATGAAGCTATTAACCGATATAGTGGAATATAGAACGTGGCTGTTTGATGAGTACCTTTTGTTTCCCGGTTCGGGAATAAACCCTCTCATGAATAATGAAGAGGTCGAAGAGTTACTTTTTCAAAACCGGCCCCGGTTCTTTCCATGCATTGCGTATGTCACACCGTCAGAAAGCCACCCCGGTACAGCGGAAGTAAAATATATCAGTAAAGAGCAGGTTGAACACTGGGCGGGAATTATGGGCAGTCTGCCGGCACGTAATAACGATGATTTTATGAATACCGATGGGAGTTTGTAATACCCTCCGGCCTGATGACCTGTTGCCGGCTGTGTTTCCAGCTGCCTTCCTGCGATATGCCGGCCAATCATACCGTTATAATGACTTAATAATCAAAAGGTTTCCTTTAAGATGCTGATTGCCCAGGATGGCGCAATCAGCATTGGACGTTACCCATTATTTTGCCCTTATGCCAATCCGGCTGGGTATCGGTTACCCGGCCTGCTCATTATTGGCCGTGTCAGGCACCCCGGCAGTGATATCCTGGTGGCCGACCCGTTCCCGGTAAGCCGTCATATTGATAATCGCAATGTCGAGTGCCGCCAACAGCTGCAACTGATTGAGCTTTGGTGAAAAGAATACTTCTGTTCCGGCTTCACTGGACATAATTAACAACGGGATCGCATGGTGCGGCCCCGCATCGTGATAAATTTGTTCATAAGTATTTTTGAGAATAGGGATCTTTCTTTTCATCGCTAACCCTTACTTGGCTTGTCAGTACGCAGCATTGTCTGTCATATCTAAATGAAAGTCGTCGTTAAGAATATGATGAATAATAGGAATATAAATCAGCGCGGTTCTGCCGCGTCTATAACTATAGGCCGGATCCAGCTTGCCTGATCGGCCAATGTGCAAGTTGAGAGTGTGTTCACACAAATCAATTAATATCATTTACACGCTGCATTGTCTTTCAGAACCGCTCATTTTTCTCACCGGCGGTTATCCCGGCCGGCGGCTTTTTCCCTTACATCAATCACATCCTCTTTTTTCCTCTGGTGTCCTGCCTTGCAAAGTGCCCGGCCGCGCATAGACTTTGGGGAGGAGGGACCATGCATACTCACGATCTTGTGTTGCTTATCAGCCGCGCACAATTTGCTTTTACCATTGGCTTTCACATTGTTCTGGCAGCGCTGGCCATCGGCCTGTCCCTGTTCCTCAGCGTGATCACGTTTCTCTGGGTGCGTACCCGGCACCAGGCCTATCTGGACATCATGCATTTCTGGCAGAAAATTTTTGCCCTGAACATGGGCGTCGGCGTGGTGACCGGCGTGGTGATGGAGTTCCAGTTCGGCACCCATTGGGGCCCGTTTACGGCGCGCGCCGGGGCGGTGATTGGCCCGCTGATGTTTTATGAAGTGCTGGTCGCCTTTTTCATCGAGGCAGGTTTCGTCGGGCTGATGCTGTTCGGCCTGAAGAAAATCGGCCCACGCCTGCACCTGTGCGCCACCCTGATGGTGACCGTCGGGGCCATTGTCAGCGCATTCTGGATTGTGGCCGCCAACTCCTGGATGCAGACCCCAGCCGGGTTCGCCCTCGCAAACGGCGGGCGCTTCGTCCCCACTGACTGGTGGGCGGTGATTTTCACCCCCTCATTCCCGTACCGCTTCCTGCATATGTTGCTGGCGTCAGTGCTGGGGACTGCGCTGTTAATCGCCGCCTGCGCGGCCTGGCACCTGCTGCGTGACCGGCACCATCCCCAGGCGCGGGTGATGTATGCCGTCAGCCTTGCTGGGGTGATGCTTTTTGCCCCACTGCAAATTCTGGTGGGGGATCTGCACGGGGAAAATACCCTGGCGCACCAGCCGCAGAAAGTGGCTGCGATGGAGGGAAGCTGGCAGCGGCCCGCACCGGGTGACGGTGAGCCGCTGCGGCTGTTCGCCCTGCCGGACCAGCAACAGCAACAAAACCGGGCAGAAGTGGCTATCCCGCATGTCGGCTCACTCTATCTGCGCCATAACCTGACCGGCACCATCACGCCGCTTTCGGCATTTCCGCCTGCGGACATTCCCAATGTGCCGCTGGTGTTTTTTGCTTTCCGGGTAATGGTCGGGCTGGGGCTGCTGATGGCGCTGGCCGCGATCACCGGCCTGGTGATGTGGCTGAGGAGCCGGTTATTTGAGAGCCGCGGGCTGGCCAGGCTGATGGTGGCCCTTGGCCCGGCCGGGTTTATCGCCATGCTCGCCGGTTGGGTGGTGACGGAATCCGGGCGGCAGCCGTTCACCGTGTATGGGTTGATGCGCACCAGTGAAAGTCACAGCGTGTTGAGCCTGCCGCTGGCGCTGGCGGTGATAGCCGTGATTGCCGCGGTTTACCTGCTGACGTTCGGCATCGGCTTTAAACTCCTGCTGCGGATCCTCGGTTCGCGCCCCAAAGCGGGGGAGCAGGGCGCCGCGCCGGAAATGTGGCAGATGCTGTCACAGCCGGAGGAAAAGTAATGGAGTTCTTAACCGGGCAAGACGGGCTGGCGATCATCTCCACGGTGACGCTGGCCTTCTCACTGCTGACCTACATCCTGCTGGACGGCACTGACCTGGGCGTCGGCATCTGGCTCGGGGTGACCCCGCAAGCCGCCGACCGCCACCGGCTGGCGCTTTCCATCCTGCCCATCTGGGACGCCAATGAAACCTGGCTGGTGCTGCTGTTGGGTGGAATGCTGGCGCTGTTTCCCGCCGCGTACAGCGCCTTTTTCACGGCGATGCTGGTGCCCTCCCTGGTGATGGCGATGGCGCTGGTATTGCGCGGCGCGGCAGTGGAGTTCCGGCAGGTATCACGCCGCCCCTGGCTGTGTGATGCGGCGATTTTTGCCGGTTCCCTGATTGCCGCGTTTTTTCAGGGCATATTATTCGGCAGCGTGATTCAGGGGATCCCCGGTGGCGCGGCCCCGCCGGAAACCCTGTTGTGGTGCACCCCATTCACCCTGTTCAGCGGCGGGCTGCTGGTGGCGGTTTATCTGTTGATGGGTGCCGGCTGGCTGATCTGGCGTATGGCCGGTGAGCTGAGCCGCCAGTACCGGCAGCGTGCGGCCTGGCTCGGCGGGCTGACGCTGCTGCTCTGTGCAATATTTCTGACCTGGATGATCCACCTGAACGCGCACAACGCCGCACGCTGGCATGACACCCCGGTCTGGGTCACCTTTGTGCTGCTGCTGGCAGTCCTGACGGGGATATTTTACCGGGTGTTACCGCATCATCTGACCCTCTTACCGTTAATGACACTGCTGCTGGCGGTGACGTTGGTTTTTCTGGCAGTCGCGCTGACGTTATTCCCGTATGTGCTGCCGCCGGATTTAACCTTGTTTAACAGCGCCGCGCCCCCGGCAACGCAGGGGTTTGTGCTGGTGGGTTACGTGTTGGTTATCCCGTTCACCTTGTTTTATAACACCTATGTGTTTTCAGTCTTCAGGGGGAAAATTCACCGGCAGTCTGCCACGGTGAAAAATTGATATTACCCCGATGCTGATCTATACCTTCAAAACAAGGCGCTTTTCTGGTCAGAATAGTGTTCCACCGTTGAGGTACTGCTAAAAGGAAGAGGATATGAAAGACAGCGAATTACCGGGAAAAATACAAGATGATCCGCATGAAGGCCAACCCGATGGTAAAACTAACCTCGTCATCGCCTATACCGCCTGGGCCATATTTGTGGTGGTGATTGGGACGTATGTCGCGGTGTTCTGGCGTTGATAACAGATGTGGGTTTCTGATGTTATTACCGCCCCGGTCGTTATTAACGGCTTAAACTCATTACCCGCCGGGTATCATTACGATACCGGCGGGTAAATGTTATTTCCCCTGCTAAAAACGCCTTTCGGAATCCTCTCAAAACCTCCTCTGCGTTATCTGCTGCTTTCTTCGCAAAACAATAAATTATGCAGGCATTATGCAAAACCAATAAACGCCGCCGGGCCGCGTCTCCTGCGGCTTCGCGCTGAACCGGCCTCACGCCCGGTACGCAAAAGGGAACAGCCAAATTTATTATTTTCAGGGGGTTAATACCGTAAATCCTGCGTTTTCCAGGCAAGTTGCCTGCTGCCGGACTGGATAAATGGTCATTTACGACTACGCTTAATCATGTAACGGAAAATGATGTTCTACGGTGAATAACTGGGAGATAACGTATGACAACGCTAGAAAATTATCTTGATTGGCTGCGGGACGCTCACGCGATGGAAGAACAAGCTGAAACCATGCTGAAAGGTATGGCCGGTCGCCTTGAGCATTATCCTGACCTGAAAATGCGTATCGAGCAGCATATTAGCGAAACCAAAGATCAACAACGTCTGGTTAAAAGCGTCATTGATCGTTATGACACCTCTAATTCCACCTTTAAAGATATTGCCGGTAAAGCCACCGCAATGGGGCAGGCAATGGGCGGTATGTTTGCCAGCGATGAAGTAGTTAAAGGTGCAATCAGTGGTTACGTGTTTGAAAATCTGGAAATTGCCTCTTATACCTCGCTGATTGCCGCGGCAAAAGTCGTAGGTGACCAGGAAGGGGAACGTATTTTCACCCAGATTCTGGAGCAGGAAGTGGCAATGGCAAAATGGTGTCTGGACCATCTGCCGGATGTTACCCAGAAATTCCTCGCACGTTCTGAAGCACCCAACACCGAAGCAAAAAAATAGTTTTTCTTCCTTCTCCCGGCACTCCGGTGCCGGGATGAAAATAGCATGATCCCCTATTTCCGATTCCATGCCTGAATAAGGCAGGGTGAACGTTGCCCTTAAATTTGCGGAGTCGGGTGAGTATGTCCAAAACAAGAGGAAGCATATAATGTTTAAGCATGTTAAAGGACTCCAATATACCGTTCGTGTTGCCGGCCCTAACCCAGGCCTGGCGAATTTAATGCTGGAGCAATTCGGCGGGGCGCAGGGTGAGCTGGCCGCGGCCATGCGCTACTTTACCCAGGGCCTGGCAGAAGATGATGCAGGGCGTAAAGACCTGCTGCTGGATATCGCGACCGAAGAGCTAAGCCACCTGGAAATCATCGGTACTATCATTGCGATGCTGAACAAAGGCGCAAAAGGCGACCTGGCGGAAGGGACACAGAAAGAAGCGGAACTCTACCGTTCACTGACCGGCAACGGCAATGACAGCCACATCACCTCGCTGCTGTATGGCGGCGGCCCAAGCCTGATTAACTCAGCAGGCGTGCCGTGGACGGCAGCCTACGTGGATACCATTGGTGAGCCAACGGCTGACCTGCGCTCCAACATCGCCGCTGAGGCACGTGCCAAGCTGGTGTATGAGCGCCTGATCAACGTCACTGATGACCCAGGCATTAAAGATGCCCTGGGCTTCCTGATGACGCGTGAAGTCGCGCACCAGAAATCCTTTGAAAAAGCACTCTATTCCATCCGCAATAACTTCCCGCCGGGCAAACTGCCGCCGGTGCCGGAATATGCCAACACCTACTTCAATATGTCCGGAGAAGGTGAAGTGCGCGGTAGCTGGAATGCGGATGAGAACTTCAACTACGTGCGTGATCCGCAACCGGCGGTGGACGGCGGCGACGGCGGTGCCACCGTCAACCTGGGCAGCGAGCAGGCGTCCGACCTGGAAGCCATGGCAATGCGCCTGCAATCCACCCCAGACGTCAACCCGGTTACCGGCGCTGATTTAGGCGCGGCAAACCCGATTGATAAAGATCGCACCACCGGTAAGAAATAAATTTTTACAGTACTGACGCTGTGATAATACCAGCCGCCCTCCTGGGGCGGCTTTTTATTTGCTCAAATTTGTTAACGCACCGTTAATTATTTCGAGACTATTTCCCTTCGCTGTATAAATCCTCCGCTCACCCTCTAGGAATAGTCTCAATAAATAAACAGCACCCCTCAGAAATGTTCCGGTGAATTAATCGCTTCGCTACAATAGCGCGGTAACGATTTTCCCTGTAACGAAGATCACGTTGACATTTTGCCCACCTTTGGTGGGCTTTTTTTTTGCCGTGTATTCCGGTAAACGCACATAAAAAAACCCCGGCAGAAGCCGGGGCAGGGATATTACTGTCAAACGCTTCGCTTATTTTGCCGGGGCAGACTGACTTTCCGCAATAATAGTCAGTTTCTCGTCGGTGGCTTTCTCTTCTTTCAGTGTTTCTGCCAGCAGATCAGCCGCCTGAGTGAAGCCCAGTTTCAGGGCCATCGCGTGCAGGGTGCCGTAAGTGGCGATCTCATAGTGTTCCACTTTCTGCGCAGCGCCAATCAGGCCGGCATCACGTACCGGGCCTTTCTCAACGCTTTCAATGATTTCCTGCGCTTCCTCAGCCAGCCCTTCCAGTGCATGGCATTTCATGCGCTTGATGCGCACTTCCGGTGTGGCTTCAACCAGTTGATCCAGACGTTCAATCTGCCCCTGGGTTTCTTCCAGGTGGGTGTTGAAAGCATCAACTAACTTAGGGTCCTCAGCCGCACGGGCCATTTTCGGAAGAGCCTTAGTTATTTGTTTCTCGGCGCTGTAAACATCAGACAAATCATGAATGAAAAGATCCTTCAGGGTCTTAATAGCCATCTGGTTATCCTCTGTTGTGCTGCATTAGTAGGGAATGTCGTTAAAATTGCATAACCTGTTGTTGCAATTTTTATCCTTCACTTAAGTAATAGCGGAAAATGATGAAATTTCCAGTCAACCGGGTTAAGAGAAGTCCGGATATTTTCCACCGCGCCTCTTTTCAGGCTGAATTTTAATTATCAACCGCTGTTTCATCAGCAGAGTATGTTTAACACGCCCGATGTTATTGGCCGGCATCCTTATATTATTCGCTTTCCCCTACCCATGCAGGGCAGGGGAAAAGGATCAGGGTTTAAACACCGCACGCAGGCAGCCATCGGTCTTATGCTTGAACATGTCGTAGCCGAGCGGCGCATCCTCCAGGGAGAAGCGGTGCGTCACCATAAATGCCGGGTCCAGCTCGCCTTTCGAGACGTGATCCAGCAGGCGGTGCATATAGCGCTGGCCATGCTGCTGCGCAGTGCGCACCGTCAGCCCTTTGTTCATCATCAGGCCGAGCGGGAATTTATCCATCACGCCGTACACCCCAAGGATCGAGAGCGTCCCGCCTTTGCGGCAGGCCATCATCGCCTGGCGCAGCGCGGCACCCACATCGGTTTCCAGGTGCAGCAACTGCTTGGTGCGGTCATACACCTGCGTCAGCCCTTCGCCCTTGGCTTCCATGCCCACAGCGTCGATACAACTGTCCGGGCCGCGGCCGCCGGTCAGCTCCAGCAGGGCTTCCTGAATATCCACTTTGGTGTAATCCAGCGGGATCGCGCCGATCTTGTCACGCGCCAGCGCCAGCCGTTCCGGGAAACGGTCAATGGCGATCACTTTCTCTGCGCCCATCAGGTAGGCGCTTTGCTGCGCCATTAACCCCACGCCGCCACAGCCCCATACCGCAACAATATCGCCGGGGTGAATGTTGCAGAAGTCCGCACCCATATAGCCGGTGGGCGCCGCGTCTGACAGGAACAGTGCCTGCTCATCCGAGACATTTTCCGGCACCACAAAGCAGTCGTTATCCGCAAACGGCACCCGCACATATTGCGCGTGGGAACCGGCATAACCGCCGAACGCGTGGCTGTAGGCGTAGATCCCGGCGGTAGGGTAGCCGAGGATCGGCTCCGCCAGCTCCGGGTGTGGGTGGGAGTTGTCACAGCAGGAGTAGAGCTGTTGCTGGCAGAACCAGCAGGAACCGCAGACGATGAAGGACGGCACCACCACGCGGTCACCGGGTTTGACTTTTTTCACCTCGCGGCCGACCTCGACAATCTCGCCCATAAACTCATGGCCCAGCACATCGCCCTCTTTCATGCTGGGGATCAACCCATCAATGATGTGCAGGTCAGAGCCGCAGGTGGTGGTCAGCCCGACGCGGACAATCGCATCTTTTGGGTTGATGATGGTGGGATCGTTCACGGTTTCGACCCGCAGGTCGTTGACGCCATTCCAACAGAGTGCGCGCATCATGCCTCCTTTTCTTTGCGATCGCCGGCGGCCGGCAGCGGGGCCAGCAGCGGGATTTCACCGGTTTCCGCCAGGCTTTTAAACCGGCGCAGGGCTTTGCCCAGGGTTTCTTTGGGCACCAGATCAAACATCGAGGTCAGCTTTTCGCCCAATGCGCCGCCCGGTGGGTCAAACCGCACTTCCAGCGTCAGCTCTGTGCCTTTGTTGCCCGGCGCAGCGGCAAAGCTGAGGCGGCCTTCATTCGGCATATCGGCCCCTTCCAGCGTCCGCCAGAGGATAAACTGCCCTTCGGCCTCATCGACAATCCGCACCTGCCAGTCAAACTTTTTGCCTAACGGCCCCTCCACCCGCCAGCGGGATTCGGTGTCACTCAGCACCTCAATATCGGCAAAATGGCCCATCACCAACGGCAGGGTCGCGGGCTGCCGCCAGAGCCGGTGCAACTCTGCTGCGGGGCGGCCGATAGTAATCCAGCGGCGGATCACCGGCTCATCACTGCCTTCCACCCCGGTGGCATCAAGATAAGAGTCTTGCAAGATCATTCCCTCCTGACTGTTTGCACAAACAGGCGGATCGCCCGATCCGCCCGATAACCTCTTATACAGTTAAGCAAACTTCAGGCAGTTCATGGGTAAATGCGGATAATCCGTAAGGAATTATTGTTTTTTGGCTAAGGAGAGGTGTTAAGGCGCAATGAAAGAGAGGTGTTTCGCAGCCCAATGACCACAGTAAATGTAAATAATCAGCCGGCTTTGTGGCGTCGTACTCTGCCCCCCACATATGCCAGCACAAACATCCCGGCCTGAATCAGCACAATCACCGGGCCGGTGGCGGCGTCGATGTAGAAGCTGAGGTAAGTGCCGCTGACACAGGCGAACACCGAAACCAATACCGCCACAGTGAGCATGGCCGGGAAGCGGCGGCAGAGCTGGAAGGCGGTAATGCCGGGCGTAATCAGCATGGCGATCACCAGAATCACGCCGACCGCCTGCAACGCGGCGACGATAGTCAGCGCCAGCAACCCCAACAGGCCGTAATGCAGCAGCGTCACCGGCAGGCCGCTGACTCGCGCCTGCGCCGGGTCAAAGCAGAACAGCACCAGATCGCGCTGCTTGAGCAGCACCAGGCCGGTCACCAGCACCGCAATCACCAGCGTCTGCACCAGTTCCGGGTGGCTGATGCCCAGCACATTGCCGAACAGCAGGTGGGTCAGGTGCTGGTCTGTATCAAGGCGCGAGAACATCACCAGCCCGACCGCAAACATCCCGGAGAAGACAATGCCCATTACCGCATCTTCTTTGACCCGGCAATGGTCTTTGATGTAACCGGTCGCCAGTGCACACACCATGCCGGAGCCGAATGCACCGATGACCAGCGGCAACCCGGCCAGCCAGGCCAACACTACGCCCGGCAACACCGCGTGAGCGATGGCGTCGCCCATCAGTGACCAGCCTTTCAGCACCAGAAAGCAGGAGAGCAGGGCGCAGACGATGCCGACCGCCACCGAGGCCAGCAGCGCGCGCTGCATAAAGGCAAACGCCAGGGGTTCCGTCAGCCATTCCATCCGGTTTTCTCCTGTGTGTGACGCCGTGCCCGCCAGGCACCCAGCAGCCCATGTTTGGGGGCGAACAGAAAGGCCAGCAGGAACAGCAGGGTTTGCAGCGTCACGATCACGCCGCCGGTCGCCCCGTCCAGATAGAAACTGAGCCACGCCCCGAGGGCGCTGGTCAGCGCGCCAATCAGCACCGCCAGCAGCAGCAGGCGCGGGAAGCGGTCAGTGAGCAGGTAGGCCGTCGCGCCCGGCGTAATCACCATCGCGATCACCAGAATCGCCCCCACGGTTTGCAGCGCCGCTACCGTGCAGGCACTGAACAGCGTAAAGAAAATCAGCTTCAGCCGCAGCGGCGACAGGCCAAGGGTGCGCGCATGGCCTTCGTCAAAAAATACCACCAGCAGATCTTTCCACAGGCAGAGCAGCACCAGCAGCGTCACGCCGATGATGATCTGCACCTGCATCACGTCTTCATCGGCGATACCGAGGATATTGCCGAACACAATCGACTGGATGTTCACCGCCGTGGGGTTGAGGGAGACGATCAGCAGCCCGGCCGCAAAGAACGTCGAAAACACAAAACCGATGATCGCATCCTCACGCAGGCGGGTGAGGTGGCGCACCAGCGCCATCGCCACGGCGGCCAGCATCCCGGTGAGAAACGCCCCCGCCGCATAAGGCAGCCCCAGGGCGTAAGCCCCGGCGACGCCCGGCACCACGGAGTGCGAGAGCGCGTCGCCCATCAGCGACCAGCCTTTCAGCATCAGGTAAGCAGACAAAAACGCACAGGCGGCGCCGACCAGGCCGCTGACCCAGATCGCCTTGAGCATATAGTCATAGCGCAGCGGCAACAGCAGCAGTTCGATCATGGCGCGCCTCCCGCCATTGCCTCCGGCAGGTTCAGCGATGCCAGCACCCCGCCGAACGCCCGTTCCAGGTTGGCGCGGGTAAAGGTGTCAGCCAGCGGCCCGGCGGCCAGCACCGTGCGGTTAATCAGCACCGCGCTGTCACAGAATGCCGGCACACTGGCCAGATTATGGGTGGACACCAGGATCAGGTGGCCCTCGGCGCGCAACGCCTTCAGCAGATCGACAATCGCATTCTCTGTCTGCACATCCACGCCGGTGAACGGCTCATCCAGCAGCAGCACCCTTCCTTGCTGTGCCAGCGCCCGCGCCAGGAAGACGCGTTTTTTCTGCCCGCCGGAGAGCTCGCCAATCTGCCGGTGCTGCAAGTCCGTCAGGCCGACGCGCGCCAGCGCCTCATCCACCTGCCGGTGATCCTCTTTCGCAGCGATGCGCAGGAAGTTCATCCGGCCGTAGCGGCCCATCATCACCACATCCCGCACCAGCACCGGGAAGTTCCAGTCCACTTCTTCCGACTGCGGCACGTAGGCGATGCGGTTTTGTTTCAGCGCCCGGCTGATGGGCTCACCGTCGAGCGTCACACGCCCGGCCGAAGGGCGCACCATGCCCATAATGCTTTTGAACAGCGTGGATTTGCCGCTGCCGTTGACGCCAATCAGCGCACAGAGCATCCCGCCGTGCAGCCGGAAACTGGCGGACTCCAGTGCGGTATGGCCGTTGCGGTAGGTGACGCTCATGCCTTCCACGGCCAGATGCGGCAGAGAATGGGTCGATGTCATTGGTTAAACCCCTTTGCAATGGTGTCAACCGTGACAGTGAGCAGATCGAGGTAGGTCGGTACCGGGCCGCCTGCGGCAGAGAGCGAATCGACATACAGCACGCCGCCGTAGCGTGCGCCGGTCTCTTTGCTGACCTGGCGCGCCGGTTTGTCGGAGATGGTGCTTTCGCTGAACACCACCGGCACCTGGTGTTCCCGTACCCGGTCAATCACCTGCCGCACCTGTTGCGGCGTGCCTTGCTGGTCGGCATTAATCGGCCAGAGGTAGAGTTCGTTCAGCCCATAATCATGCGCCAGATAGCTGAACGCGCCTTCGCTGGTCACCAGCCAGCGCTGCGCCGGGGGGATCTTATTAAGGCGGGCGCGCAGCGGCGCATCCAGGGCGCTGATTTTCTCCGCATACGCGCGGGCGTTGCGGTTGTAGGTGTCAGCATGGGCGGGGTCATATTTTACCAGGGCGTCGCGGATATTTTCGATGTAGATCAGCGCGTTCTGCGGGGACATCCAGGCATGGGGGTTCGGGTTATTGCGGTAAGGGCCGTCGCGGATCGGCATCGGCGTGATGCCCTGGGTAATCACCACCGACGGCACATCGCGTACATTCTCAAAAAAGCGGCCAAACCAGCGCTCCAGGTTCAGCCCGTTCCACAGCACCAGATCGGCAGACTGGGTTTTCACAATGTCACGCGGCGTCGGCTGGTAGTCATGGATCTCAGCGCCGGGGCGGGTGATCGACTCCACTACCGCGGCGTCGCCGGCCACATTTTGCGCGATGTCCTGAATCACGGTGAAGGTGGTCAGGACGCGGAACTTTTTTTCCGGCCCGCCCTCAGCCTGCGCCGCGCCGCTGAACAGCGCCACGACCATGCTCACCAGCATCAGCCGCAGCGTAAACGGTGAGCGGCCATATAACCTCAGCAGTTGCCTGAATCGTGCCATTGTTTCCCCCTTATTACGTCATCGGGTCGATCCGGCGGCAGGCCGCATCAGATCGATTATTAAACAGGTATAGCACAGGCTATATTTTATAGCAAAAGCAAAACAGCAGGAAATTTGTCATGAGGCGCGCATGGTTTACAATAGGCACCGTTAGTATGCTGATACCGGGGTGAAATGCCGGGGATTGGTCAGGAAAAATGAGGAAAGTTGATGGCCCAGAACGACAACACCAACCCGTCCGGCAGTAACCCATTATTGGGTGTCGAAGAACATGTGCAGGGATTTCTACAGGTACGCGAGGCCCATCGCCGCGAGCTTATCGACGACTATGTCGAGCTGATTTCCGATCTGATCGGGGAGTTTGGCGAAGCGCGGCAGGTGGATCTCGCCGCCCGCCTTGGTGTGTCACAGCCTACCGTCGCTAAGATGCTGAAACGGCTGGCAGTGGCCGGCCTGGTGGTACAGATGCCTTACCGGGGGGTCTTCCTGACGCCGGAAGGTGAAAAATTGGCGGTCGAGAGCCGCATCCGCCACCAGATTGTGGAATCTTTTCTGCTGGCGCTGGGCATCAGCCCGGAAACCGCCCGCCGCGATGCGGAGGGGATTGAACACCATGTCAGTGATGAAACGCTGGACGTTTTCCGCCGGTTTACTGAGCAGGGGCGGGATCCGGCCTGACCTTCGCCCGGCGTGCGGCCGGAATGCAGCGCTACGCCATTTTCCGCATAACCTAAGCTAAATATCCTGGTTCGCCCGACCGCTTATTTTGGGTAGAGTGGCGTTGTCCCGTAATCGCTCACCGTAAACCGGCTGCTCTGTTTAGCCTGCTGCCACGTTTAAACAGCTGGCAGGGCGCCGGGCATTCCGGACACTCCGTTATTACGGCTGCCCTTTGGGCGGCCGCTTTTTTATCAGTCAATCCCGTGTTTTTGCATCATCCTCAGGGTTTCTTACCCTGTGTGGCGGCAAACATATAAGGTTAGAAAAAAAAGCCATAAGCAATCGCGTTTTAATACTTTCGCTTGTGAAAGGCTTTCTTTAGCATGCTCAAACATACGCGATACTTATGTTATGAATGCCAGTTATTCATCTATAAATAAAAGCACTCAGCGGCAGTTTATTTATTCGGCACCTTGCTGAAAATAGCGGCAATTGATAAGGAACCACGGGATATGATCGTTCTTTCGAACGTGTCGAAAATATTTAATGGCGATAAGCAGCCGATTGTGGCGGTGGATAACGTCAGCCTGAGCGTTGAGCGCGGGCAGATTTACGGCATTATTGGTTACAGCGGCGCCGGGAAAAGTACCCTGATCCGCCTGTTGAACGGGCTGGAAAAGCCGACCTCCGGTGTGGTGAACGTCGCCGGGCAGGATATTGCGCAGGCCAGCGGCGAACAGTTACGCCGGGCGCGCCTGAAAATCAGCATGGTGTTCCAGCACTTCAATCTCCTCTGGTCGCGTACCGTCAGCGAGAACATCGCTTTTTCGATGCAGATCGCCGGGACGCCGAAAGCAGCCATCCAACAACGGGTGAAAGAACTGGTGGCGCTGGTGGGCTTGCAGGGGCGGGAGAATGCCTATCCTTCCCAGCTCTCCGGCGGCCAGAAACAGCGTGTCGGCATTGCCCGTGCGCTCGCCAATAACCCCGATGTGCTGCTGTGTGACGAAGCCACCTCGGCGCTTGACCCGCAAACCACGGACGCCATCCTTGAATTGCTGTTGGACATCAACCGCAAGCTTAACCTCACCATCGTCCTGATCACCCACGAGATGCATGTGGTACGCAAAATCTGCCACCGTGTCGCGGTGATGGAAAATGGCCGGGTGGTGGAAGAGGGCGAGGTGATCCAGGTGTTCACCCACCCACAACAGCCGATTACCCGCCAGTTCGTCAACCAGGTTAACCAATACCAGCAGACGGAAGAGGCATTCGACCCGCAACTGGTGAAAGCCCTGGGCGGCAGCGTGCTGAAACTGACCTT
The DNA here is from genome assembly GCF_018257325.1 of Nissabacter archeti. Classification (NCBI taxonomy): domain Bacteria; kingdom Pseudomonadati; phylum Pseudomonadota; class Gammaproteobacteria; order Enterobacterales; family Yersiniaceae; genus Nissabacter; species Nissabacter archeti. Next base: position 314,501 of record NZ_JAERKB010000004.1, read on the forward strand.
TACCGGCACCAATGCCCACCAGCCGGTGGTGTCTGAACTCGCTCTGCGCTACCAGCTCCCGTTCAACATTCTGCACGGCAAGATGACCCAGACCGCCAACGGCGCGTTTGGCGAACTCTGGCTGCACCTCAATGCCACCCCAGACCTGCTGGAGAAAATTTTGCACGACCTGCAACACCACGACATCGCAACCGAGGTAGTCCAATGATCGCCTCCCTGTTCCCGCACCTGAAGGTGGATAAACTCTGGGACGCCACGCTGGAAACGCTCTACATGACCTCGTTGTCCGGCATTGCCACTTTCGTATTGGGCATTGCGCTGGGTCTGGCGCTGTTTTTAACCGCGCGCGGCGGCCTGTTCCAGAATAAGCCGCTCTATTCGGTGATCTCGGTGGTGGTGAACGTGTTCCGCTCCATCCCGTTCATCATTTTGATTGTGTTGCTGATCCCGTTCACCAAAACGCTGATCGGCACCATCCTCGGTGCCAACGCTGCGCTGCCGGCACTGATTGTGGGTGCCGCCCCGTTCTATGCCCGGCTGGTGGAAATCGGCCTGCGTGAAGTGGACAAAGGGGTGATTGAGGCGTCGCGCTCGATGGGCGCGCGCGTCAGCACCCTGATTTTCCGCGTGCTGTTGCCGGAGTCTTCCCCGGCGCTGGTCTCCGGGATTACCGTGACGCTGATCGCGCTGGTCAGCTACAGCGCGATGGCCGGGGTGATTGGCGCAGGCGGCCTCGGCAACCTCGCGTATCTGGAAGGATTCCAGCGTAACCATAACGACGTCACGCTGGTGGCGACCGTGATGATTCTGATCATTGTGTTCATCATTCAGTTGGTGGGCGATCTGATCACTTCCCTGCTCGATAAACGTTAACAGACGGATAATAACCATGAAAAAAGCACTGACACTGTTGGCTGCGGCCACGCTCTCCGCCCTGAGCCTCTCCGCGTGGGCAGACACCCTGACCGTGGGCGCGTCTAACGTGCCGCACGCCGAAATCCTGGAGCAGGCCAAACCGATTCTGGCGAAACAGGGTATCGACCTCGAGATCAGACCGTTCCAGGACTACATCCTGCCGAACACCGCGCTGGCCAGCCGTGACATCGACGCCAACTATTTCCAGCATGTGCCGTACCTGAACAGCGTGCTGAAAGACCACGAAGGCGACAAAGAGTATGATTTTGTCAGCGCAGGCGCGATCCACATCGAGCCTATCGGCATCTACTCCAAAAAATACAAAAGCCTGAAAGACCTGCCGAACAAAGGCAAAGTCATCATGCGTGACGCCGTGGCGGAAGAGGGGCGCATCCTCTCTATTTTCGAGCGTGAAGGCGTGATCAAACTGAAACCGGGTGTCAGCAAAACTGACGCACGTATCAGCGACATCGTGGACAACCCGAAAAACCTGCAATTCCTGCCGAACGTGGAAGGCTCCCTGCTGCCGCAGATGTACAACAATGACGAAGGCGATGCGGTGGTGATCAACGCCAACTACGCCATCGATGCCGGCCTCGACCCGGTGAAAGACCCGATCGCGGTTGAAAGCGGCGAGAACAACCCATACGCCAACATCATCACCGTGCATCGCGGCGACGAGAATAAGCCGGACATCAAAGCGCTGGTGACCGTGCTGCACTCCAAACCGATTCAGGACTGGATCCGCACCAAATACAAAGGCGCGGTGATCCCGGTTAATAACTGATTCCCGCTCTGATACGCACAACAACCCCGGGCCTGGCGCCTGGGGTTTTTTATGGCTGAAGGGCAGGGTAAAAATAATCTGAGATTTTTGTAGACGACTGGTCTAATTAAGGCTAAGGTTAGTTCATGAACAAGACAACAGCACACAAAACAGCCGGCACTCAACAGCGGATCCTCGAAACCGGAAACCGCATCATGGCCGCCAAAGGGTTTTCAGCCGTCGGGCTGAATGAAATCCTGACCGCAGCCTCTGTGCCAAAAGGCTCGTTTTACAACTACTTCAGCTCCAAAGAGGCATTTGGCGAAGCCCTGCTGGATAACTACTTTGAAGAGTACCTTGCCGACATGGATGCGCTGTTTTCCCGGCAGGATCTCACGGCTGCCCAAAGGCTGCTGGCTTATTTCCAGCAATGGCGGGATAACCAGTCGTTCGAAGAGTGCCAGGGCAAATGCCTGGCGGTGAAACTCGGGACGGAAGTGGCAGATTTATCAGAAGCGATGCGGACGTCGCTTCAGCGCGGCACTGAGGCCATCACCCGGCATATGGCTGAGGTGATGAAAGCAGGCATAAGTGATGGGTCGCTTCATCCTGAAGGGAACCCGGATGAGATGGCGCAGAGCCTCTACCAGCTCTGGCTGGGCGCAAGCGTGATGGTCAAAATTTCGCGCAATACGCAGCCGTTTGATGCGGCGATGTCAGCAACCCGGCAGTGGCTTAATTTGCCGCCGCAGTAATAAAACAGCCGCCGTATCCGGCTGATGAAAAACGCCTTCGCGGCGTTTTTTTAGAGACAATTTTAAGACGACCGGTCTATTTTAGACAAACCTAAACCCTGACATCTGGAGAGACACCATGAACGTATTAATCGTCCTGACATCCCATGACCAGCTTGGCAACACCGGCCGTAAAACCGGCTTCTGGCTGGAAGAACTGGCTGCCCCGTATTACGCCTTCAAAGAGGCAGGGGCGCACATCACCCTGGCATCACCGGCCGGTGGCCAGCCGCCGCTGGACCCAAAAAGCAATGAACCGATGTTCCAGACCGACCTGACCCGCCGCTTTGAAGCCGATGCCGAGGCCACCGCGCAACTGGCTGCCACCGTGCGCCTTGACAGCGTATCCTCAGCGGATTTCGACACGGTCTTTTATCCGGGCGGCCACGGCCCGCTGTGGGATCTGGCTGAAGACAGCCACTCCATCGCGCTGATTGAATCCTTTGTGGCGGCCAACAAGCCGGTGGCCTTTGTCTGCCACGCTCCCGGTGTACTGCGCCATGTGAAAACCCCGGACGGCAAGCCGCTGGTGGAAGGCAAGAAAGTGACCGGTTTTACCAATACGGAAGAAGAGGCGGTTGGGCTGACCAACGTGGTGCCTTTCCTGGTGGAAGATGAACTGATTGCCAAAGGGGGGATCTACTCCAAAGGCGAAGACTGGGGTTCCTACGTGGTGACTGACGGCAGGCTTATCACCGGGCAGAACCCGACGTCCTCCGCCGCCACCGCCGCGCGGCTGATTGAGCAGTTCGCGCAATAATTGATACGGCGTGAAGAAACCTAAAACCCGGCATGGATGTCCGGGTTTTTTATGGTCGATTGCCGGCTCAAGGCAACGACACCACATCATTTCCGGCCCGCCCTGGTTTCACGGCCGTCAGCGGCACCAGCCATTTCACAAACGAGAGGTGGCCGTCGTAGGGCGGTTCGCTGTAGCGCGCCGGATCGGCATTGACGTCAAACAGCGGGGTGTAACCCAGCGACAGGCAGAGGCTGACCGCTTCGGGCTGGCGGTAACCGGTAGTGAAGAACGCCTGTTTGTAACCCGCCAGCCGGGCGCGGCGCTCCAGCTCCTGCACCATATACAGCGCCACGCCCTGCCGGCGCTGATCCTGCCGCGTCCAGAGGTGGGAGAGCGCCGCGGTGTCGTGGTCATAAGCGGAATACGCCCCGATGCCGAGCGCCTCATCACCGCGCTTCAGCACCAGAAAACTCCCCTGCGGCGCGCAATAGAGGGAGGCCGGGCCATATTCCCGGTCACCGAAATGTGTCCCGTAGCGAAGCCGGCATTCAGCCGCCAGCGCGTCGGTTAACGGCGTGATACAGGGATCGTCAGGGGTGGTTTCAACAAAGCAGTACGGGTTCATGGGATCTCCTCACTCTCTGCACGGCATGAAGATAAACGGGAGGGGTATGCCGTACAGGCACTATTCCCGACTGCCGACCGGAAGTAAAACAACAAATCCGGGAAACGGAAGCTGAAAAACGCAGAAGAATCCCCTGCCGCGCCGGTCAGGCGCGGTGGTTAAGACGGCGCGCCAGGCGATCACCGCCCAGTTGCAGCAGCGTGACCAGCGCCACCAGCGCCACAATCACCGTCAGCATCACCTGGGTGTCGAAACGCTGGTAGCCGTAACGGTAGGCGAGGTCGCCCAGCCCGCCTGCGCCAATCGCTCCGGCCATGGCAGACGCATTGATCATGGTGACCAGTGTGATGGTAAACCCGCTGACAATCCCCGGCAGCGCCTCCGGCAACAGCACATGGCGGATGATATGCCCACGCTTGCAGCCCATCGCCTGTGCGGCCTCCGTCAGGCCGTGATCGACCTCGCGTAAGCTGACTTCAGCAATCCGGGCGAAAAACGGCATCGCCGCCACCGTCAGCGGCACGACCGCCGCCCAGACGCCATACGACGTGCCGACCAGCATCCGCGTAAAGGGGATCAGCGCCACCATCAGGATCAGAAAGGGAATCGAACGAAAGAGATTCACAAAGCCGCCGAGCACCCGGTTCAGCGACACATTCTCATACAGGCCGTTGCGATCGCTCACTACCAGCACCACCGCCAGCGGCAGCCCGAGCAGCAGCGCCAGCAGGGACGACACACCCACCATCAGTAAGGTGTCCAGAAAACCGCCCCACAGGCGGTCAAGCAGCAGTGACATAACCCAGTACCTCCACACGATCGGCAATGTTATCAAAACGCGGCAGCGGCACGCCGCCCGCCGGGGTTACCGTCAGCAGCAAATGGCCTACTGCACGCCCCTGAATCGCTTCCAGCGCGCTTTCCACCAGCGTGACCGCGCCGTCAAACGCCGCCAGCACCCGGTTAAGATCAGGCGTGACACCGTCACCGTGGTAACGCAGCCGCACCAGCAGCGAGGATCCCGGTGTCTCCGGGGTCGCGCTCAGTTGGTCGCTGAAGCGGGCAGGCAGCCGGTCATGCCCCGGCGTCAGCAGGCTGCGGGTAGTGGGCTGTTGCGGGTTACCGTATACCGCCCACACCGGCCCCTGTTCGATAATCTGCCCGCGCTCAATCACCGCCACCCTGTGGCAGAGATCGTGGATCACATCCATCTCATGGGTAATCAGCACGATCGTAATCCCCATCTCGCGGTTAATCTGCCGCAACAGGTCAAGGATCGCGCGGGTGGTTTCCGGGTCGAGCGCCGACGTCGCCTCATCACACAGCAGCAGCGCCGGGTCATGCACCAGCGCCCGTGCGATGCCGACCCGCTGTTTCTGGCCGCCGGAAAGCTGCGCCGGGTAGGCGTCCTGCCGCGCCTCCAGCCCGACCAGCGCCAGCAGCCGATCGACCCGCTGCCGCCGTTCCCCGGCCTCAACCCCGGCAACGCGCAGGGGCAGTTCAATGTTTTGCCGCACCGTTTTCGCCGAGAGCAGATTAAAGTGCTGGAAAATCATGCCGGTGCGGCGGCGGTAAGCCACCAGCTGATCCTCATCCAGCGTGCCGATGTCGGTACCGTCCACCACCACATGGCCACCGGTGGGGCGTTCAAGCCGGTTCAGGGTGCGGATCAGCGTGGATTTTCCCGCCCCGCTGCGGCCGATGATGCCGAAAATCTCCCCGCGGCGGATGGTCAGGTCCACCGCCTGAAGTGCGGCCACCTGCTGGCCGGGGTAGACTTTGCTGACCCCGGCCAGATGCAGGTGCACCTCATCATGGGAGTGCCAGGGAATGGCCGCCGTGGCGGTGCGGCCGGGGTTGGGAAGCTCAATCACGCTCATGATTATGGGTTCCAGCCGGGTTGGTAAAGTTTGCCGTAGAAACTGTCCAGTTTGGCGCGCACTGCCGGTGAATGCTGGTAGATCGCCACAAACTGCTTCAGGCGCGGGTCGTTCTGGTGGCCGTCACGCACCACAAACTGGATGACATACTCCGGGTGCTCCAGCCCATCGAACAGCAGCGCTTTATTGGGGTCGATGACGCCGGAGAGCCGCAGGTAGTGCGGGTAGCCCACCGCCAGATCGACTTCATCCAGTGTGCGGGCCAGTTGCACCGCCTCCACCTCGATAATGTCGATATGCTTCGGGTTGGTGACGATGTCCGCCGTGGTGGCCTTGATGCCGACGCCCGGTTTCAGGGTGATAAGCCCGGCTTTCTGCAACAGCAGCAGGCCGCGCCCGCCGTTGATCGGGTCGTTGGGGATCGCCACTTTTGCGCCGTCCGGCAGGTCAGCTATCGCACCATGTTTTTTCGAATACAACCCGACCTGGTTGATGATCGCCGGGGCGTAGGCCACCAGGTGGAAACCGCCCTCCTGATTGGCGTTCGCCAGGAATGGGCGATGCTGGAACAGGTTAACGTCAATGTCGCCGTTCTCCAGGCTGACATTCGGCGCGATCCAGTCACTGAATTCGATGATCTCGACGTTCAGCCCCTGTTTGCGTGCCTCATCCGCCGCCGTCTCCAGCGGGGGCGAAAAGGCGGCAGTGGTGCCGACTTTCAGCGTGCCGTCGGCTGCCGCGGCTGTGCCGGACAAGGCCATCAACGCGGCCAGCAGCAGGCTTTTGCCCATGAGGGCGTGTTTCCAGCGTGGTGTTGTCATCTCGTTTCCCTATGAAAAAAGTAAAGGTAAAAGCGCCGTATTATCCGGCGGTGTTATCTGGTGAAGCCACTGGCCGGGGTGCGCCACGCGGCCGCCGGGTGGCTGGCGGGCAGGCGATCGCCATGCCGGAACAGTTTTTGCCGCAGCGTGCCGGGCCGGTAAGCTGTTTTATAGCGGCCGCGGGATTGCAGCTCCGGAACCAGCCAGCGGATCACCTCTTCATAGCTGCCGGGGTTGAGGATGCGCGACAGGTTAAAGCCGTCAATCTCCCCCTCATCCATCCAGCGCAGCAACTGGTCAGCGACCTGCGACGGGTCACCGACCAGCAGCGGGTAACGGCTGCCCATCGCGTGCTGTTCCAGCAGGCGGCGGCGCGTCCAGCCGCTGTAGGTTTTGGTGACGGACTCAATCGCCTGCGTCGGCCCGGCCTGAATCGGCTCATCCAGCCCGAAACGCGCCAGATCGATACCGGTTGAGCTGGAAAAATGGGCGATACCCGCTTCCGGGCTGGCGTAGCGCAGGTAGTCGCGGTACTTCTCCTGCGCTTCGGCGGCGGTGGGCGCGACAATCACCCCGACGCCCATAAAGACTTTCAGCGCATCGGCCGGGCGACCGGCGTCCACCGCGGCCTGCCGCAGGGCGTGTACCTGTTTGCGCATCGCTTCCGGCGTACTGCCGGTAACAAAGGTGCATTCAGCATGGCGACCGGCGAAAGCGAGGCCGCGCGCCGAACTGCCCGCCTGGAACAGCAGCGGGGTGCGCTGGGGCGAGGGCGACGTCAGGTGATAACCCTCCATGCGGTAGAATTCACCCTGATGACGGATGGCGTGAATTTTTGCCGGATCGGCGTACAGCCGCCGGGCTTTATCCGCCACCAGCGCGCCATCTTCCCAACTGCCTTCCCAGAGTTTGTAACCCACCTCCAGAAACTCATCGGCCTGATCGTACCGGCGGTCATGCGCCACCTGTGTTTGCATACCCATCGCCCGCGCGGCGCTGTCGAGGTAGCCGGTCACGATGTTCCAGCCAATGCGGCCGTTCGTCAGGTGATCGAGCGTCGACAGGCGGCGGGCAAACGGGTAGGGCGCTTCATAACTGAGGTTGGCGGTCAGGCCAAAACCCAGGTGTTGGGTCACGGCGGCCATCGCTGACACCAGCATCAGCGGGTCGTTAACCGGCAACTGGATCGCCTCCCGCGCGGTCAGGCCGATGCCGTTCTGGTAGACGTCATACACGCCCAGGATGTCGGCGATGAATATGCCGTCGAACAGCCCCTGCTCCAGCAGCTGCGCCAAGCCTGTCCAGTAACTCAGCTGGTTGAAATCAGCTGAGTGGTCGTGGGGGTGCGTCCACATGCCGTGGTGGATATGGCCGACACAATTCATGGTGAAGGCGTTGAGCAGCACCTCTTTCCCGGCCATCAGATCGTCCCCCGACGTGGCGGCAGTACGCCGTTCAGCACATAATTGCCGATCGCCGGGTATTTCCAGCGCACCGGGTCATGCAGGGTATGGGTGCGGGCATTGCGCCAGTGGCGGTCGAAATTAAACTCCGCCAGCGTGGCGCGGCTGCCGGCCAGCTCAAACAGCAGGTTTCCGGCCGCCAGCGAGGTTTCCGTGGTCCAGGCGCGCGCACGCGCCACGGCAATGGACGCCTCCGCCACCGTGGCAGCGTCAGTGTGGCGCTGGGCCACATCCACCGCCTCACCGGCCAGTTCCAGCAGCGCCTCACCGGCCTGTAACCGCGCCGTAAGCTGCCCGATGCGATCCAGCGTCAGCGGGTCATCACTGGCTTTCTCCACGCCGGAATCGATCCAGGGGCGCGACCGGCTGCGCACAAAGTCCAGCATATCCCGCCAGGCGGCACGGCCAATGCCCTGATCGATGGCGGCGTGCAGCAATTGCGCCAGCGGGCCGACCGGCGTCGGGCGCTCAAAGGCCGTCTGGAACGGGACGATGTCCTGCTCATCTGCCGGGGTGGCGTCAAAGGTGACGGTGCCGCTGCCGGTGGTACGCTGGCCGAAACCTGACCAGTCATCCACAATGGTTAACCCCGGCGCGTCAGCGGGCAGAAACACCAGCCGCTCTTTGCCGTCCTCACCCAGCGCGGCCGTCGGCACCCGCCCGGCGTACAGTGCGCCGGTGGCATAGAATTTCTTCCCAATCACCTGCCAGTGCGCCCCATTGCGCACCAGGCGGGTATGGCGCTGGTGCGCCGCCGCCGAGCTGAACTCCGCCAGCGCGTTACCAAAATGCGCCCCTGCCAGCACTTCCGCATACAGGCGCGCCTGCTGTTGGGGTGAGCCGTTCACCCGCAGCACTTCCAACGCATAAAAATGGTTTTGCGGCACCTGGCCTATCGAACCGTCCGCCTCGCTCAGCAGGGCAATCACCTGCGCCAGCACCGCGTTCGGCAGGGCCGGGCCGCCAAAGGCTGCCGGCACGGTGATGCCGCCCAGCCCGGAGGCAAACAGTTCCGCCAGCTCCTCGCGCGGCAACCGGCGCTCGCGGTCACGCCGGGCGGCCCCGGCGGCGAAACGCACCGCCAGCGCATTTGCCGCCTCCAGTGCTTGCGCCGCAGACGTAATCCGTGCCGCCGGGCGGGGCGGCGTAATGTGGGTCGTCATGGTGATGTCCTTGTTCAGATCCAGGAGTGGCGGGCCGGAAGCTGGCCGTTCAGGGTGTACGCGCCGATGGCGTGGTATTTCCAGCGCACCGGATCATGCAGGGTGTGGGTGCGCGCATTGCGCCAGTGGCGGTCCAGCCCGAATTCAGCCAGCGTGGCGCGGCTGCCGCCCCATTCCAGCAATTTCTCACTGGCCCGCAAGGCGACCTCGGTGGTCAGCACTTTGGCCTGTGCCACGGCAATCGACGCGCGCGCGGCACTCTCCGCCGTGACCGGCCGGGCATCGGTGTCATCCAGCGTGCGCGCCGCCCAGTGCAGCAGCGCATTGGCCGCCGCCAGTTCGGTATCGAGCCGCCCGACATCCGCCAGAATGTAAGGGTCATCCGCGTTGCGTTCAGCCTGCGCATCCACCCACGGGCGCGAGCGCTCACGGATAAAGGCGTGCGCCTCGTCCAGTGCGCCCTGGGCAATACCGGCATCTATCGCCGCCTGGATCAGCTGCGAAATCGCGCCCTGAATGTTGGGCCGTTGCGCCAATGGGGCCAGCGGCACGACGTGGTCATCGGCGACTGCCACCTCGCGCAGCCGCATACTGCCGCTGGCGGTCGTGCGTTGCCCCATGCCTGACCAGTCATCAATAATCTCCAGCCCCGCCGCCGGTTGCGGGATCAGCGCCAGCACCGGTTGCCCGGCGTCATCCAGCGCCTTGACCGCCACAATGTGGGCAAACAGCGCCCCGGTGGAGTAAAACTTGTCACCGGTCAGGCGCAACCCCTGCCCGGTGGTGCGCAGGCGGGCCTGCATCTCCAGCGTATGCCGGGTGTGCTTCTCCGGTCCGCCATTGCCGATGCGCTGCCCGTTCACCACCGCACTGAAAATCTGCTGTTTCAGCGCCACCGGGGCCAGTTCATCGATCAGCCGGATCAGGCCGAAATGGTTTTGTGGAATTTGCCCCAGCGCCGGGTCCACGGCTGAAATCACCCGGAATACCTCGGCCAGCACGGTGAAAGGCAGGCCGGCACCGCCATATTCGGCGGCAATCGTGATGCTCCCCAGCCCGCTGCGGCTGAACAGCGCCAGCGCCTCAAGCGGGTAAACCCGGTCACGGTCACGCGCCACGGCACCGGGTGCGGCCAATGCCGCCACGGCGTGCGCGGCCTCCAGGGCTTGCGCGGCGGTGCGGATTCGCGCCGCTGACGGCGCTTCCGCCCAGCGTGTCGGCGCAGGTGTTACAGCATCAACCATGATTATTCTCCCGGCTGTTTGTGTCTGACACGAAAATAGGGTGCAGGGGGGCAGGGCAATGCGGATGACGCATTACCGTGCGGCTGCAATAAACGCATTGCTGTTTAATTAAGATGCGCCGTGCGCTACGGCATCGGGTGTATTAACGCGAGTGTAATTAGCCGGGTAGCAGAGTGTAAAGCCTGTGCTTAGTGTAATAAACGCAATGCTTAGCAGATAAATAGCTTTACCGGGAAGGGGGAATAACGCGGGGTTTTCTCAGGCAAAAAAAACGCCCCAGCGATATTGAGCCGGGGCGCACGTTGATTATTCATTATGACTTAAAGGGCACGTCACGGATTTTCACGCCGGTTTCCTGCACATAACGCGGGGAAACCAAAATATTCAGGTTATATTTCCGTTCATTATCCGGCAGGTCGATAAATTTATAACCGGCTGCCAGTAACGGCCGCGCCATATCAATGGCCACACGCGACGGATGATTAAACTGAACCAGATCAGGCTGTTCTTTTTGCGGGTTCAGTAAAGTCGTCAACCCCTTGCAGCGCGCATTCAGCATGTAAGGCGCATATTTCTGCCGGTAGAAGTCGTTATATTTCCAGTGCGGGTACTCAATCGACAGATACCCTACCGAATAACCGGCATTACAGGCCGCCACCATATAAAGCGTGCTTTCGTCATAACTCTCTTTTCCGCTGAGGTAATTCAGGTTTTCGGAATAGGCGTTCTTGTAAGAGGACGCCAGGGAAACCACCGCCAGCAGTGAGGCTGCCACCGCCCCGGCGGTTTTTATCTCTTGCAGGAACAGCGCCACAATTAAAATCGCCAGCGGGGCGCAGATGTACATGGTCCGGTCGAGCTGGATCGGCTTATAGAGCGAAATCAGCCATGACAAGGCAATAAACGCCACCAGCGGCACAATCAGGCTCAGCAGGTAATCACGCGGGGTCGCGAACTCCGGGTGGCGCGGGCGGCGGATAAACGGCCAGGCGCAAACCAGCGCGAACACCAGCGCCACCAGCAGGCTGCCCATGCCGCCGCCCACCACCATTTTCGGCAGGTTAGCCACCGGGAACGCGATATGGATGGCGTTATAGATCTGGTGCACCGGGCTGACTGCCTGCACCCAGGAGTTTTTGCCGCCAAACCCGGAAACCATAAAAATCACAATAAAATGTGAGACGCTCACCAGCATCAGCAGCGTAAATTCAATAAACATCCGCAGCCGTTGCGGGCGTGAGATAAACAGCGTCAGCAGAAAGGCCGCCGTGAGAAACAGCCCAATGATGTGCGTCCAGGAGACCAGCACCGACGCCAGATAAAACGCCGCTTTATTCTGGTTGCCGCGTAAAAAGGCGATAAATTCGAACGTCTGGATAGTGGAAAGCAGCACCAGCAGGGAATAGGAGCGCGCCTCCTGGGCAAAATGGATAAAACCGAAACTGGTCAGGAACAGCAGCAGGTAGAGGGTAATCACCCCCTGGCTGAAAAGCTGGCGCCCACGGAAATAGACATACAGCGCGGTGGCGACAGAAAAGGCAAAACTCAGCGAGCGGGCGGCCGTTTCACTGATGCCGAACGCTTTCACCCAGAAAAACAGCAGGGTGTTATAGAGGAACGGGTGGACGTCATTAAGCAGGTAATTGACGTAGAGATTCCTGAAGCCGCTGGTCACCGACTCCATCGTGAAAATTTCATCAACCCAGAATGAGTTGGCCCCCATACCGGCCAGCGCCATGCAGACGCCAATCGTCATCAGGGGAAGATAAATCACAGTATTTTTCAAGGTTCCCTCCTGTTTCGGGCGACGGCGTCACCTGGGTTAAGCCGGTTTTTCCGGGCAAAATCGCGTTGAATCACATTGCTTTTGGGTCGGCTGCCTTTGACGATATAACGCGGCCGGCCTTTGGATTCGATATAGATGCGGCCGATGTATTCGCCCAGCACCCCAATGCCAATCAGTTGTACACCACCGAGGAACAGCACCGACGCCAGCAGCGAGGGATAGCCTTTCACCTCATTTCCCCATACCAGTTTGTCGATGACCATGTAGGCACCGTAAGCAAAGGAGAGCAATGAGATGGCGAACCCGAGGTAAGTCCAGATGCGCAGCGGCACGGTAGAGAAGGAGGTAAACCCTTCCAGCGCCAGGTTCCACAGCTTCCAGCCATTGAATTTGCTGTTGCCTGCCACCCGTTTATCGCGTGTGTACTCCACAATGGCGATGTTGCCGCCCACCCAGCTCAGGATGCCCTTCATAAACAGGTTCCGTTCCGGCAACTGAATGATTTTTTCAACAAACTCGCGGGAGATCAGCCGGAAATCCCCGACATTTTCCTCAATTTTCGGGCGGCTGATCATGTTATGCAGCCGGTAAAAGATGCCGGCGGACTGGCGCTTCAGGCGGCTGTCTGACGAGCGGTCTTTACGCTTGGCCAGCACGATGTCCGCCCCTTGCTGCCACTGGTCAATCAGTTGCGGCACCACGTCGATCGGGTCTTGCAGGTCAACATCTATCGGGATGACTGCGTCACCGGTGGCGTACTCCAGCCCGGCAAACAGCGCCGGCTCCTTGCCGAAATTGCGGGAAAAATTCACCACGGTGACCAGCGGGTCCTGATCTTCCAATGTTTGAATAATTTCCGCGGTCTTATCACGGCTGCCGTCGTTAATAAAAATAATCTCGATATCATAATCCGATAATGCCTGATAGCCCCTGACGGTGCGGTAAAAAACAGGGATCGCGTCTTCTTCATTGTAAACCGGCACCACCAGGGAGATTTTCATCTTTTGCTGTCCTTAAAGACAATGAAGTTAGAATAAAGAAAACCAATCACCAGGCTAAACAAAGAAAATGACACCGTGGTGATCAAGGGCGGCAGGGAGAGTAAATCTGCGGCCCGGCCAAACAGCACCGCCATCAGCCCCAAAAATGACACATAGATAAAATAACGGTAGAGAGAATACTCTTTATTAAATGTCCATTTCGCATTGGCAAAAAAGCCAAAGGTGGTGGCGACACAAAACGCCATCAGATTGGAAAAGGACTGGTTGGTGCCCATCAGATAGACCAGCGCCAGAAAGACGACCCAATGAATTAAGGTATTCAGCACCCCAACAGACAGGTAGCGTTTAAAGGTGTTCAGCATAGCCATGCCTTCATGCAGAATTTTTTTCAGTGTAACGTCGGCTTTTTTAACGATCAATAAAAAACCCGCGCAGGCGGGAAATTAAGAATTTATGTAATTATCATTACTTTTAATTTTATGAAAAGCTAATATAAATAATTCCTATGATGTAAATAATGTTTATTATTTCTGACAAAGAATAAGCCACCGGAAATTATTGCCTGCACGCCCTGCAACAACCTGATTGCCCTCACTAAACATTTTGTAAGCGAAGCGGCAAATAAAGCGCCCTTTTGCTGCCCGCCGGCCTCATTGATGGAAAGTTGATACAGAAAATTTGAACTGCATCACAGGCCGGCGCAAAGCTATCCATAAGTTTATCTGCTCAAAAAAAGAGCAAACCTGACGGGATTTATCCGGGGGAAAAGCGGGGTTGAGCGAGATTGGGGGAGGCGGCCGGCAACCCATGCCCCGTAAACTTTCCCTTCCGCTGGCTTTTTGATCACTCCCCTCAAGTTTTTCCCTGCTGCGGCCGTTAATACTGGCGTGTCATCTAATGTTCACATTTCTCCCCTCTCAGCGACTTATTTAGGTTAGCACTATGTCAATTCGCCGTTTTACCTTGCTTGTCCTGGCATTCCTGTCGTTGCTTTTTATTACCAGCATTGCCCTCAGCAGCTATTACCTTCAGCGCAGCAATGCTTCTTTGAATGATGTTAACCGTGAAATCCGCGTGGTGCTTTCCATTGTGGATACCATTAACCACAGCCGTACCCTGCGGGTGCACCTCTCCCAGTACATCGCGTACCGTGAGCAGGGCAAAGAAGACGCGGCGGCCGACTCCCTGAAAAACGCGCAGCGGGTGATGGGCCTGGCGGAAAAATCTTTCTCCGGCTATATGGCCTGGCCAAAACTCGATAAAGAGGCCCCGTTGGCCGACAACTTTAACCAGCGCTGGCAGGATTACCACGACAACGCCCTGAAGCCGTTGATGGCCGTGGCCCAACAGGGCGACCGTGCCCGGTTTGAGCAGATGATCACCTCCCAGGTGCCGCAGCTGGATCGCCAGTTCGAAATCTCCCTGGATGAGCTGCTCTCTTACCGCGAAAGCTATGCACGTTCACTGAATGAGACCGCGCAATCCAACTTCCGCCTCAGCCTGACGCTGCTTATCATCTTTACTGCCCTGTTCCTGCTGACGATGGGCGCAATTGTGGTGCTGCTGAAAAAACGCCTGCTGAACGCGATTGAAGAGGCACGGGTACATTGCGAAGAGATTGCGCAGGGCCAGTTGCAGACGCCGATTCTCTCCGCCCATCGTGATGAGATTGGCGAGATGATGGGCGCGCTGGAAACCATGCGCCGTTCGCTCTCTGAAACCATTGGCCGGGTGCGTGACTCCAGTGACGCCGTGGCGCACGCCGCCAAAGAGATTGCGTCCGGCAATATGGACCTCTCCGCCCGTACCGAGGAGCAGGCCTCCTCACTCGGGGAAACCGCCGCCAGTATGGAGCAGCTGACCATCACCGTGAAACAGACCTCCGATCACGCCGAACAGGTGAACGGGCTGGCGAAAGAGGCGCGCAGCATCGTCTCTGAGGGCAACGGGATTGTGACAGAAGTGATCGATACCATGGCCGGTATCGAGGAAGGCTCAGAACGCATTGCCAGCATCATCAGCATCATTGAGAGCATCGCGTTCCAGACCAACATCCTGGCGCTGAACGCCGCGGTAGAAGCGGCACGTGCCGGAGAAGAGGGGCGCGGCTTTGCCGTGGTGGCGGCCGAGGTGCGCAACCTGGCCCAGCGTTCTGCGTCTGCGTCCAAAGATATCCGCGCGCTGATTGAAGTCTCCGATGAGCGGGTACACGCCGGCAGCAAACTGGTGGCGAAAGCGGGCGAAAGTATGCAGCGTATCGGCACCGCCATCCAGAACGTGACCCAGATCATGAGCGAAATCGCGGTCTCGACGCAGGAGCAGAGCCACGGCATCAATCAGGTGAATATCGCGGTGACACAGATGGATGAAGTCTCGCAGCAGAACGCCGCGCTGGTGGAGCAGGTCGCGGCGGCGGCCGGTTCACTGGAGGAGCAGTCCGATGTGTTGCGCCAGACGGTAGCGGTGTTCAAAACCCAGCACTGATCGGCATAACCCCTGCCTTGTACGGCCGGATGATGTGAAAAACGCCCTCAGATGAGGGCGTTTTTATGGGTGCGGCGGCTTAGCTGAACAGTTTCTTTTTCGACACCAGTCTGGCGATGCTCTTTTTTTCGCCCACCAGCGCCAGGCCAAGGTACCGCAGTTCATCAGCCGGGATCTGCGCCATCACGGCCATAAACTCCCCATAATTCGTGGTCATTTGCCCCTGAATCGGGAAGTCCACCACATCCACCTCTGCTGAGGCGGTGGCCTGCCGGTGGATTGCCCCCAGTTCTTCCGCAGTGGCCGAGAGCACCGCAATCCCAATCGGGATTAACCCTGGGTGGGCGTGGCCGGACGCATCGGTCAGCGGCAGCCCGACTAATTCAGGATGGCGCTGCCCGACGGTCAAGGCGATCACTGCGGCCGCGTTGGCTGCCCGTCCGGCGGGCAATTGTTCATCCAGCACGATGACGCAGCGCTCCAGCTTGATGGATTGTGCCTGTTCGTTCATTTTTTCCCCTTACTTGCTGCCTACGGTTAACGTTGTGATGTGGTTAACAGGTTGTGTCATGTCGGGAATCACTATGCTAAAAAGGGGAGGGGGCGTCTTGAACGCTATTGCAGAGAATCCTACAGACTGGGGTGTATCGGATGTCAGAGACCGGAACAGATATCACCATCTGGCGTGCGCCGGCGTTGCAGGCGGAGCTGATTCGCGGGCGGTTTGTGGATTACGCCTATGACGTGCATACCCATGAAACCGCCTGTTTTGCGCTGCTGACCGCAGGCAGTATCCGCATCCGGATGCGGGGCAACGAATTCACAGCGCGTCAGGGTGATCTCTATGCCATTGATGCCGATGAACCCCACGCGGGCTGGGCCACTGATGAAGCGGGCTGGCGGTTACGCACGCTTTACGTGGATATGGCCCACCTGCGGCAATTAGTCAGGGAGCGCGCCGCTGCGCCCGCTGCCGCGCTGGCCGGGCCGATTATCCGTGACCCGGACGTCGCCGCCTGCCTGCACGCCCTTCATCACTGTTCAGAAATCAACGGTTCCCACCTGTTCCGCGATCAGGCTTACCTCAGTTTCGCGGACAAATTGCTGGCGCGCCACGTCACCCAACGCCGCAGCGCACCGCCGCCGGGCGCAGAGATGGCGGCCGTGCGGCGGGTACGGGACTATCTGGATGAGCACCTTGAAGACTCAGTGAGCCTGATTGATCTGGCGACAGAAGCGGGCTTGCCGCAATACCGGTTGTTCCGTGCGTTTGAACGCCTCTACGGCATGACGCCCCACGCCTATCAGCGGCAGGCGCGCATCAGGTATGCCATGCGGTTGCTCCGCCGGCACTGTTCACTCAGCGAGGCGGGGCTACAGGCCGGGTTTGCCGATCAGGCCCATTTTACCCGTTGGTTCCGGCGGTTTATGGGCGTCACGCCCGGCCAGTATCAGCGGGCTATGGGGTAAGGGTTACCCTTACCCGCCACATCATTGCAGCCCTTTATTGGGGTCACACTGCATATGATCCCAACCTTTATAGTTCTTGACCTCGGGAACCTGGGTAGGTAAATCCTGCCAGTTTGTCAGTTCAGAGGCAGTAATATATTCAATATTTTTCGGCGCAAGATACTCCAGCCCCCAGGCTGGCCCGGCCGAACCGGGGCGCAGGTGGTGTGGATCACCATCCACATCTAAATAATCAATTCCCGCCCCGCCCGGCATGACACGTGGGTCATCAAAGGGTTTTGAACTCATATAGAGATTGCCCTGCCGCGTCAGTAAAAAGCCCTGATCATTTACCACGGTAAATGACAGCATATTTTCTCTTTTTGGACTCCAGCCTCTTCCCTCAGGTTCCACGGAGTAAGTATTTGTGGCAAATGATGCGGTTTGCCAGGTTTTGCCATAATCCTTTGAGACGGTAAATGCCGTGGAATCCCACCAAGGAACGGCAATATAGCGCTCGGAGGGGTGGACATATTTCTTGCTATACGCCTGGTAAAATTGGCTAGTAATTTCAGAGCGAATACCTCGTGCTGTATCGACATAATGAAGCGCCCCTTCGCAAAACCACCCTGTTAATTCAAGGTAACGGTGGTCATCGAAGCGATAGATAATCTGCGTCGGTGGCTGCTGCGGGCGGGTACAGCCTGACAGGGCAAATAAGCTGGTCAGCATCATTAGCGTCATTCCTTTTGCCTTCACCGCAATTACCCGCCACATCATTGCAGCCCTTTGTTGGGGTCACACTGCATATGATCCCAACCTTTATAGTTCTTGACCTCGGGAACCTGGGTAGGTAAATCCTGCCAGTTTGTCAGTTCAGAGGCAGTAATATATTCAATATTTTTCGGCGCAAGATACTCCAGCCCCCAGGCTGGCCCGGCCGAACCGGGGCGCAGGTGGTGTGGATCACCATCCACATCTAAATAATCAATTCCCGCCCCGCCCGGCATGACACGTGGGTCATCAAAGGGTTTTGAACTCATATAGAGATTGCCCTGCCGCGTCAGTAAAAAGCCCTGATCATTTACCACGGTAAATGACAGCATATTTTCTCTTTTTGGACTCCAGCCTCTTCCCTCAGGTTCTACAGAGTGAGTATTTGTGGCAAATGGTGCAATTTTCCAAGTTTTTCCAAAGTCTTTGGACACAATGAAAGCGCTGGAATCCCATGAGGGAATAGCAATATAGCGTTCTGAGGGATGAATATATTTATCCGCAAAAGCCCGATAAAACTGGCTGGTAATTTCAGAGCGAATACCTCGTGCTGTATCGACATAATGAAGCGCCCCTTCGCAAAACCACCCTGTTAATTCAAGGTAACGGTGATCATCGAAACGATAGATAACCTGCGTCGGTGGCTGCTGCGGGCGGGTACAGCCTGACAGGACAAATAAGCTGGTCAGCATCATTAGCGTCATTCCTTTTGCCTTCATAGCAATTACCCGCCACATCATTGCAGCCCTTTATTGGGGTCACACTGCATATGATCCCAACCTTGATAATTTTTGACCTCGGGAACCTGGGTGGGCAAATCCTGCCAGTTGGCCAGGAGAGAATCAGTTAATTGATCAATAACTTTGGGCGCAATATAGGAAAGCCCCCACTTAGGGCCAGACTCTCTGGGTAATAGAGTATCTTTGTTGCCATCTTGATCAATAAAGTCGATACCCGCTTCTCCAGGTTGGACACGTGGGTCATCAAAGGGTTTTGAACTCATATAAAGATTGCCCTGCCGGGTCAGCAGAAACCCCTGATCATTTACCACGGTAAATGAGAGATTGTTTTCTCTTGATGGATTCCAGCCTCTTCCCTCAGGTTCTACAGAGTGAGTATTTGTGGCAAATGATGCGGTTTGCCAGGTTTGTCCATAATCCTTTGAGACGGTAAATGCCGTGGAATCCCACCAAGGAACGGCAATATAGCGCTCGGAGGGGTGGACATATTTCTTGCTATACGCC